>JASFKY010000018.1:0-25382 GCA_050118395.1 Myxococcales bacterium | reverse complement strand
CCGTCTTTGCCGGTGACGACCTTGAGATCGGCGGGATTGACGGACGCCGCCCGCACGCGAACCAACATGTCGTCCGGCCCGGCCTCGGGCGGATCGAGCTCGCCGACGCGAAGACTCTCGATGGGCCCGTTCCGGTCCAAAATCACCGCACGCATCTCACCCCTGCTTGTATCCGCTATGGTATCGTCGTCAAGCGTCATGAGCTTGCAGCGTCCCAAACCGGTGCCCAAACCATGACTCGACACGACGACGACACGAAAATCGCCCACGATGTATTGCGAACCATTCGGCAGATCGTTCGCAAGATCTCCGAGCATTCCAAAGCTCTCTATCGAGAAGCTGGGCTCACCGTTCCACAGCTCATGTGTCTGAAGGCCGTCGGAGATTTGGAGGAAACCACCGAAGAGGTGACGGTGGTCATGGTCGCCAAGCAGCTAGAGCTCTCGCCAGCCACCGTTTCGCGGATCATCGATCGGCTGACCCGTGCCGGTTTGGTCGATCGAGAGCGTCGCGCCAAAGACCGTCGCAAGGTGTGCTTGTCGCTCACGGCGTCGGGGCTCGAACGCTACCAAACCCTGCCGGTGCCTTTGCAGGAACGATTCGTCCGGCGTCTTTCGACCTTGCCGCCTGCCGAACGGTCGCGTTTGCTGGAGTCGCTTCGTCGGATCGCGGAGCTGATGGAAGCGGCCGAAATCGACGCCGCGCCGATGTTGACGCCGGAGATAGACGTCAAGTCGGGCGGCGCCGACCGCTGAATCCGGTGCCCACCGGCTCAGTCAACCTGACGCTCGGCGAGGAAAATGGGCCGCGGTGGCAATCCGCAAAACGGAGCCTGCAGTTGATTGGCGGTGCTGTTGAAGACGAGAAACACGTTGTGTCGCGCGAACGGCGACATGTTTCCCGTCGATCCATGCATCGTATTGCAGTCGAAAAAGAGAACCGACCCAGGGGGAGCCAAGGCCTGCACGAGCTCTCCGCGTTCGATTAACTGGATCAACGATTCTTTCGGCGGTACGCCGTATCGCTGTTGTCGGAGCGACTCTTTGTAGTGCTCGTTCGGGGTGCGACCGGGGCAACGGACGTAGTGCCGATGCGAGCCGCGAATCAGCATCAGGGGACCGTTGACCGGGGTATTTTCGGTGAGTAGGACCGAGGCGCTCACTGCACGCATGCGCGGCATCCCATCTTCCACGTGCCACGTCTCGAAATCCGAGTGCCAGGGAAACGGTCGTCCATCGAAGGCGGGTTTGAAGTTGATCCGCGATTGATGGATGTAGAGGTCGTCTCCCAGGATCTGTTTGGCCGTATCGACGAGGCGAGGGTCTCGCGAGAGCTTTTCGAACCGAGGCGAGGTCCGGTGAACTCTGAAGATCGAACGGATGATTCCCGTGTCCGGTTCGGCCACGACTTCCTCTGCAGACTCTGGGTAGGCGCCGGGAAGCCGCTCGAGCTCGGCCATCATCTCGGCGACTTCCGTTTCGTTGAAGAGACGCTCTTTGACCAAGAACCCATCGGCCTCGAATCGGGTCACTTCTTCGGGACTCAGCGGGCCGTCGCCGGAGCCCCAAATGACGGGATCCACGCGCTCGACCAGTCCGCTTTCGGGACCGGCGCGGGACACGTAAGGGTCTGCGTTCGACCCGCCGGCACGCTCAAAGGTTTCCATAGAACCTCTCCAGACTCATCTCCTCTCGACTGTGAATGGGTCCGATCCGAAGGAGCTCTTGTCCGTTGCCACCCTTGGAGCGCGTTTCCGATCCGCCCGAAGTCACCTCGCACGACGTCTCCAGCTCTCGCGCAAACCCTTCGAGCAATCGTTTGCAAGCAACGTGCGAAGATTCCAGGGCGGCCTCGAGATATTCGACGTCAGCGCAGCCCGGGCATCGAATCAGGGCGTGCAGGAGCGCATGGCCCAGCCCCTTCCCGCGAAACTCCGGGTCGACGTCGATTTGCCAAAGCAGGACCGAATGAGGTGGCGTCGGGGTACGGTATCCACCCACGAAGCCGATCAGGGCCCCCTCGGCCTCGGCGACGAGGCAGGTGTCAGCGAAGCGCGATACGAGCAATGCAAGGACGTGGCCACCATCGGACTCGAGCGACTCCGAGCGGCGAACGAGGCTCCAAATCGCGGAACCCTCCCCTGCCCGAGGCCGTCGAATCCGTATCAGCAGCGACTCCTCCCGGGCGTGCCCGTTCAGGTGTGGCTCGTCAGACCCCACGGTGGCGGTAACTTGCTACAGCAATCAGTGCTGCGCAAATCACTTCCGCAACAAATTGTGTCATACTGAGCGCTGCGAGCCGCTAGTACGCTGGAAATACGTGGGTTTCGGCCCCATCCGCAAGGAGCAGGCGGCAGGCAGGCCGGCTTTGTCTGGATTTGACCGACCACCCCGGTTGCCACTATCGCCCACGCCGAAAGAGTCCGAACCGTGCCATCCAAATACCTGATTTCCGATGCCACGCTGGCAACCGTGCCCCGGCGGAGCACCAGCCGCGACGTGGTGGTGCTGAAGTTCGGGGGAACCACCGTCGGGGCCACCCCGGAGCAACGCCGGATCAAGATCGCGCGACTGGCGATCTCGGAGCTGATCGAGCAGGGCCATTGGGTCGTGGCCGTGTTCTCGGCATACCGCCGGGGGCGCAGCGGGTCGGGCGACCGAGTGAGCGTGACCGACCTCCTGCAAAACTACTGGAAAATCGTCGGAGACGCCCCGAGCTTTGCCGAGGGGATGTCTCGTTTCACCAGCACCCTACTCGACGTGCATCTGAGCTTGATGCGCGATCTCAAGCTCGATGGTGATCACGAGCTGGTGCAGGACGTGAAGCGCAACGTCGAGCACATCTCGGACACCGTGCAGGTGTGTTGCACGGCCTACGAGCGAATCCCCAGCCTCGATGACTACGTCGTGACGGCAGGCGAGCGCTTGGCCGTGAAGATCCTCGCTGGCTACTTCAATCGCATGCACGATGCGGGCAAGTTTCCGATTCGTGCGGTGCCGGTGACTGCGCTCGAGCTGGGGATCTACACGGATGACAAGTTCGGCTCGGCGACGATCGACTGGCCGCGTGCCGTCGAGCACGTCCGCGAGATCATGGTCGGTCAGTACCTGGAGCGCGATTTGCTGCCCGTCGTCACCGGATTCGACGGCATTTACGACCCGGGCAAGGAGTTCAAAGAAATCATGCAGTCGTCAGCAACGGAAGCCGACGACCAGCAGTACAGCAACGTCTACCGCACCAGCCTGGGTCGTGGAGGATCGGATCTCACTGCCACGTTTCTCGGGCTCGCGCTCGGTGCCCGCTATGTCGGTTTCTGCAAGGAAACACCGGGCGTGCTGACCGCCGACGACATGCTGGTGGGAGAGGCTGCGCAAACGATTCCGCAGCTTACCTATGACCTGGCGACCGAAGCCGGCAACATCTATGGGCGAGCCGTGGAGCCGGTGCGGGCCACTGGAGTTCCCGTCCACATTTTCGATCCAGCCCGACCTGAGCGCCGTACGATCGTCTCGGATGCCGAGCTCGCAGATGGTTTGTACATCGTCGAGCGACCGATCGAGACGGTCAACATCCACGTGGGAACGATTCCCGACGAGCCCGGCGAGCTCAGTCGCTTCCTGGACGTCTTTGCGAAGCACGACATGAACGTCGAGGAAGTACGTCATCAAAGAGCCGGCACCGATGCAATCGTCATCAGTGACGACGAGGAAACGATCCAGGCCCTGGTCGAAGAGCTCGAGGAGCTCGGCCTGCGCCCCGTGGCTTTGTACACGTGGTACCTGCGAGTCATCGGCAACCTGACCGAGGAGCTGACCTCGAAATTCAATGCGTTCATGTCGAACTACCGTCCGTTGACCCTTGCCAGCTACCAAATCGACACCAAAGTCGTCACCGCGACCGTTGCAAGGAACCGTGCCGGCGCGCAGCTCGACGAAACGAATCGCATCGAACGCATCGTGCGTGAGCTTCACGACCGACTGGTTGCGTCGGCGCTTCGCAACGAAGAGGCCGCCACGGGCTAGACATGGCCAACATCAAACACTCTGCAGATGACTCCATCGTGTTTCGGCAACCCGAGATCCCGGACGGCTTGGCACTCTGGCGACTCATTCGAGAGGCCGGCACGTTGGATCTGAACTCGACTTACGCTTACCTCATGGTTTGCCGCGATTTTTCCGAAACGTGCATCGTGGCGGAGCTCGCAGGACGCATCGTCGGATTCGTCACGGGGTACCGTCCGCCGCAAAGGCAAGACACGATCTTCGTCTGGCAAATCGGAGTCGCGCCCGACGCGCGAGGGCGCGGGATCGCAAGTCGGGTGCTCGATCACCTCGTCGCCTCGGACGCCTGCAAAGACGTCCGGTATCTCGACACCAACGTCACACCTTCGAACGAAGCGTCGAGAGCATTGTTTCGCGGGTTTGCGCGCCGTTTCGACGCTCCAATCGACGAGCTCGAAGGGTTTGGCAGCTCGCTTTTTCCGGAGCCCTCGCACGAGCCAGAGCGGCTGCTTCGGATCGGACCTTTCCGTCCACCAAAGGAGACACCATGAGGATTTTCGAAGAAATGGAGTCGGAGGTTCGGGGCTATGTTCGTTCGTTCCCGGCGATGTTCGACGTGGCGCACGGTTCGCTGCTCTTCGACGAGCAAGGGAATCGATACATCGATTTTTTCGCAGGGGCCGGCACCCTGAACTATGGGCACAACAACCCGCTCATCACCGACGCGCTGATCGAGCACCTTCGCAGGGGCGGCATCGTGCATGGTCTCGACAAGGCGACCGTCGCGAAGCGGGGCTTTTTGCAGAAGCTGCGCGACACCATTTTGGTCCCGCGCAACATGACTTACAAAGTGCAGTTCACCGGGCCGACCGGAACCAATGCGGTCGAAACTGCACTCAAGCTCGCCCGCATGGTCAAGCGACGTTCGAACGTGATTTCGTTCACCAACGGATACCACGGCCTGACGATGGGCGCGCTGGCGGTCACGGGAAACAACTTCTATCGCGATGAATCCTACGGAGCGCGAAACAACGTGGCCTTCATGCCCTACGACGGGTTTCTAGGACCGGACATCGACACCATCGGCGTTTTGCGTCGCTACCTGGAAGATGGCAGCAGCGGCGTGGATATACCAGCCGCCATCATCGTCGAAACCGTCCAGGGCGAAGGAGGAATCAACGTCGCAAGCGACGAGTGGTTGAGAGGCCTCGAAGGGATCTGCCGCGAGTTCGACATCTTGCTGATCGTCGATGACATCCAGGTAGGCAACGGGCGAACCGGAACCTTCTTCAGCTTCGAACGGGCCGGAATTCATCCGGACCTCGTCACGTTTTCCAAATCGCTCGGCGGCGGTTTGCCCTTTGCCGTGCTCTTCATGCGGCCCGAGCTCGATCAATGGCAGCCTGGTGAGCACACCGGCACCTTTCGAGGAAACAACCTCGCGTTCGTAGCCGCGGAGCAAGCGCTGACGTATTGGGACAACGACGATCTCGCGCGGGCCGTCGCCTACAAGGGCGAGATTCTGCAAGGAGAGCTGCAGCAAATCGCGGCGAAATATCCCGAGTTGGATCCGAAAGTTCGGGGCGTTGGCATGATCTGGGGCATCGAGTTGCCGCAGCCTGGCGTCGCGCGCGACGCTTCTCAGGAAGCGTTCGAGCACGGCCTCGTGCTCGAGACCGCAGGCGCCAACGATCAAGTGCTGAAGTTCCTCCCTGCGCTGACCATCGAAGAGGAGCTCCTTCGGGAGGGCTTGCAGATCGTCGACCAATCGCTCGAGGCGCTCGTGCAAAAGCGGCGCCAGATCAGAAACGGCGGGGCCGCCTGAGCGAGCTCCGCGGGAGGTGTTGGATTGAAGGTAGTGAGACTTGCCGATTTGCTGGGCACCGAGCGCGAGGTGAAGAGCCCGGACGGATGGACCAGTGTGCGTTTTTTGCTCAAGAAAGACGGCATGGGGTTTTCGTTTCACGAAACCACCTTCCCCACGGGGCTCGAGGTCGACATGTGGTACAAGCATCACCTCGAGGCCGTCTACTGCTATTCGGGTCGCGGCGTCTTGACCAACCGGGACACGGGCGAGCACTTCGTCATCGAGCCCGGCACTTGTTACGCCCTGGACCGACACGATCGCCATACGCTCAAAGCAGAGCGTGAGCTCAAGCTCGTTTGCGTCTTCAATCCGCCGGTGACGGGCACCGAAATCCACGATGCCGACGGAGCCTACCGGCCCGACGACAGCGGCGGTTGAGCATCGTCGGCACCCCTGCAAAAGCCCAAGCAGGAGCGCCCGAAACCGGAAGGCTTACTACTTTTCGGCCTCGATGACGCCACAAGCAACTCGGGCGCCGGCGTCACCCGTGGGCTGCGTACCTTGGTCCTTGTTTTGGTGGACGATGACAGCCCGGCCGAGGACCGGAGAGCTCCCGCTGAGGGAGAAATTGTCGAAGGTCTCGTCCATCGTGGCCTTGCCCTGCGCGTCAGCCGTGATGTTGCCCATGTCACCGGCGTGCCGCTTCGGATTGGGCGGCAAGCCATGGGGGTTTCCGTTGGGCGCATAGTGCCCGCCCGCACTGGTGCCATCGGGCGCGCTACAGTCGCCCTTTTCGTGGATGTGGAACCCGTGACTCGTGTTGGGCTCGAGGCCCGTGACCTCGGCCGTCACCCTGACTCCATCCGCAGTCTGCTCGAAATGGACCGTGCCGTGAACGTCGTTGCCCTTGGTGGGATCGAGCGTCGCAACCGCGCTGCTGACCTCCTTGGCCTGCTCGTTCGCGCCCTCCATCGCCTCGGGCTTCTGCTCGGCCGCCCCCTTCGCTTCCTCCGGCTTCTGCTCGGCGGTAGTTTCGGTCTGCGTGCTCGGTTCAGCCGAGCCTTCACTCTTCGAACGCTCACACCCAATCAAAGCGGTCGCTCCGAGGAGCAGTCCAATGACCATCCATGGTGTGAACGAATATGCGCGTTTTGTAAGCTCGTACATGTGCGCTCCTTTCGAGTGGCAAGCCGGAGCAAGCCCCGTGCCATCGGCACCGGTGTAGGCGCAAGGGTCGGTGTAGGCAACTGCACGCAACGATCCGAGAGCTCCGAGGCAATTGGCCACACCCGTGACATTTCGCCGCGCTGACTGCAGGCCCTCAGGATGCCAGCTTCGCAGCGATTTCGGTGGCGTGACGTCCCTGGAACCGCGCGAGCCCCAACTCTCTTTCACTTGGCTTTCGAGAGCCGTCGCCGCCGGCGATGGTCGAGGCCCCATAAGGCGACCCGCCGGTAATCTCATCCAATGTCATTTGTTCTTTCGCCGAGTACGGTAGCCCGACGATGACCATTCCTTGGTGAAGCAGCGTCGTGTGAAAGGAAAGCACGGTCGACTCTTGACCCCCGTGTTGGGTGGCGGTCGAAGCAAACACGCTGCCGACTTTTCCGATGAGCTTTCCGCCCTGCCAAAGCGCACCCGTTTGATCGAGGAAGCTGCGCATCTGCGCGCACATGTTTCCGAATCGGGTCGGGGTGCCAAAGAGGATCGCGTCGTATTGCGCTAGCTCGTCCGGTGCGGCAATCGGCGCAGGCTGGTCGAGCTTGTACCCCGACTTCTTGGCGACCTCCTCCGGAACCAACTCGGGAACGCGTTTGACCGTGACCTCGGCTTTCGGAACCTCTCGGACCCCTTCGGCCACGGCGCGGGCCATCGTTTCGACGTGACCGTAGCTCGAGTAATAGAGAATCAAAACCTTTGTCATATCCAATGGAATGAAGCAGCAAACATGCCAAGTCAGGATGCAACTTTCTGCTGGTGCAGAATTTGCAGTAGTGATGGGGGCTTGTGCAAAGGCGGTGGTTTCGCGATGTTCGTGATCCGCCCGGGCATGACCGCCCGCGAGAATGCAGTTTGGAGGCCCCATGGCAAATGCCCAAGAAGCGCGAAAGGTCGCAGAAGAATCGAGAGAAAAAGTCTGGAGCGGCGAAAGCTTCATCCGCGACGTATTCCTCGGGAACTTTCGCATCGACCTCTTGGAACGACTCTCTTTAAACGAGCCGGACCGTCCCGAGTTCCTCGAGTTCTATCAAAAGATGAGCGACTTCCTTCGCGAAAAGGTCGACTCGATCGAGATCGACGAGACCGGTGAATACCCCAAGGAGCTGATTCGAGGGCTTGCGGATCTCGGCGCTTTTGGAATGAAAATTCCAAAAGAGTATGGGGGCCTCGGTCTGACGCACCCCGAATACGTGCGCGTCATGGAGCTGATTGGGGCCTACGACGGCAACGTGATCGCCCTGGTGTCCGCACATCAAGCCATTGGGGTCCCGCAACCGGTCAAGCTCTTCGGAACGGAGGAGCAGAAGAAACGATTCCTGCCACGTTGTGCGAAGGGAGCGATTTCGGCGTTTGCGCTGACCGAGCCGGCCGTCGGGTCCGACCCCGCTCGGCTCGCCACGATCGCCGAGCCCACCGAGGACGGAAAGCACTACATCCTCAATGGACAAAAGCTCTGGTGCACGAACGGAACGATCGCGGAGCTCATCGTGGTGATGGCCCGCAACCCGAACACGAACAAGATCAACGCGTTCGTCGTGGAGATGGACTGGCCTGGGGTCCACGTAGAGCACCGCTGCCACTTCATGGGCCTTCGCGCGCTCGCCAATGGCGTGATCAGCTTCGAGAACGTGAAGATCCCAAAAGAGAATTTGATCGGCAATGAAGGCGATGGGCTCAAGATCGCCTTGGTCACTCTCAATACCGGCCGACTGAGCTTGCCCGCTGCGACCTCGGGTGGGGCCAAACGATACGTCGAGATTGCACGCAAATGGTCCAACGCACGCGTCCAGTGGGGCGTCCCAGTCGGAAAGCACGAGGCGGTGGCCCACAAGAATGCCTATTTGCTGTCTTCGGCGTTCGCAATGGAATCGATTGCGCAGGTCGTAGGCGAGCTCGCCGATCGCAAGGACACGGACATCCGTTTGGAAGCGGCCGCGGCCAAGGAATGGAACACCGTGCGAAGCTGGAACTTGATCGACGAGACGCTTCAGATTCGCGGCGGACGTGGCTACGAAACCGAAAGCTCGCTCAAAGCTCGCGGCGAGCCACCGGTCGGCGTGGAGCGGGCACTGCGCGACAACCGCATCAACCTGATCTTCGAGGGCTCGAGCGAAATCATGCACCTCTTCATCGCTCGCGAGGCGGTCGACAAGCACCTGCAAGTGGCGGGCAAGCTCGTCGATCCCGACGCCACGCTCGGCGAACGGCTGGGCGCATTGCCGAAGATCGTCGCGTTTTACGCCTGGTGGTATCCGACGAGATGGCTGCGCTGGAGCCTTTGGCCGCGTTTTTCGCGCTACGGCAAGCTCGCCAAGCACTTGCGCTACGCATCCCGGGCCTCGGCACGGCTCGCTCGAAACGTCTTTCACGGGATGGCCCGGTTTGGTCCGGGACTCGAACGTCGCCAAGGTTTCCTGTTCCGGGCTGTCGACATCGGCTTGGAGATCTTCGCCATGACCGCCACCGTACGCCGCGCCCACAAGCTCGAGCGGGATCACGCCGAGCAGGCGGAGCAAGCCGTGGCCCTTGCCGACTTCTTTGCTCGGCAGACCCGGCGACGGATCGACTCGCTCTTTCACGGTCTCTGGCGCAACGACGACGCCCGAGCGACGAAGATCGGCCTCGAAATGCTCGAAGGCCGATACACCTGGGTCGAGAGCTCGGTGCCCGAGCTGCCCTACGGCATCGAGGACTTCCGACCGGAAACCATGGACGAGATCTTCGAGGAGAGAAAGACGAAGACGACCAAGGCGGTCAGAGAAGAATCGACTCCCCAGGAGGATCAGGAGGAGCAAGAGGAGCGGCAAATCGCGTAGCATGCACGGCGGCATGCGCCCGATCTCGAGGAACTGGGCCGCCGCATCGCGCGTGGGTGCTTCGCAAACATGAACGTCCTGCTCGCCTTTGGGCTCACCGTCGTGGCGGGCCTTGCCACGGGAGCCGGAGGCGTGGCAGCCTTCGTGGCCAAGCGCACCAACACACGCTTTTTGTCGGCATCGCTCGGGTTTTCGGCGGGCGTGATGATCTACGTATCGTTCGTCGAGCTGCTGCCCTCGGGAGAGTCGCTTTTGCGAGCCGACTACGGTCAGGCCACCGGGCCTTGGGTTGCCGCGATTAGCTTCCTCGGAGGCATGCTGACCATCGCGCTGATCGACTTCGTCGTTCCCTCCTACGAAAATCCACATGACGCGGTCCTGGTGGAGGACTTGAATCGCGATTCCGTCACGTCGCCTCTGAAACGCGTCGGCGTCCTCACCGCGATCGCCATCACCGTGCACAACTTTCCCGAAGGCCTGGTTACGTTCGTCACTGCGCTTCACGACCCGGAGATTGGCGTTCCCGTCGCGACAGCCATTGCCTTGCACAACGTCCCAGAGGGCCTGTCGGTCGCCATTCCCATCTACTTTGCGACGGGCAACCGTACCAAAGCGATTGCCTACTCGTTCCTGTCAGGGATCACCGAGCCTCTCGGTGCTGGGCTCGGTTATCTATTGATCTTCCCATGGCTGTCCGACGGGCTGCTGGGAATCGTCCAAGCATCGGTGGCCGGGGTCATGGTCTTCATTTCGCTCGATCAGCTCATTCCCAACGCCAAGCGGTACGAACAAGGCCATGACTCGGTCTATGGGCTCATCGCTGGCGTGGCCGTCATGGCGATCGGCCTCCTGCTCTTGTAGGACTCGCCAGGTCAGCCCTGCTGGAGCCACCAAGCGTGCGCTTTGCGTTTCTTGGTACGGATCTTGCTCCCTTTTCTCGAGAGAAAACCAAGGAGTGAATGTGTTCATTTATGGAGTATTTGCGAACGAGGAAGCTGCTTCGAATGCGCTTCAGCATCTCGTGGATTCTGATTTTCCGAGCGAGGACGTTCGCGCGATCATGAGGAAGGGCGATCAGAGCGAGGAGCTCAAAGTCGAAGGCAGAACCAGCACGGGCAGAGGCATCGCCGTCGGCGCCGTGTTGGGTGTGATCGGCGGTGCGCTGGTTGCAGTGGGTACCGACCTGGTGACGTCCGTCGCTTGGCTCGCCGCCATCAAGGGCGCGATCGTCGGAGGAGCCATAGGAACCGCCATTGGCGCTCTCACGGGATTGACTTTTTGGCGGGAAGAAGTCGATTTTTTGCATCGGCATTTGAAGCAAGGCTCGGTCATCGTCGGTGTCGAAACGAACGCCGGTCGGCAGTCATCGGCCGACGAGGCTCTGCGCGCCGCCGGGGCCGAGGAAGTCCACTCGCGAAAGACGGAGCTCGTCGTCAACGAGGCGACTAGCGTGTAAGCTCGGCACATGGCCGAGACGCTTCCCATAGCAGTCGTAGACGATTCGCGCTTCGACGGTCATCGGTCTGCGGATCCGCATCCCGAACGGCCCGAACGTTTGGTCGCGGCTCGAGCGGGCGTGGGCGGCTCATTGCCCCACACGGCGCGTCTCGACGTGCCGGTGCGACCGATCACGGACGATGAAGCCGCTCGCGTACACTCGCCTGCGTACCTATCCAGTCTGCGCCGGGCGCTCGGCAAGGGCTCCGGATGGGGTCACATCGACGCCGATACGTACTTCTGCCCGGATACGGAACAGGCAGCATGGCTCGCTGCGGGCGGTGGGGTCGAGCTCTGCCGGGCGCTCATGGAGGGAAAATCGCGACGCGGCATCGCGCTGCTGCGGCCCCCCGGCCATCACGCATGCCCTTCGCAATCGATGGGTTTTTGCCTTCTCAACAACGTGGCCATCGCTGCGGCTGACGCGCTCGCGCGAGGTGCGTCGCGAGTTGCCGTCATCGATTGGGACGTTCACCACGGTAACGGCACCCAAGACATTTTCTACGCAGAGCCTCGTGTCCTATTCATTTCTCTGCACCAGTCACCGCTCTACCCGGGAACCGGCCGCATCGACGAGATCGGCCGCGGGGAAGCCCAGGGATACAACATCAACGTTCCCGTGCCCCCGCGTACCGGACCGGCCGCCTACGGAGAGGCGTTTCGCTCGATCGTGCTACCCATCCTGTCGGAGTTCCGAGCCGATGTCGTGTTGGTCTCCGCCGGGCTCGACGCCCACGTGCTCGACCCCCTAGCCGAGCTCGACCTCGATGCGAGCTGTTACGGCGCTCTCACCACCGCTCTGGTGACCCATGCCGAGGAGATGGGACACGGACGCGTCGGGCTGTTTCTCGAGGGTGGCTATGATCTATCCGCCATCGCAGACTCGTTCAGCGCCATGACCCGGGCGCTACAGGGTCGAGGCACGGCCCTCCCCAACGGTCCGTTGCGCTCGGCGGAGAGCAGCGCGTTAGCCGCGGCAAGACACGTGGCCGAGCAATACTGGCCGATCTAATCGACCGAAGGCCTCGCTCAATCGGCGGATTCTTGGTGCTCGCGAAGGGCCAGTCGGCGCTCTTCGAGGAACGCGAACAGCGCGTCGCGCTGAGCGGCGTGAGCGGGTTGATCGGCCCACCCGTACAACGTCTCGTTTTCCTTTGCGGCATGCGCTTCGAGCTCCTCGATCAGCGCATCGATGCTCTCTTTGCGAAGCGTATGGAGCTCCGTTTGGATCATCAACTCGTCGAGCTTGCGATGAAACCGATCGTGGTCTCCCCTGAGCGCACGTATGTCCTGCGGATGAAGCTCTTCGAAATGCCCGAAAAGATACTTTTCCTCTCCATACATGTGGGCGCGCAAGCCCCGATCGACCTCGCGGAACACCTTCAAGATGGTGGGGAAATTGGCGCCCTCGACCGCGTTCCCCAAGTCCGTCAGCCGTTCATCGATCGCCTGGTGATCACTTCCCAATGATTGACGCACATTCATCTCGGTACCCATGGTGAGAGCATAGAACAGACGAGCCCAAGCCGAAACCGGGCTCGCCCTCGCAGGCGATGAAACGAACCTGCCGGCCAGCCATCGACTCTCGATCGACCGGCTAGTCTTCGCTTTCTTCCTCTTCGAGGTCGGCGATGGGCTCGTCCGTGAACAAGTAGTCCTCGAGCTCCTCGTCGAACGCCGGATCGCGGCGTCGTATCCACTCGAGCACCATCGCGGCGTGCTCTTTTTCCTCGTCCCGGTTGTGGACCAAAATGGCGCGCAGCTCGTCGTCCTTGCACGCGTCGACGCGCTGATTGTACCAATCGATGGCTTCCAACTCCTCCATCAAAGACACGATGGCCCGATGCATGTCGCGCGTCTCGTCGCTCAGCTCCCCGATGGGCTCGTGGTAACCTTCGTTTGCCATGAATGCTTCTCCTTTCGTGAGTCAGCGTATCTATGACAGAGATCGCCGAATTGAAAAGGGCGCCATCTGACACCTTGGGGGGATTGGTGCGAACCGCCCGTTGACCCATATTCTCCGACGCTACATGATCGCGCGTACTGCCTGGAGGGCCGATGGAAGAAGACTGGACATTCGGCGGAACCTGGCCATACGCACCGCGTTGGTTCGAATCGCCTGACGGGAAGATGCACTACGTGGACGAGGGCCCGCGCAACGGTAAGCCGGTCGTCATGGTGCACGGGAATCCAACCTGGGGCTACCTCTACCGCAACTTCATTCCGTCGCTGGTCGACGCAGGGTACCGGTGCATCGTACCGGACCATTTGGGGTTCGGGCGATCGGAAAAGCCCGATCGCGCGGAGCTCTACCAGGTGCCACGTCATGCCGACCGGCTCGAGGCGCTGCTCGAGTCGCTCGATCTTCACGACGCGACGCTGGTATGCCAGGATTGGGGAGGACCGATCGGCTTTCATTGGGCGACGAGGCATCCGGAACGCATCGCTTCGCTGTGCGTGCTCAACACCATCGCACATCGTCCGCCTGGGAAGGTCGATCTCCCGCTCCCCCTGCACCTGTTCCGGATGCCTGGGCTCGGAGAAATCATGGTCAAAGGCGCACACCTGTTCGTCCGCGTTTTCTTGTTCAAGGCCGGCATCATGCACAAGGCGCGAATCACCCCCCAGATGCGCGCTGCCTACACGGCGCCCCACCCCACCTATTCTTCTCGCACCGCCATCCTCGTCTTTCCAAGGGAGATTCCATCCGACTCCAAGGGTCGCGTCGCCGATTTCTTGGGCGCGGTGGAAGAACGGTTGCCACGGCTTCGTGACAAGCCAGTCATGATCGCGTGGGCAATGAAGGACGTCGCGTTCTTGCCGGAGTACCTCGATTCGATTTGGCTCCGTGATTTCCCCGACGCCGACGTCCTTCGTTTGCCGGACGCCGGTCACTACCTGCAAGAAGATGCCTACGAACGTATCGTTCCAAAGTTGGTGGACCACCTGAGCTCGGTTTTTTCGGGGTCGAACACCTCGCCCAGTGCTTGAATGCCGCATGGCGGCGACCGTTTGCCCCCTTTCCGGAGCGCGCTAGGGAAACTCCCCATCGGGCCGAGCGGCCCTAGAGTGGGGTTGGCGGCGGGCGTCAGTGACCATGAAAAGCCAAAAAAAACCGATCCTCATCGCGGTCGGCCTGGTTCTGCTCGCGGCGATGGCCCTGGCCGGGATCAAGTTTGCGCAAATCCGCTCCATGATCGCCGCAGGCGAAGCGTACGTGCCACCGCCCCAAGCGGTGACGACCGCCAAGGTGAGTGAAGTCCAGTGGCAATCCGAGCTGACGGCCGTTGGTTCTTTGGTCGCGGTGCAAGGCGTGACGATTTCGAGCGAGGTTTCAGGGGCCGTCAAAGCCATCGCGTTCGAGTCCGGTGAGATGGTCAAGAAGGGCGAGCTTTTGGTTCGACTCGACACCTCGACCGAGCAGGCGCAGCTTGCGTCGGCCGAGGCCACGGCGCGCCTGGCCAGGCTGGATCTCGCGCGCATGAAGACGTTGCGGGAAGCCGGCGCGGGAAGTGAGGCCGACCTCGACGCTGCCAAGGCACGCGCCGCTGAATCGGCCGCGGCGGTCGAAAATTGGAAAGCAATCATCGCGAAGAAGACCATCCGAGCCCCGTTTTCGGGACAGGTCGGGATTCGGCAAATCGATCTCGGTCAAGTGCTTCAACCGGGCACTCCCATCGTTTCGCTGCAATCCTCCGATCCGATTTACGTCGAATTCTCCCTCCCCCAACAGGCACTGTCTCGGGTCCAAAGCGGCAACCCGGTCACCGTGCATACCGATGCCTTCCCGGACGAGAGCTGGGAAGGCAAGGTGGATGTCGTGGACGCCAGGGTCGACATCGATACGCGAAACTTCACGGTGCGAGCGATCGTCGACAACCCGAGCAGGGCGCTGCGTCCAGGCATGTTCGTCGACGTGACGGTGCTGCGCCCCGAAACACGAACGCTGCTCGCCATCCCCGCAAGCGCCGTGATCTTCGCGCCCTACGGTGATTCGGTTTACCTCACGAAGGAGAAAACGACCGACTCGGGCAAGACACAAAAAATCGCCGAGCAGGTGTTCGTGCGACTAGGCGAGCGGCGTGGAGACCTGGTCGCCGTCACATCGGGGTTGAAGGCGGGTGACGAGGTGGTCTCGACCGGAGCGTTCAAGCTTCAAAACGGGATGGCTGTCGTGGTACGCAACGACCTCGCACCCGAGGCAAGCACGAAGCCGAACCCCCCGAACGAGTAGTCGTGGAGAGTCCGCTTTGAAGCTCACCGACCTTTTCATCCGTCGCCCGGTCATCGCGGTGGTCGTCAACCTCGTCATCGTGATTGCGGGCTTGCAGGCCATCCGGTCGCTGACGGTCCGGCAGTATCCTCGAAGTGAAAATGCCGCCATCACGGTGACCACTGCTTACGTGGGCGCCAACGCAGAGCTGGTGCGCGGTTTCATCACGACCCCGCTCGAGCGCGCCATCGCGGCCGCTGACGGCATCGATTACATCTCCTCCGAGAGCCGGCAGAACGTTTCCGTCATACGGGCGAATTTGGACCTCAACTACGACGCGGTGCGCGCGCTTTCCGAAATCAGCGCCAAGGTCGACCAGGTGCGCGGTGATCTGCCGCCTGAAGCCGAGGTGCCGATCCTCGACATCGTGTCGGTCGACAGCGAGTTCGCCTCGGCATATCTCAGCTTTTCGTCGGATTTTCTCGCGCAAAACGAAATCACCGACTACCTGGTGCGAGTCGTTCAGCCCCGGCTTTCGGCTGTGGACGGCGTGCAGCGCGCCGAAATCCTCGGCGCCCGGACGTTCGCCATGCGGATCTGGCTGAAGCCCGACCGCATGGCCGCGCACAACATCGGCCCGGCGCAGGTGCGCCAAGCCCTCGTGGCCAACAACTACTTGGCCGCAGTCGGCCAAACCAAGGGGTCGTTGATCCAGGTCAATCTGACCGCCAACACCGATCTCAGGTCGGTCGAAGAGTTCAAGCATTTGGTGGTGCGAGAGCAAGGCGGCGCCATCGTCCGTCTGGAGGACATCGCCGAGGTCGCGCTGGGCGCCGTCAGCTACGACGAGCGGGTCAACTTCAATGGGAAGACGGCCGTATTTCTCGGGATCTGGGTGCTTCCCAACAGCAACTCACTGGACGTGGTCGAACGAGTGCGCACGGAGCTCGAGGACATCAAAGACGGTTTGCCCGAGCAACTTCACGCCGAGGTCGCCTTCGACGCGACCAAGTACATCCGAAGCGCAATCCGCGAGGTCGTCACGACCCTGACCGAGACCCTAGCCATCGTCATCGTGGTGATCTTCTTGTTCCTCGGGTCGTTTCGCTCGGTCATCGTGCCCGTCGTGGCCATCCCCGTCTCGTTGATCGGCGCCGTATTTCTGATGCAACTCTTTGGGTTCACGATCAACTTGCTCACCTTGCTCGCGATCGTGCTGTCGGTCGGTCTGGTCGTCGACGACGCCATCGTGATGGTCGAAAACGTCGAACGCCACTTGCGTGAAGGCATGAGCCGCATGCAGGCCGCCCTCAAAGGAGCTCGAGAGCTCGTAGGGCCGGTCATCGCCATGACCATCACCTTGGCCGCAGTGTATACGCCCATCGCATTTCAGGGCGGTCTGACAGGTGCTCTGTTTCGGGAGTTTGCGTTGACCCTGGCGGGCGCCGTGTTCATCTCCGGCATCGTCGCAATCACGCTTTCGCCCGTGATGTCGGCGAGATTCTTGCCCGAAGAGCGAAGCGAAAAAGGTCTGCCCGCACGCATCGATCGGGGATTTCGTCGACTCAGAGCGGTCTATCTGCGTCTTTTGGACACCACCTTGTCCGCTCGACCCGCCATTTACGTCGCATGGGTGGCGCTCAGCGTGCTGGCCATCGTGATGTTCGTCATGTCTCCTCGCGAGCTGGCTCCCAACGAAGACCAGGGCGTCATTTTTGGCATCGTCGACACGCCTGCCAATTCCACGATCAATCAGTTGGTGCCTTCGGTCGAAGCCGTGAACGAAATGGCCATGAGCTTTCCAGAGACGGAGTTCACGTTCCAAGTCACCTCGCCTGCCGGCGGGTTTTGGGGAATGGGCCTCAAGCCATGGGACCAACGCAAACGCACCGCATTCGAGCTGATGCCGGAGGTAGGGCAGAAGGTCAACGAGATCCCGGGCATTCAAACCTTCCCCGTGTTGCCCCCCGCGTTGCCAGGCGGAGGCCAGTTCCCCGTGGAGTTCGTCGTGGCCTCGACCGACGAGCCAGAACAGATCCTGGCGCTGGTCAAAGAGCTTCAAAAGAAGGCCACGAAAAGCGGCATTTTCGCCTTTCCACCTTTGATCGACGTCAAAATCGATCAACCGGAATCCGAAATCGTCTTCAACCGAGACAAAGTCGCCGAGCTCGGGCTCAGCCTGCAAGCCGTCGGGCAGGAGCTCGGGTCCGCGGTCGGTGGCGACTACGTCAATCGTTTCAGCATCGCGGGTCGCAGCTACAAGGTCATCCCGCAGCTCGAGCGATCGGCGCGACTCAATCCCGATCAGCTTCAAAGCATTTACATCACCAAGCCGGACGGAAAGCTGGTTGCACTGAGCACGATTGCAACCGTTCGCAATCGTGTGGTCCCGCGCTCGCTCAATCGATTCCAGCAGCTCAACTCGGTCAAGCTGAGCGGCGTGGCCATTCGGCCTCTGGACGAAGCACTTTCCTATCTCGAAACCGAAGCAAGGGCCATCTTGCCGCGGGGCTACACGGTCGACTACACCGGCGAATCCCGTCAGCTTCGCAAGGAAGGCAACAAGTTCGTGCCGGCCTTCGTGCTGGCGGTGGTGATGATCTTTCTGGTGCTTGCCGCGCAGTTCAACAGCTTTCGCGACCCGCTCGTCATCCTCGGGGGCTCGGTGCCTCTCGCCATGTTTGGAGCGTCGATCTTCACCTTCCTGAAGTTGCCCGACCCCAACATGCACTTTTGGACCGATGGTTGGACGACGACGCTGAACGTGTATTCGCAGGTCGGTCTGGTGACACTCATCGGCCTGGTGTCGAAGAACGGCATTTTGATCGTCGAGTTCGCAAACGACCTGCAACGCCAAGGCCAGGCCAAGCTCGAAGCCGTGCGCAACGCGGCTGGCGTTCGACTGCGGCCGGTGCTCATGACCACCGTCGCGACCGTATTCGGCCATTTTCCGCTGACCCTGGTGACCGGCCCCGGCGCTGAAGCACGCAACAGCATCGGCTTGGTCCTCGTCGGCGGCATGTCTCTGGGAACCCTGTTCACCCTCTTCTTCGTGCCTTCGATCTACATGCTGTTCGCCCGTGATCAGCGAGGGGTCGCGGCCGAGCAGGAGCGCGACGCCCCGGTCAGCCCCCCTTCACAGCCGGACGTCCAGCCGGCCACGTGAGGCTTTCGGCTCAGCCGGCGTCGGCCGCGAGCTGGCTTTCGTAGTAGGCAATGCATCGGTTCATGGCTTCCTCCGGGCTGATGATCGGCTCGTAGCCGAAGTCTCGGGCAGCTTCGTCGTTCGTCCCGCAGTGTGAGATCGTCAGCTTCGCGAGCTCGTGGGGTGTGAACAGAGGCCTTGGCACACCCAGCTCGAGGTGAAGGCACTGCCAGACGCGCATGGCGCGCATCAGTGACTTTGCGGGAATGTCGATCGTGGGCATGCGGTACCCCAGGGCCTCGGCCATGGGACGGAAAAACTCGAACATGGGCAGCGGCTTGCCGTCACCCACGAAGTAGGCCCTGCCACAGACCGGGCTTTGCGGGACCAACTGCCCCGCGGCCAGGAGCTCGGCGTGAACCAGGTTGTCGATGTAGATGTGATCATGCGTTCCCCCCGGGCCGCCGATGGTTGCGATGAACCTCCCGTTGACGAGTTGCTCGAAGAACCGATCGAGCATCACGTTGCTATCGGGGCCGTAGACTCCATCGGGCCTGAGCGCAGTGGTGAGCAAACCCGCTCGGCCGTTTGCTTCCAAGACCGCCTTCTCCGCGAGAATCTTCGTCTCGGTATAAACGTCGATGACGTGTCTGGCATAAGGGGTGCGTGAATCGATGTGCTCGTCTTCCTCCATGTTGAAGCAGACGTCGATGGAGCTCGTATGTACGAGTCGCTTGACGCCGTTCCTCTGGCAAGCGGCAATGACGTTCTTCGTCCCCTGGACGTTGGTCGCGTAGGAGGCGCGTCGAATCCGCTCCGGCAAGGCGCAGCCTCCCACGAGATTCATGTTGGCAGCGGTATGGAACACACAATCGATTCCCTCACAAACGGCGGCCATGCGGGCGCCATCCTCGACGTGTCCGCGCGTGACCTCTAGGAGCGGGTCCGAGAGGCGCAAGGGCGTATTGCGGACGAGCGCCCTCACCGGGTGACCGTTCCGGAGCAGCGCGCGCACCAGATGCCTTCCGACGAAGCCGGCAGCCCCGGTCACCAGGCAGCGGCCCAGCACTTCGTCGGTTGACGGATGTTCGCGGCTCATGCGCGGAGTCTGTGACGACTGGAGTCTTGGTGTCGAGCACTACACCGACGGGATGACGTCCAAAAACACGAAGCCGTCTCGCTCTAGCGTTTCGCCTAGCGCTACGGTCAATGGTGGGTCGAACATCGGACCCGCATAGGCGAAGCTGTGAAATTCGCCGTTCTCACCGCACGGATCGGCGTCATCGGGGAGGTCGTGGAGAAAGGTTTGATCGAAAACGCGGCCCGCGAATGCGGAATCGAGCTGTTTGAGATCCACCGAGGTTACAATCGCGCGGAGCCCTGCGGCAACCATCTCACGGGCCAGATCGGCGGTCTTCGCGCCCCATAGGGGAAATATCGGCTCGATGCCGGTTGGAGCGAGCTTTTCCTCACGGTAACGACGAATGTCGGCTAGGAAGATGTCTCCGAAGGCAATGGCGTCCACATCACGACGCCGTGCCTCGTCGATGGCTTTGGTCATGGCTCTCTCGTAGTCGGCATTGGAGCAGGGATCGGGAATGTAGACTTTGGTCAAGGGAAGTCCGAGCGCCGATGCTTGCGCGGCGAGCAGACTTTCCCGAACCGCGTGCATGGCCACACGGTGGGCTTGCTGGTTGATCGTGGTGAGAAGGCCGACGATCCGCACGCTTGGATCGTGGCGAAGCACGTGAAGCGCCCAGGCGCTATCCTTTCCGCTGCTCCAGGATAAAAGAACGTTCTTCATCGCCACGGTGCCTCACGGCGATGGTTGCACTTCGCTCGAAACGCTGACGTTGCCAATCAGGTAAATCGGGCCATCGTCCGACGCGATGGGGAGTTGGGCTCCTCCAGCCAGATTCGCCGGAGTGAGATCGGAGCCATCGCGGCCCCGCACGCTCGCGTCTGCATCACCGAGTAGCGACCACGTCGTGTCCTGCTCTGCCCACAGTGCGATGACTTGCGAGCCGTCTCCACGCTCGAAACGCAGGCCGTGCTCCGCAGGACCAAGCGACAGCGTTTCGATGAGCGAGCCATCACCGATCTGCTCGGTCAACGTCGCGATGGCGCCGATCGCGGGCTTGGGGATCCGCTCGTGGCTCATGAGGCCGAAGTGGTCCTCGATGTCACCGGGGTCGGGATCTGAGGGGTCTCGGTCTTGGTAGATGACGCTGCGGTGGAGCCCGAGGCTGTAGTTGTAGAGCAACATACGCGCGAGATAGCTGGCCTGGCGGTTCGGCGTTACCGCGGGAAGAAAATTGAAGCCGGACGCCGGCGCGTCGGGGTCGTAGGTGCTGTAACCCCACTCCCCGCTCGAGACGGGCAGCGGGTAGCCGGCTGCTTCGAGCAAGGCCCGCGCGGTTCGAACGTCACTGACGACGCCCTCGGGCGAGGTGGGTCGGTAGAAATGGAGTGTGACCTCGTCCGCCAGCTCCAGGACGCCCGTGGCGGCGACCGCTTCGAGAAAGCGGGGACCGCCGATCCCCAAGCCCGTCGCTTCGATGACCTCGGGTAGACCGAAATACAGTGCCCCCACCGCAATCTTTGCATCTGGGTCCTGAGCGCGCACCGCCGGGACGGTGCTTCGCACCAAAGCGGCATACAGATCCGGGTCGGGTCCCCCGGTGGAGCTGCTCCAAAACTGCTCGAGGTTTGGCTCGTTCCATATTTCCCAAGTGTGACCACGTCCGCCGTAACGTTTGGCCGCGGCGGCGGCAAAAGCCGCGAAGGCCTGCCGACCCTCCTCGTCGACGACCGCTTGGGGTTCTCCGTAAAGAGGGTTTCCATAGTCCAGGATGAACAGAATGTGCAGGCCGAGCTCCTCGGCGGCATCCACGAGCTCATCGAAGCCCGTTCCGGCAAAGTCGTAGACGCCGGGTTCCGTCTCGACCGACGCCCAATCGAGATCATTGCGAATGAAACGCACCCCCGCATCGGCGAGCATGGCGAGGGCCTCCCGATCCACCGAGCCGCGCGCGCCGTAATGCGTATTGACCCCCACGGTCTGAGCAACCGTATCCGGCTCCGGGGATGGCTGCGTCGAATAGCACCCAGCCACCCACACCGAGACAAGCGCAACCATGAATGGCGTCTTCATGTCGACTCCACCTCCACCGACGAACCTCGTTGCACCATGCCCCGTATCATGACGTAAAAGACGGGCGTCAGCAGCAAGCCGACGAACGTCACGCCGAGCATTCCCGAAAAAACGGCCGTGCCGAGCGCCTGCCGCATTTCAGCGCCCGCACCACTGGCAATCACCAGAGGTACGACGCCGAGAATGAACGCAAAGGCCGTCATCAAGATGGGTCGGAGCCGTAGCTTGGCAGCTGCCTTGGCCGCAGCGAAGCGATCTTTGCCTTCTTCCTCCTGCTGCTTGGCAAACTCCACGATCAAAATCGCATTCTTGGCGGCGAGTCCGATCAGCACGATGAAGCCGATTTGAGTCAGAATGTTGTTGTCCATGCTGCGAAGCCACACGCCCGCAAGCGCAAAGAGAATGCACAGAGGCACGATGAGGATGATCGCCAACGGCAAAGACCAGCTTTCATACTGCGCGGTCAGGAACAAGAAGACGAAAAAGACACTCAATGGAAAAACCAAGAGGCTGAGGTTGCCCACGGATCGTTCTTGGTAGGCAATTTCGGTCCATTCGTAGCTCATGCCGGGCGGGAGGATCTTGGTTGCGAGTCCCTCCATTTTGGTGAGCGCGTCGCCAGTGCTCGTCCCCGGCGCGGCGTTGCCCTGCACTTCGACCGCGGGATACAAGTTGTAGCGAACCAGACGATCGGGGCCGGTCGAACGTCGAATCGTCACCACGGACCCCAATGGGACCATGGCGCCGTCGCTGCTGCGAACCCGCAGTCGTTCGACGTCACGCGGATCGCTACGAAACGGAGCGTCTGCCTGGGCGATGACCCGGTATACCCGCCCGAAACGGTTGAAGTCGTTCACGTAGGCCGAGCCCAGGTTGATCGCCAGGGTGTTGAAGATCGACTCCACCGGCACGCCCAGCATCTCCGCTTTGGTCCGATCGATGTCGAGCTCGTACCGAGGCGTCGTCACACCGAACGTCGTGAACACCCGTTGCAGCCCCGGCTGTTGGTTCGCTGCGCCAATCAACTGCCACGCGCTCTGGGATAGCTGCGCCAGGCCTAGGTCGGCGCGGTCTTCCACCATCATCTTGAAACCTCCGCCCCGCCCCAGACCCCTTACCGGGGGCGGCTCGATCACGAAAAACATGCCTTGCTGCAGGTCGGACAGCGCCGCGGTGACTCGACCTGCCAAAGCACTGGCCGATTCGTCCCGGGAGCGCTCCGAGAAGGGCTTCAGGGTCACGAAAATGGCGGCAGCGTTCGACGCGCTGCTGAAAGTGGCGCCCGAAAAGCCGACGATTTCCACGGTGTGCCCCACTCCGGCCACGCGTCGAATGCGCTCGCTCGCATCTTGGGTCGCAGCGTCCGTCCGAGCCAAGGAGGCGCCCGCCGGCAACTGGGCCGCCACGATCAGGTAACCCTGATCTTGCTGTGGAATGAATCCACGCGGCACCCGATAAAGGGCAAAACCAGTCAGAACCAGCAGGACCGCAAAGACGGCCAAGGTGGGTTTGGGCCGGTGTATGACCGAGCCCACGATTCGTTGATATCGACCTTCTCCGGCATCGTAGACGCGATTGAAAGCTCGATAGATGGGCTGGACGACACGATCGAGGGCGCGCCCCACCCTTCCCTTCGGCTCGCCCTTGTGTTTCATGACCAAGGCTCCCAAGGCCGGGCTCAGGGTCAAGGAATTGAAGCCGGAGATGATCACCGCGGTAGAAATCGTCACCGCGAACTGGCTGAAGAACTGACCGGGAATGCCTCCGAGAAAGGCCGTCGGCACGAAGACCGCGGCCAACACCAACGCCATCGATACGAGCGCGCTTCCCACCTCGTCCATGGTGATGTGCGCCGCTTCGCGAGGGCTTTTGCCGAGCTCGAGGTTCCGCTCGATGTTTTCGACGACCACGATCGCGTCGTCGACGACGATACCGATGGCGAGCACCAACCCGAAGAGCGTCAAATTGTTGAGCGAGTACCCCAGCGTCGCCATGACTGCGAACGTGCCGATCAGCGACACCGGAATGGCTACGATGGGAATGATCGCCGCGCGCCACGACTGCAAAAAGAGCACGATGACGAGCACCACCAACAACACCGCCTCGAAAATCGTGTGATACACCGCATCCACGGACTCCTGGACGAAGACCGTCGGGTCGTAGGCGATCTCGTATTCCAAACCCGCGGGAAACTCGTCCGACAAGCGCGCGATCGTAGCGCGGAGCTCTTTTGCCGTGGCGAGCAAATTGCTGCCGGGCCTCTGGAAGACGCCGATGCCCACCGCCGGCTCGCGATCGAGGTAGCTATTGGTCGAGTAGTCCTCGGCTCCGAGCTCGATGCGCGCCACGTCTTTGAGCCGAGTGAGCCGGCCTTGGCCGTTGGTCTTGACGATGGCGTTCGCGAATTGCTCAACATTTTCGAAACGGCCGCCCGCATCGATCGACATCTGGAATGCCTCGTCGCCCGGGTTTGGCGGCTGACCGAGCGTCCCACCGATGATCTGAACGTTTTGCCGCTGCAGGGCCGAAAAGACGTCCTCGGCCGTCAAATCGCGAACCGCCAGTCGATCGGGGTCCAGCCAGACGCGCATGCTGTACTCGCGCGAGCCGAAGATCCGGATGTTCCCGACGCCATTGACCCGCGTGAGGACGTCGCGCACCCGAAGCACGGCGTAGTTACTGATGTAGAGCGAGTCGAAACGGCCCGTGGGCGAACGCAAATGGATCACCATCATCAAGTTGGGAGAGCTCTTCTCGACGGTGATGCCACGGCGCCGGACTTCCTCGGGCAGGCGCGGCTCGGCCAGAGTGACTCGGTTTTGCACTTGAACTTGGGCGATATCCAGGTCCGTGCCCGGCTCGAACGTGATCGTGAGCTGCACCGCGCCGTCGGTGGTCGACTGAGAGCTCATGTAGATCATGTTCTCGACGCCGTTGACCTGCTCCTCGATCGGCGTCGCAACCGTCTTGGCGAGCATCTCTGGAGTCGCCCCGGGATAGGTCGCGGTCACCACGATGGTTGGCGGAGCGATCTCGGGATACTGAGCGACCGGCAAGCCGATGTACGCCAGAACCCCAATCGCGACGATCACGATGGAGACGACTGCGGCGAAACGAGGCCTGTCGACGAAAAAGTGCGCAAACCTCATGGTCGTGGGCCTGACTTTTCGCTCGCAGCCTCCTGACTGCTTTGGGCGGTCGGGCTCACGGGGGAGCCGGGGCGGGCTCGTTGCATGCCCTTCACGATGATCCGAGAGTCGGCGCTCAGTCCGTTCCGTACCACGCGCATCCCCTCGAATTCGGGCCCAAGCTCCAGGTCGCGTCGCTCTACGACGTCATCGGTGCCCACCACGTACACGAACTCGATGGCTTGATCGGTCATGATGGTTTCTTTGGGGATCAGCATCGCTTCGTGAGGGTCGCCGTGCGCAATGCGTATCGTCCCGAACATCCCGGGCACCAGACTCCCATCGGGATTGTCGAACACCGCCCGAAGCTCCCGAGTACCGGAGGCCGCGTCGATTTGGT
>JASFKY010000017.1:0-25687 GCA_050118395.1 Myxococcales bacterium | reverse complement strand
GCAGGCGCCAGCGCCGACGCTCTTTACGTCATCGTGGAAGGCAATGCGGCGGGGCACCGGGGCGAGGATGTGGATTTGCTTCTACTCGGCGAAGGCGACCTCGTTGGAGTCGCATGTCTCCTGTCCAACGTGACCTACGCGGAGGAAGTCCATGCCTGCGGCCGGCTCCGTGTGCTTCGCATCGAAAAGCGTCTCTTGGACAGGCTGGTCGCGAGACATCCGCCCTTCGACGACGTGGTTCTCGAAGTTCTCATTCGACGGCTCATTGCCACGTTGCTGAGCACGAATCCCATCTTCACGGCATTCGACCGAAGGACCCGAGTGGGCCTGGCCCGACTCTTCGAGGTTCGGCGCGCCCTAGCGGGAACGCGCATCGTGGAGGCCGGGAAACGTTCCGATGGCATGTATCTTCCGCTCCACGGGCGCCTCGTCATCAAGTCCATCGATGGCAGGGCTCTAGGGTATGTCGAGCTTGGGCGTCCGATCGGCCAAGACTCCCTCCTCACCCGGGAACCGTCGCGATTCACCATCCAAGCAAAGAGTGATGTGCTCGTGCTGAGGATGCCGGTGCCTCAGTTCAGCAAGCTCTTGATGAAGCGACCTGACATCGTCGAGCGATTTCAGATGCTACGGCTCCGGGCGTAACTCCGCCGAGTCAACCGACTTGAACCAAGCAAACCTTCAAATAGCGGCCCTCGGGGAATGCCGCCAAAGTCGGATGGTCGGGCGGAGCGCTCCACGACTCGATGATTTTCGCCCGGCGACCCGCCGCGTGCGCTGAATCGCGAAGTGATCTCGTAAAGACCTCGAAAGTGATGTGGCTGGAGCAGGAAGCTGCGAGGTAGAAGCCCCCGTCTCGCAGGTGTCGAAGGCAGCTTCGATGGAGGTTGGCATATGCTCGGACGGCCTTGGGGATCGACTTTTTGTTCGGAGCGAAGCTCGGGGGGTCCGCAATCACGATGTCGAACCGTTCTTTGGGGCCCAGGTCTCGCATGAACCGAGGGACGTCCGACCCCACGATGCGGTGCCGTCGGGAATCGAGCCCGTTTGCATCCCAGCTCGCGACGGCGAGCTCGAGCGCGGGACGCGCGATGTCCACGGTCACGACTTCCCGGGCGCCACCCAAGCCCGCAGCGACGGAAAAGCCGCCCGTATAGCCATACAGGTTCAAGACCCGGCGGCCCCCGCACCGCTGCCGAATGCGCCAGCGCGAGTCCCTATGATCCAGGAAGAGCCCGGTCTTTTGCCCATGCCAAAGGCTTACGACGAGCTTCATGCCGCGCTCGGTCACGGTCACGAGCTCGGGTGGACGTTCTCCCCAAACCAGCTGCACACCGAGCTCCCTGTGCTTGGGGACTCGGGCCAATGCTCCACGCACCCCGAGTCGGCGAAGCTCCGGAGTCAGCACCTCGAGCCACGTGGGTAACCACGCGTACAGCCCCGAGCTGTCGAAGCTCAGCACGGCGTGAACGTCATAGATGTCCACGACCAGGCCAGGCAGCAAATCCCCTTCGCCATGGACGAGCCGATATGCGTTGGTCTCCGGAGGAACGACACGCCGACGGAGCTCGCATGCGGCTGCGAGACGTTCGGACAAGAGGTTGGTGTCGAGGGGCTCGTCCTTCGTCGTGAAAACGCGAACGGCAATGGGTCCATCGTCCGCAATGCCGCGTCCGACGAATCGACCATCTCGGCCGCGGAGCGTCACCACGCCCCCCGAGGCGGTTGGCGGGTTTTCGAGCGCTCTGCGGTACACCCAAGGATGACCCGAGCGCAGTGCGCGCTCCAAGGGAAGTCGAAGCGTGAGCGTCATGTCCTGCGTCATGGCCGATCCATCAAGTGTCTGGTCGAGCCGGCTTGTCAAGGATCCCCATGCCGCCGGAGCGTCGATCCGCGTCTGATGGGTTGACAGCAACCTCGTCGTGAGGTCACACGTCTCTTGTGCAAGGTTGCCCTCCCAGGCCACGAATTGCGGTAGCGTTTCAGTGAGCGCGCTCGACCGGAAGTTGTTTCGCGAAGTGCTCGGGCTCCGGGGTCAAGCCCTGACCATCGCGGTCGTCGTCGCATCGGGGGTCGCCTGTTACATCTCGCTACAGAGCGCCTGGCAAGCGCTTTATGATTCTCGCGATCTCTACTACGAGAGCAACCGCTTCGCCGACGTGTTCGTGCACCTCAAGCGGGCGCCCAAATCGGTGGCCGCGCAAATCGGCGAGCTGCCCGGTGTCGCGCGCGCGTACCCGCGGATCGTCAAGCAGGTGCGCTTGCCCATGGATGACCTCATCTCGCCGGCGCGTGGCGAACTCATTTCGCTTCCGTCGCACGGAAAACCTCCTCTCAATGGGTTGGTGCTCCGCGCCGGGCGCCATCTCGAACCGGGACACTACGACGAGGTCCTCGTCAACGAGCCGTTTGCCAAGGCGCACGGTCTCGAGCCGGGCGATCATTTGAGCGCGGTCATCAATGGCAAGATGCGGGAGCTTCTGATCGTCGGACACGCCCTTTCGCCCGAATACGTGTTTGCGGTCGATACCGGGCTGCTCATGCCGGACGATGCCCGGTTTACCCCATTGTGGATGCTCGAAGACTCCATCGAGGCGGCCTATCAAATGGAAGGCGCATTCAACGATTTGGCCGTCAAGCTCGAGCCCGGCGCCAACGAAGATGCCGTGCAGACGGCGATCGATCGGGTGCTCGAGCCCTATGGTGGCCTGGGCGCGTACACTCGCCAGCACCAACTCTCGAACTCGATTCTCACCAGCGAGATCGAGGGAATCGAGACCCTGGTCGTTTTCCTGCCAGCGGTGTTCTTGGGCGTCGCTGCATTCTTGCTGAACGTCGTGTTCAGCCGTCTGGTGTCCTTGCAACGACCGCAAATCGCCGTGCTCAAAGCGATGGGCTATCCCCACCGCGCCATCGCTCTTCACTACCTCAAGATGGTCGCCGTCATCGTTCTCGTCGGCGCTCTCATCGGTGTGGGTCTGGGTGTGTGGCTCGGAAGAGAAATACTCGCCATGTATGCCGAGCTGTTCCGCCTGCCGCAAATGCCGCAGCGGGTCGATCTGGCGGTCAGCATCAATGCGATCGTGTTCAGCTTGGTGGCCGGCGCTCTCGGAGCGTCGTTTTCGGTGCGCGCGGCCGTCCGGCTTCCCCCCGCCGAGGCCATGCGTCCCCCAGCGCCTACGATCTACAAAATGGCAGCCTTCGAACGGTGGGGTCTCCACCAATGGCTCTCGCAGCCCGCCACCATGATCGTGCGGGAGATTTGGCGACACCCCGGACGAACCGCGCTGTCGTCCCTCGGTATTGCGCTTGCTTTGTCGATCGTGATCTTGGGACGATTCGGCTACGACGCGTACGGCCCAATGATGGCGCTGCAGTTCGAGAATCAGCAGCGCGAGGACCTGACGGTGAGCTTTCTCGAGGCCATGCCCGAGAGAGGTCTCGGTTATCTGGCGCACGTTCCCGGCGTGGAGGAAGTCGAGGGGCTTCGGATGGTGCCCGTCCGCATGCGGTCGAGGCATCGCTGGCGTGATACCACGCTCGTCGGCGTGCCGCGCAGCGCGAGGCTGCGCCAATTGTTCGACTTGCATTTCGAACAGGTTCCCATTCCAGAGGAAGGGATCCTCTTGACCAGCGTGCTCGCGGAGATCCTCGAAGTGCGGCCCGGCGACATCGTCGACGTGGAGCTCAAGGAAGGTGACCGTGGTGATCGAAAGCTCGTCGTCGCCGGGCTGATTGAAGAGGGCTTCGGCCTGCAGGGATATTTGGCGAAATCGCGCCTGCATCACCTCATGCGTGAGGCTCCAACCTTTTCATCTGCGCTCATCCGAATCGATGATCCACTGGAGAGCACGGTGCAGGCGCGATTGAACGAGATCCCGGCCATTCAGTCGGTTTCGAGAAAGAAGGATGCGCTGGCGAGCTTCAAGAAACAGACGGACGAAAGCATGAAAGTCATGACGCTCATCATGACTCTGTTTGCAACGGCAATTGCCATCTCCATCGTCTACAACAACGCGCGTGTGAGCGTGTCGATGCGCGGTCGTGATCTTGCCACGTTGCGCGTTATGGGGTTCACGCGCGGTGAGATTTCGTCGATTCTGCTCGGGGAGCAGGCCGTGCAAATCGCAATGGCCATTCCGGTTGGCCTCGTGCTGGGAACCCTCGGAGCCAGGGCGCTCATTGCATCTTGGACGGACCCGGAGATTTTTCGAATCCCCTTCATCATCTCCGACCAGACCTATGCATTTGCGGTAGCCGTGGTGCTCCTGTCGGGCGTGGCAAGCGCGTTGCTCGTGCGTCGCAAGCTCGATCGTCTGGATTTGATAGGAGTCCTGAAGACGCGCGAGTGAGCGCACACGCGCATGGAGCTCAGATGCCGGCCCCGTCCGTGAATGCTCGATCCCCCAGCGGGTCACGCTCTGCACGGCGGGTGACGCGGCCGGCTGCAATCCCGATGCCCAGCATGATGAGGGCGAACACGATTTGCGGCACCGAGCTCGGGAGCGCCGCTTCGGCCGTGCTCACCCACTGGTCCGCTTCTCGCACGAGGATGAAGATGGCCATGACCGCGACGAACATGGCAAAGGCGCGGCGGAGCGACGCAGGATCGATTCGGTTGGCTAGATAGGAGCCAAAAAACGAGCCCACGATCGCGATGCCAGTGACGGCACCGATGAGGCGATAATCGACGGTGACGTGGTTCATATAGCCGAAAAACCCAGCCAAGGTGTTGAGCACGATGATGAGAAGCGAGGTTCCAATCGCAACGCGCATGGGCAAGCCCGCCCAAAGCGCAAGCGCAGGGACGATCAAGAAGCCGCCTCCGGCGCCGACCAAGCCGGTGAAGCTGCCAACGGCCAAACCCTGAAGCAGGAGGCGAGGGATGCTGCGCTTGGCTGTCACACCGGGGCTTCGCCCCCGACGTCCTTGCCACATGGCCACGGCGGTGAGCACCATCATGGCTGCAAACAAGAGCAGGAGCAGCGTTCCGTCGAGGAAGGAGCCGATGTTGCCTCCGATGTAAGCGCCGGTCATGCCGGCCGCGCCGAAGAGCAAGCCCGTTCGAAAATCCACGTTTCCTGCGCGCCAATGGTGGAACGCGCCGAACGAGCTGGCGGCACCGACGACCAGCAGCGAGCTCGCGATGGCTTGCTTGGGATCGAGATCGAAGACGTAGACCAGCAGCGGAACCGTGAGGATGGATCCTCCACCCCCGAAAAAGCCGAGGGAGACCCCGATCAGAAGGCTAAGTGCGAGTCCCAGTAGATACATTCAGAAAGCTCCGGCTCAGTACAGTAGCTCGACCCACCGCCCGCCGGCGGTGAGCTCGGCTTTGCGCCGTGCCCACTTCTCCTCCGAGCCCGCGATCTCCGCGAATGCGTCGTCTAGCTCGCCGCGCATCTTTTCGAGACCAGCCACGTAGACGTAGGTGTTGGGTTTGCCTAGGAGCTCCCACAGCTGTGCTCCGCGTTTGCCGAGCGCGCTGTCCCAATCGATCGACGCCGACCAAGCAGGCCTGGGGCTGAGCGCCTTGAACGCCTGGAACGTTTCGCGATCGTAGTACTGCGCAAAATCGTCTCTCTCGTCGTTCATGTAGAGGAGCTCGAGCCCGGTCCGAGCACCGTAAAATAGGGTCACCGTTCCTTTCCACTCGGGCACGTTCTTGTAGAGGTGCTTCACGAAGGCGCGGAAGGGTGCGATGCCGGTGCCGGTGCCGATCAGGATCAGGTTAGCGTCCATCTCGTCGGGCACCTTGAATGCCAAGCCATATGGACCGGACATCGTGATGTGGTCTCCGGCCGCACGATCGCACAGGTAGTTGCTAGCCACGCCGGGGTACTCTTCGCCGCTGTATTTGTCTATGTAGCTGGCTCGCCGCACGACGATCTTGATTCGTGGAAGCCCGCCGCTTCCGCGTTCGGGCAGATCGGCCACGCTATACAGCCGGAAGTGGTGCTCTTGGCCGAAGGCTTCGGACCCGGGAGCGAGCACGCCGACGCTCTGACCGAGCTTGAACTGGAAGTCTGGTTTCTGGATGTCGAGCGTGAGCTCTCGAACTTCGATGTCGGACGAGTCGGGCGTGATCCTCTCGCTCGACGCGACGACGGCGTCGAAACGGTGCTCGGTGTCGTAGTCCTCGAGCCGGGTGACCGCAGTGTTCATGGCAACTCCTCCTCCGTTTCACGGTTCTCGCTCTGGGGCCGCGAGTGACATTCATCTTGGCGGCTGCAACCTTGGCACCCGGGACGTCCGGCTAGAACATCCGGGTCAGCGCCGACGTCGGGAAACGATTTCCTCCAGGCCCGCTGGACCCCGACCCATGCCGCCGATAGCAACGCGAACGCTCCGATGCCGATGAGGTAATGATGAAACATCTGCCTAACCTCCGAGGCCTCCGAAACCCATGAAAGCGACCGACAACAAACCGGCAAGCATCAGCGCCAAGGCGGTTCCCTTGGTCACGTCCGGAACCTCGGCCAGCGCGAGCTTCTCGCGCAAGCCCGCCATGAGCACGAGCGCGAGGGTGAAACCGGCCCCAGCGCCCAGGGCGTACACGATGCACTGCACGAAATCATAGCCCTTGTTGGTCTGAAAGAGCGCAAGGCCCAGGATGGCGCAGTTGGTGGTGATCAGCGGCAGGAAGATGCCGAGCGCGCGGAAGAGGGCCGGGCTGAACTTCTTGATGAACATCTCGACCAACTGCACGGTCGATGCGATGACCGCGATGAACGAGATCAGCTTGAGATACGGCGCATCGATGGCCACCAGCAGGGCTTCAATCCCAAAGGCGCAAATCGAGCTCACGACCATGACGAACGTCACCGCGCCCCCCATCCGTGTGGCGGTCTCGAGCTTCGAGGAGACGCCGAGAAACGGACAGATGCCCAGAAAGTACGCCAAGACGAAATTGTTGACGAGAGACGCGTTGATGAAGATCGACCAGAGGGACTCGTGCGTCATTGTGCCGCCTCCTCGGAGAGCAGGAGCGCCGATCCCTGCGCCTTCTTTTCCTTGCGCTGCTTGATCCAGTTGAAGAGCAAAAGCCATCCGGCCAGAGTGAAAAAGCCCCCGCTCGGCAGGATCATCACGACCCAATCTTGAAAGTTTTCGTGGAACAGGTGGATTCCAAAGAGCGAGCCGGCCCCGAAGATTTCGCGCACCGCGCCAATCGTCAACAGAGCAAAGGCAAACCCGAGACCCATCCCGAGGCCGTCCATCACGGACCGCGATACGGTATTCTTCGATGCAAAAGCCTCGGCGCGTCCGAGAATCAAGCAGTTGACTACGATGAGCGAAATGAAGGCCCCCAACGCCTTGTAGAGGTCGAGGCTGATGGCCTGGATCACGTAGTCGACGAGCGTGACGAAGGTGGCGATGACCAGGATGTACGTCGCGATTCGCACTTCCTTCGGAATGAAGCGCCTGAGCAAGGAGACGACCGTGTTGGACATGACCAGCACGAATGCCGTCGCCAGCCCCATGGCCATCGCATTGCGCGCCGTATTCGAGACGGCCAACGAGGGGCACATTCCGAGCACCTGCACGAAGACGGGATTTTCCCTCCACAGGCCTTTGATGAAGTCGTCGGTGCTGCTCTTCGTCGGGGCTTCCACGTCAGTTGCCTCCCTGGAAGTCGTGCAGATTGCGCTCGATGCGCGGTATCCAAAGCTCCGTGCTCCGGTTCAAGATACTGGCCACGGCCTTCGAGGAGATCGTGGCTCCGGTGATCGAGTCGATTTCCCAAGGATTTTCTTTGGTGCCGTGCTTGACCGGTACGATGGGGTGCGCCAACGCCGACTGATCCTGTGTCAGCGACACGTCGAGTTGATCGAAGTTCGCCAGAAAGTCGGGATCGCTCTCGATTTTGTCACCCAAGCCGGGCGTCTCTTTGCTTTCCAGTACCTGGACGCCGATGATCGCTTTCTTTGCGAAGGAGTAGCCGTAGATCAGACGGATGACGTCCTGGTAGCCCATACCGTGGGCTTCGACGGCAACCCCTACGAGCTCATGGTCGCCGTCGTACCCGGCATAGACCAAGTCGTCTCCGTTGCCGCTGCTGGCAGCCTCGGAAAAGCCCTTTCCCTCCTCGAAGCGAAATGCAGTGCTGGTGGTGGCATCGGGAAGAACGCGAAAAATGGCGCTTTGCAGAGCCTCTGCCTTGTTGCGCTCGATCACCGGTCGGGTTGCTTGGAAGACGGCGACAATCAGGATGCCGCAGAGGATCCCCACACCCACCATGGCTCTATACATGTGCCAAGTGCTGGTCGGAGCGGGACGCTCGGCTGTCTCGGCATGAGTCACGCCGCGGCCTCCTTTTTGCGTTTGGTGCCGTACACACGGGGTCGAATCCAACGGTCCAGATGCGGCGTCACGGCGTTTCCGAGTAGGATCGCGTACATGACGCCTTCGGGCAGACCACCCCACGTTCGGATCACCACGGTGATCACGCCGATGAGCGCGCCGTAGAGGTAGCACCCGAGCGAGGTCATCGGAGAGCCGACCATGTCGCTTGCCATGAACATGGCACCGAGCATCAGTCCCCCCGAAAAGATCATGAACACGGGAGACGCGTAGCGGGTGGGGTCGACCAGATGGAGGGCGCCGCTAAATACGAAGACCGCGGCGAGGATCGACGCTGGAATGCGCCAGTTCATCATGTTTCGGGCGATGAGATAAATGCCGCCTGCGATGATCAGCGCGCTCGAAGTTTCACCAGCCGAGCCGCTGGTGAAACCCAAGGCCAGGTTGTCGATGGGGGTGGCCTCGTGGCTGAACTTCCACAGTGCAAGTGGGGTCGCGCTGGTGATGGCGTCGACTTCGGGTCGCGTAAAAGGCAATGTCAGCGTGGACGAAGGAACGGAGGAAAACCGACCTGCCAAGAAGCCTGGGATCCACGTGGTCATCGCGACTGGAAACGCAGCCTGCAAAACGGCCCGGCCCACCAGAGCTGGGTTGAACGTGTTGTATCCAAGGCCTCCGAATAGGGCCTTGCCCATCGCGACACAAATCACTCCACCCACGGCGACCATCCACAGCGGGAGGCTCGGTGGCAACGTGAGGCCGTACAAGAGACCCGTGATCGTGACCGACCAATCTCCAATGGTGGTGGGTTTTCCGGTTGCGCGGCAGATGAGGTGCTCGGTAAGCACGCACGAGACCAGGGCCATGGATAGGGTCAGCAAGCCGGCGAGACCGAAGGCGAAGATCGCAAACGCCGTGACGGGCAAAAGCGCCAACACGACGTTGAACATGATGGAGTCGACGCCCGATCCGCTCAGAATGTGCGGCGAGGTTCGAATCTCGAGGGTCTTTTCGGGCGCAGCCATCACGCTGCTCCCGATTTGGGCGCGGCCGCTTTACGCACGGCTGCCTTGGCTGCTCGAAACCGCTGCACCAGCGGAATGTGCGACGGGCACACGAACGAGCAGGAACCGCACTCGAAACAGTCCATCAGGTTGTGCTCTCGAGCCATCGACGAAAACTCCTCGTTTGCGGCCAACCTTCCGAGAACCGACGGATCCAGGAAAATCGGGCAGGCATCGACGCAGTAGCCACAGCGGATGCAGGGGTAGATGGGGCTGTGTGTTTGCTCTGCTTCCGACTCCGTGAAGGCGGTGACGCCGGAGGTCCCCTTCGTGATCGAGATGTCCAGGCTCGAAGCCGCTGCTCCCATCATGGGCCCTCCGAGAAACACGCGGCTGACGTTTTCTTCGACACCCACGTGCTCGAGTAGGAAGCGCAACGGAGTTCCGATGGGAATCCGATAGTTGCCCTTTCGTTTGACCGCGGGGCCGGTCACCGTGATCACGCGTTCCTGGATGCCCCGTCCAACCGGGAGCAAACGCCCGATCTCCGCGGTGGTTGCGACGTTGCAGCACAGGGCGTGGATGTCCAAGGGCAAGCCTCCCGAAGGCACCTCCCGGCCGAGCAGCGCGGCAAAGAGCATCTTTTCGGCACCTTGGGGATATTTGACTTGCAACACTTCCACCGAGCCGTTCAGGTCGCCGGGAAATTCTGCCCGCAGGTGTTCGGCGGCGTCCATCTTGTTGGCTTCGACCGCGATGATGACTCTTTGGGCTCCGGACACCCTCAGGAGGTAACGGATTCCCATGAAGATATCGTCGCTTTGCTCGAGCATGACGCGATGGTCGGTCGTGAGGAACGGCTCGCACTCGACACCGTTGAGGATGAGCGTGTCGACGAATTTGCCCTCCGGGACCTTGAGCTTTGCGTGCGTTGGAAACGCTGCGCCCCCTAGACCCACGATTCCAGCCTCCTGGATGGCGGCGATGATCTCATCGGGAGTCGCCGTGTCGAGGGGGCAAGGCACGCCGTCTTCGACTTCCTGGGTGGAACCCGGAAACGGCTCCAAATACACCGCAGGCACCATGCGTCCGCTGATGCTGGGAGCCAGGGCGATTTTTCGCACCACGCCCGATGCCGAGGCGTGCATGGAAACGGACATGAACCCGTCGGCCCGAGCGATTCGTTGACCTCGGATCACCTCCTGCCCTTCTTCGACCACCGGAATCGAGGGGGCTCCCATGTGCTGGACCAATGGGATGATCAGAATGGGCGCAAAAGGAAACTGGCGAATGGGCAACCCGCTCGTTTCTTCCTTCGACTCGGGTGGGTGTACCCCGTGCCGAAAGGTCTTCATCCCCAAAAGCGTCATTGGTCTCGCGTCAGCTGTTGCTCAGTTGTATTTCTTGGCTCGCTTGATCCACTTTTCGATGCCTTTTTCGCTACGGTTGCGCGGCAAGCCGGGGTGAATGACCCGCGCCGTGCACCGTTCTGCGGCTCTCACCAGATCCTTGTAGGGCCCGCCCCCGGGGTTCTTGATGACGGCCTTCTTCTCTGCGTTGTACTGGAAGATCTTGGCGTTGATTTGAATGCACTCGTCGCAGGCCGTGCAGTTGGCGGAGTCGATCCAAGGCGCCATGTAGTCGCCCGTGTCGGCCGCGGGGGCGCGAGCAGGGGCGGCCGACGCCGCGCCGGTCGCGACTGCCGTCTTTGCTGCTGCGGCTACGGCCGGTGTGGCCCCTGCGGGAGCCGCTGTCGTGGGGGGTGCAGGGGCCGTGCCGCTCGCATCCTCGGCTGTGACCAGGGCTGCCAGTCCTTCTTCGGACTCGTCGGCGAGCTGCATCAGGCGCGACACGATCGTGCTCACGACATCCTGACGGGCCTGCTCCTCGATCGAGTCGGTGGATGGCTGATCCAAGCCGCTCAGCGATCGGAGCATGGTCCAGAAGTGACGTCGGTCTTCGCAAGACTCCACGATGGGCTGCGCCACGAGCAACCTCGTCAAATGCTCGTCCTTGTCGACCATCCATACATATGGGAACTGACCCTCTCGGTCGTCCTCGTCCATGTCGAGAAATTCCGCGAGAGGAACCATGTTCTCGTTCCACGTGTCCGGAGGAGCCACTCGGAAATGCTTTCGGAACCGTGACTCGGTCATGGCGAAGTCCGCAAAGGTGAGCGTAATCTCCATTTCCTTTTGGACACCGTCCTCTTGGTACTTGATCGTGTACGTCGGCCAGTCCCGATCGAGGTCCGGGTTGCCGTCCAAGTCGAAACACTCTTGGGGCGTCGTGCCCGCGTCGGGGTTGTAGCGGAACAACGGATACGCTCTCGATTCCACCGCGAGCTTGGACTGGGCCGAGCTCATGTCGTCGCCGATCCCGTGCTCAGGCTGGCAATTGCTGTACAAATTGAAGAGCGCCGGACGCCGAGCCTTCAGGCCTTGGATGAAGCCTTCGATCATGTGGTTGGGATGGGCGATGGTGCTCTGCATCACGTAGGTGGTGCGGTGCGCCATACCAATGAGCCCGATTTCCTTGCGCGGTTCCTGCTTGCCCTGGATGGCCTTCCCGTACTGGGCCATGTCCGACACTTGGCCGAGGAAACCGGAGGTGCAGGCTTGCCCGCCCGTATTCGAGTAGACCTGCGTATCGACCACCAAGACTTTGATGGGCTTGGCCGAGGCCATCAGCCGAGAGAGGTTCTGGAAGCCGATGTCGTACATGGCTCCATCGCCGCCCACCGCGACGACTGGCGGGCATAGCTCCCATTCCTCGTCGCTGAACCCCCGCCAGTTGAAATAGGTGAAAAACTCCTCGTGCTCTGCGGGTCGGTACTTCCCGGCGAGCTCGAGCTCCGCCATGCGGATCGCTTTGAACCCCTCGGCCATCTTGGCCATGTGTCCCTCGAAGATTCCCATGGCCATCGAAGGAGAGTCTTGGAAGAGGTGGTTGGCCCAGGGGAAGGGGTAGGGATTGTAAGGATACGTGCTGCCCCAGACCGAGGTGCACCCGGTGCTATTGATCATGCCCAAGCTGGTTCGACCGCGGCCCGTGGTTCCTTCGGTGTACCTCCACTTGAGGGTTTCGAGGTTGGCCACCAGCTCGCTCATGCGCTTGAGCCAGCTCTGATCGATTGGCTCACCGCCGCCCATGCTTTCGAGGCGCTCCGCAAGGGAGGCAAGCGTCACGTCGCGGTCGCCGATGTCCGCGATGACTTGGCTGATCACTTTCGGATCTCCCACGTTGATCTCGCTAGCCAATCGAAGCTGAATATGCTTCTTCAGGCGGTCGATCAGCTCGGTGACGTGGCTCAAGTGCTTGGCGATTCGCGGCTGCATCAAGGCCTCGACCGTTGCGATGAAGAGGTGGATCGACGTCTTTTCAGAGCAGCCGAGGCAGGCCCCGTCTCCGCTGGTGAACGGCAGGTAGTTGGCCTTGTCGAGCAGAATCGTCTCGAGGGTGCCGATACCTTCCTCAAGGTCGTCCACGCGGATGTACTTTCGAGGCGTGGTGGGTAGGTCCAACCAAAGGTTCCAATTGTCCCGGAGCTTTTGGGTCGACTCTTCGGTTTGCCTCAGGGGACGTAGCGCGTCGTCGTTACAGACCTCGACGCATTCCATGCAACCCTTGCAGGTGTAGGGATTGACGGTGATCGAGAGAAGGCCGCCGCTGCCCGGCTGGTCCTGCTCCGGCAAAGTGTAGTGGGGGCGCGTCAATGCAAACTGAAACCCATTCAGCTCCTCTTTGAAGTACCCAAACTCCTTTCGAAGCTCTTCCTTCTCGCTGCCCTGGAGATCGCTTTGCATGAGGGTCTGGTCGATCGCTTTATCCATGAGCGCCGACACCGATTCGGTGGTTTCCGCCCCCTTGAACAACGCGTGAAGGTTGCGCTCCATCATCTTGGCGGCTTTGGGCAGATGCTTGACCTCGCCACCGTGACCGGTCTTGCGCACCCGGTTCACCACGGTGTCGAGAACCTGTCCCACCTCGTTTACCAGACCCGGAATCGCCGTGTCCGGGCATACGGTGTAACAATTGCCGCAAGCCGTGCAGTTCTCCGAAACCCATTGGGGGTGCTCGAAGCGAATCCCGGTCATGTCCCGAAACAGGGCGGAGGAGGGCGGCATGATTCCAAGTCCGATGAATGGATCGGCGAGATTGTCGCTGCCCATGCCCCGGGTATAGAAGTTGCCCGTCTGCTCCCAAAAACGATGGATGTCGGTCATCGGAGCTTGGCTCTTGGGTAGGGACTTCATCATCACGGGCAGCTGCAACCCGGTTCGTTTGCCCTCGGGCTTGCTGTCGGTGATTGGGCCGGGCACGACTTCGCGCACCTCGTCGAACCCGCGCTTCACCACCCGCATGTTGTCCTCGACGACTCGCCTGCCCTTGGAGCCAAACTTGTGCTCGAGCTGATCTTCGATGGCCTCCAAGAGCTTGGCGTCGGTCAGCCCCGCTTGCTTCATGACTGGAGAGACCGCAAAGAAGGCGCCTTGGAAGGCGATGCCTTGCATGCGGAGCTGCAGGTCGGAGTCGGTGGCCTCGTCGCGGGCGATCTTGAAGCCGTCCAGGTAATAGACCTTGATCTTCTTGTCGCGAATGATCCGCTGATAGACGGGCGGGATGCTCTTCCACATCTCCTCGGGTGACGCCTTGTCCCCCTGAATGATGAACACGCCGCCTTCTTTGAGCCCGGCCAGCGCGTTGGTGTGTCCGAACACGTTGGGGTCGGGCGAGAGCACTACATCGACGTAGAAGTACTCACAGTTGACCTTGATGGGCTCGGGTGCGGCCGACAGATAGTAGGTCGTGGGCTGACCCTTCTTCTCCGAGCCGTACTTGGGGTTGGCCTTGATGTGGTAACCGAGGAGGTCGAACAAGGTCATGGCCAGGTTCTTGCCCGTGGTGATCGCCCCCCAGCCGCCGACCGAGTGAAACCGGACCGTGATGCTGTCCTTGGGCATCAGGTTGGGGTTTTCCGAGCCTCGAACCACCAGATCTTTCACGTGAGGATAAGAGTCTTCGATCGTTTGTTGGTGGATCTCCTGCTTCGGCGTGAGCGCCTGGTCCCGAATGAAGTCGATCGAAAGATAAAAGATCTTCTTGCGCGAACCGTCCTCGAGCATGTTCTCCACGGCGCCCACGATGCCCTCGGGTTGCAGGTCGCGGCTGCCCATGCCGTACGAGCCGGAGTAAAGGGGCGGAGCGTCGGCGAGCGAGGTGTAGGCTGGGAGGTCGGGATAGGCAGGCTTCTTCGGTTGCCGTCCGTTTTCCAGGCACTTGCTTACCGTGGCCCGGATTTCACGCATGAGCGGAAGGTCGACTGCAAGCGGTTGATCCAGCCGCTCCAGTACGGTGACTCCCTGTTTGCCCTGGAGAATCCGGCCGATCAGATCGCTTGGGAAGGGCCGAAACATCACCATGTCGACCACACCGACCTTCAGGCCCCGTGTCTCGCGCAGGTAGTCCACGACCGCTTCGGCCGATGGGACCATGCTGCCCTGGCCCACGATGAGATAGTCGGCGTCGTCGGCGCGATACGTCATCACGCGGGCGTAGCGACGGCCGGTGAGGGCGTGGAATTCCTCGAACGCCTGATCGGTGAGCGACTGAACGTGATCGAAGAAGAACGGCCGTTGGGCTGCCACGCTTTGCATGTACGAATCCTGATTTTGGACCAGGCCGGACATCACCGGGTTGTCGACGTCCCACAGGAGAGGAATGCGCCGGCGTGTCTCGCCGTAGATGATCCTTTGGGCCGGAGTGGGCGTCTGGATGATGTCGTCGGGCCTACCCAAATACTCGGCGATGAGCTCGCGCTCCGGCACCATGAGCGATTCGATGAGATGCGTGGTGAGGAATCCGTCTTGGGCAATGATACCCGGCGTGAGGGCCAGCTCTGCAATACGGTGGCTGATGGCGTTGAGGTCGGCCGCGGCCTGAGCGTTCTTGGCGAACATTTGAAAGAAGCCCACGTCGTCCACGCAATGGTAGTCGTCGTGCCCCGCGTGCACGTTGAGGGTCGCCTTGGTCATTGCGCGAGCGCCGATGTTGAGGACGTACGTGAGTCGCTTGCCCGCCGCTGCGTAAAGCGATTCGTGCATGTAGGCGATACCCTGGCCCGAGGAGAAATTCGCCGCCCGCATTCCGGTCATCGACATGCCGGCAGTGACCGCTGCGGCCGCATGCTCGCCTTCGGGCTCGATAAAGATGAGAGGCCGACCCGACACGTTGATGTGCCCGGCGGCCGCGGCCTCCGCCCAATACTCTCCCATCTGAGTCGACGGCGTGATTGGATAGGCGCCCGCGGCATCGCTCGATTCGCGCTCGCACATGATGACGGCGGTGTTGCCATCCAGAGCGGCGCGCGTACCGGGGTACTTGACAGCGGTCTTGGAGTCGCGCGTTTGGTCTTTGTTCTTTTTTCCGAAGAGTCGTGGGGACATTGAAAACACCAATCGGGCGCGAGCTCGAACCTTCAGGTCGGGGCGTCGCGCAGCGTGCCCTTGCGAATGATCATTTTGGCCGCCGGGCCTTTCAGTGGTCCGGCCTCGGGATCGATCCAGACGATAGCCCCTGTGGGGCAGCGTTCAATGGGAGCTCGCGTCTGATGAGGCTTTGTATAGTCGACTACCGGAAGGTTCTTCCGGATGGTGATGAGACCGCCGGGTGCATCCATTTCGCACCGGCCGCAAGCGGTGCAAGCAACTTCGCAGTCGGCCAGAATCTCGTCCCCGGCTTCTTGGGAGCTGCAGGCGACCCACAGACGATGGCTTTGCTTGTGAAGGGAAAACAGGTCCTTGGGGCAGGCTTCCACACAGTCGCCGCACGCGGTGCACAGGTCTTCGTCGACCACCGGCAGCTTGTGAGCGTTCATGTGGATGGCATCGAAGTCGCAGGCGTCGAAACAGTCTGCGAGCCCCAGGCAGCCCCAAAAACAGCCTTTTCCGCCGCCAGCGACTCGGGCTGCGGCACGGCACGTTTGCTCTCCGTGGTAGTTGGCGTGATTGCGTGCCACGTTGTCGCCGCCCGCACAGGCCAATCGCGCCACGAGCTTTTCTTCGGCGCCCACATCGACCCCCAGAAAGGTCGCGATTCGGCCTCTCTCCTCGTCCGAGCTCACCGTGCATTTGCCGGGAAGCGCCTCGCCGCCAATCAACGCCTCGGCGAATGGTCGGCAGCCGGGAAAGCCACATGCGCCGCAGTTGGCATGTGGAAGCATTTCCTCGACTACGTCGATGCGTGGGTCCTCGTAAACGTAGAGCTTCTTGTTCGCCAGAACCAACGCGGTGGCAAGGATGATGGTGAGGCCGCTCAAGGCCGCAACCGCCGTAAAAAACAGCATGGCTAAATCCCCGGCGCGGCCGCCTGAAGGCAACGGCCGCGACCAGCACGATCATAGCGCCTCACCGTCGTCGTGAGAAGGGAACGAGATGCACGCGAGGCACATCGCCGAGCCCTCTCGAACAGGGCGATCTCAGTTGCCCGACGGCTTGACGCCGGTGAGATCGGCCACGAGCTTGCGCACCGCAGTCGCGATGGCCGCTTTTTCGCGGCGAGCAGCATCCTTCTCCATTTCCTGACGCAGGCTCTCGAGCTGCGCTTCTCGTTGGGCGCTCAATTCCCTCTGCAGATTCGTGCGGGTGGTGCTCACGTACGGGTTGTCGAATCCGGAGATCTCCTGCAGCGTGCGCCACAAATGGAGGCGTTCGGCGCACTGCAAGGCCATCCGCGCCGAGACCACTTTGCGTGCGATGCCGCCATCTGCGTCCCGCAACGAGACGAAAGGAAGCTTTCCGGCCTGCTGTCGCCGGGAAAACCCTAGATAATCGGTCAGAGGAACCAGAGAATCGGCTTGGGCGGGAAGGTCGCTGATCTCCGCCCGAAGGTCCGCATCGGACGCGGCGAGGTGCGCCGGAGTGAAGGGCTCGTCCATTTCAAATGGTTGCCCTTCGGCGTCGAGGCCGGACAGCTTTTCGGTGATCCACGCGAGCTCCGGGGAAGGATTCGCGGACAGATCGAAGCACATCACGAAACGCTCGTCGCGATCCGGATCATAAAGAAACATTGGAAACGCCCGAGCGCGAATCGCGCGTTCGGCGCGGATGCAAAAGGCCTCGTCGGGCTCGCCTTCATGCGGGCGGAGCACCGAGATCACCGTCGGACGCGGTGCGCTCAGGGCATCTGTCACTTGCTTTTGAAAATCAGTTGCACGCAGATGGGTTTGCACGACATACGCCCCGCGAAGCGCAAGCGGTAGGGTCTCGACGGTCATCTTGGAGGGCACGCGGGTGCCAGAGCCTGCCGAGTACGCTTGACGAAGGCTCGAGCGGAGCGCGAGGACGTTGATGGGCATGCCCGTTTCGAGCAGCGCGAGCACTTTGCGGAGCTGGCCTCCTCGGTCGCCATCGAGACGCCCAACCACCAGGAACGGAGGAGACAAATGGACCTCGTTCGGTCCCAGTTGGCGCCAACCGAAATTGGCAAACAACGCATCGTGGCTCTGAGCCTTGTACTTCGAACGGATCTCCAACTGAGCGATACGCAAGCTTCGAAAGACTTGGGCGAGCCGGTCGAGGTGTGCTTCGGCGCGATCGAGGATTGCTTGCTCGTCTTCGTCGATGTCGATCCAGGCCTCTTCGAGGGGAGCGCTCGACCACGCTTCTTTCATTTCCTTGAGCGCGGGGATCAGTTGCTGCACGCGCTGCAGCCGCTGGGGGTCCATCGCTCGAGACCGCGTTGCCTGCCCGAGCACTCGAGACAGCGAGCCGAGGTCCAGGTTGCTTTCGGCAAGAGGGCCCAATGCGCGCTCGAGTTGATCCGGGTCGTGTCCGTGCCGGTGGTATTCGTCGAGTCGGAGAAGATCTTTGAGGCCCCCGATGGTTTCCGCGAGGGCGCCTTCGAGTGTGGCGCAGCGAAGGCGCCAGATTTCTCCGATCGGTTGAAGGATCTGCTCTTCCATGACCCCGCTCAGGTGACCGTGTAACGATCCATCGCGGCATCCAGGCGCTCGATGAAGGTTGGATGGTCGGGCCGATCGCGGCGTTGCCATCGAATGTCTTCGTATGCCGGCAACTCGGGATTCTCGTACAGCAGCCCGATGGGAGCCGGATCGACCGTGACCGCGACGCGTTGCGCTTCGTTGATGTCGAGATGATCGTGTGCCTGCACCAGGCCGCGGCTTCGTAAGGATGGATGAATTGGAACCCCGTTCTCGTTCTCGAGGAACGCGATCGGAAAGTGCAATCCACCTTCGCCGAATGCTTTGGGCATGAACACCGGGCAGCGCTGCAAGATGCGTACGAAGGAAAGCCCGTGATGGTTCCAGGCCTTTTCGATCGTCTCATCGAGGTGTGCAGGCAACCAGGTGGCGGTTTGAGCCACGAACGAGACGTTGGTCATTCCCATCACCGCGCTGAGAGGGTTGAGCGGATGAAGGTAGGTGCCTCGCGGCGTGGTATTGGTCTTCCAACCATCGGGAGTCGTCGGCGATGCCTGCATCTTGGTCAGCGCGTAGACCTCGTTGTCGAGCACGAGAACGACCGCGTTGATGTTGTAGCGGATGGCATGCAACCAGTGGTTTCCGCCGATGCTGAAACAATCTCCGTCACCCATGATCACGATGACGGGCAACTCGGGGCGAGCCAGGCGCACCCCGGTGGCAATGGGAAGCGCTCGCCCGTGAATGCCGTGAAAGCCGTACGTCTTGAGGTAGTGTGGAAGCCGGCTCGAGCACCCAATCCCGGAGACGGAGACGACGTTTTCGGGCTCGAGGTTGTTCTTGCGAAGGACGCGCTGCAGGCCCGCTAGCACTCCATGATCGCCGCAGCCTCGGCACCAGCGCGGACGCTCCGCTTCGTAATCTTGGAGGGAATGGGTTTCGGAGGATTGCGTTTCGAGCGCGCACACCTCCAGCAGGCTTTCCTCTTGAAGCACGGATATCATCGATGCACTCCCTTGGCTGTGGCGAGCTTTCGAGGCGGACTCTCCATGGCAGGCTGCTCTGAGAGGATGCGCTTCGCCTCGTCGTAAATCTCCACGGGCATGTACGGGCGTCCCGGCACTTTCGCGAAACAGTCGATGTCCAACAGGGTGTTGGCTCGCAGCACCCATGCTAGCTGCCCATAGCGACGGTTTTCTCGATTGATCAAGGGATCATTCCAATCGTCGCTGTAGTTGAGCTCGACGGTGATGATTCGGCGAAAGCGCGCGAAAATGTCGTGGAGCCCCGGTGGCAGCGGGTTGAGAAACTGAATGTGCACCGAGGAAACCGACAGCCCCTCTTCACGCGCCATGTCCACCGCTTCTTCGATGGCTCCGCGGGTGCTTCCCCAACCGACGAGCAAGAGATCGCCCTCGGGCGCTCCATGCACCTTCGGCGAATGGAGCGTTTGTTGTAGCGCCGCGAGCTTTCGGCTCCGCATGGCATGGCCTCGTTGGTTGCGCTCCGCGTCGTAGCAGGCTTTGCCGTCTCGATCGTGATTGAGCGAGGTCGTCACCCCCATGCCGCCCGGTTGGCCCGGAATGAGCCGTTGTGAAAGCCCCGTCGTGGGGTCCCAGTCGTATGGCAGCGTTCCCGGTGGCACGGGACTGAGATCGAGGGGCGGCCGCGGTGGTGTCTTCGAGATGTCCGGTCGATCGAACAGCTGCTGACCCGTCGCGAGATTGGCGTCCGACAGCACGATGACCAGCATGCGGAACTCTTCCGCGATCTTTCGAGCGATCGAGAGCACGTAGTAGCACTCCTCGATCGTGCTCGGCGCGATCACGACTTTGGGCGCGTCACCGGGAGCGCCATACAAAGCATGAAGCAGATCGGATTGCTCGATTTTGGTCGGTAAGCCCGTGCTCGGGCCCCCGCGTTGGACGTCGACGATCACCAGTGGCGTTTCCGTCATGACGGCCAACCCTTGGAACTCGGTTTTCAAGGCCATGCCCGGTCCGGACGTGATCGTCAGCGCCGTCTTGCCGGAATAGGAAGCGCCGAGGGCCACGCCAATGGCTGCGATCTCGTCTTCCGCTTGATGAACGAAACCGCCGAAGGCTTCGAACATGTCGGACAAAGCATGCGACGCCGAAGTGGCCGGGGTGATCGGATACATCGAGCACAGCTCGAACCCCGCGGAGATGGCGCCAAGCGCCAGCGCGGTGTTCCCGTTCATGGCGACTTTCGGGATGTCGGTCGGGGAGGGCGGGATTTCGAAGCATTCCTCGAAATTGCGGACCCCATAGTCGTAGCCGGCAAGCGCCAGCTTCACCGCGATATCGACGACCTCTCGGCTCTTTCCTTTGAATATGCCGCTGATCACCTGCTCGAGCTGGCTCGCGTCCTTGCTGTACAAGGCGCACAAAAGGCCCACCGCAAACATGTTTTTGCCATGCTGCGCGTCCTCGACGTGACGAAGCGTCTCCTTTTCGAGTGGGACTTCGAGGATGGTCGATCCGCGCGCACGAAATCGATCGAGCACGTCGCGGTACGAGTGCTGATATTGCTCGACGTCGTGGGTGGCCCACTGGTCGTCGATGAGCACCAACACGTCATCGGCCAGACTTCCGGCCTCGAGGCGCGACAACAGGGCCATCTCGTTGAACGCCAGTACGACGTTGGCGCGATTTCCCGCATTGGTGACCCGGGGCCGCTCCGCCAGCCGGATTCGGTTTCCGCTGGCGCTACCCGTCGTGTGGGGCGGAGGCCGGATTTCCGATGGAATGATCTCGACGGTCCAAAGGCCGTTGCCTGCCTTGGCGCAAAGTTGCGCGAACGCAATGGCTGCTTTTTGTGCGCCTTCGCCCGCATCGCTCACGATTTCGACCGTGTGCTCCGAGAGGCGAACGCGTCGGGGGCCAGTCATGGGCATTTCCCTCAGGTTTCGCCTTCCATCTTTAGCGCGCTCAGAACGATAAGCACGCGAAAAGACCGACCGCCCAGTGGGTGAGAACGGAGCTCGTGCGCGTGAGTCGTACGTTCCGTGGGACCGGGGGGTCAGGTGGAGCATGAACGAGCTTCACGCGAGCTTGACAAGGAAGGCGGCGATGATATTGAAAATCAGAATCATTTTCGCTCCCATCCCAAACAAAGGAAAAACACGGTGATTCTTCGTCATTTCGCGATTTTCATGGCAACGGCCTCGGTGCTCGGAGGCTGCGGAGACAGCGGTGGCGCCGGTGCGTCCGCGCCTACGACCGCGGAGCTTGGTACAGAGGCGGCGTCGACCTATGCGCAGATCGCTTTCCGAGCGTACGGCGATTCGGTGCAGCGGGCCGAGACGCTCCGCGATGCCTTGGTATCGTTCGTGGCCGCACCCTCGGAAACCACCCAGCAAGCGGCCAAGGACGCATGGCTGTCCGCGCGCGAGCCCTATCTGCAGACGGAAGCCTATCGATTCTACGACGGGCCCATCGACAACCCCGCGGATGGTCCCGAGGTGATGATCAACGCGTGGCCCCTGGACGAGGCACACGTGGACTACACGCGAGACGACGCACAAGCCGGGATCATCAACGACCCCTCCATCGTGATCGATGAGGCGACGCTTCGCGACGAGAACGAAAAGGGTGGCGAGGAAAACATCGCGGTGGGCTTCCATCCCATCGAGTTTCTGCTTTGGGGCCAGGACGACCCAGACCCTTCGAACGGGCTTCCAGGGCAGAGGCCTGCCACCGATTACGCGACCGATGGAAGTGGGACGGCGAGCAATCAGGATCGGCGAGGCGAGTATCTGGCGCTTCTCGGTGATCTTCTGGTTCGAGATCTCCAAGAAGTCGTGGAGGCCTGGAATCCCGACGACGCTCGCAACTTCCGCGCTGACTTCGAGGGCGGCGACTGGGAGGCAGCCGTCGAAAAGATGCTGACCGGCCTCATCGTGCTCAGCGGGTTCGAAGTCGCGGGACAAAGGCTTCAGGTCGGGCTGGACAACGGGGATCAGGAAGATGAGCACTCCTGCTTCAGCGACAACACGCATCGCGACATGGTTCAGGACGTTCGCGGGATCCAAAACGTCTGGCTCGGACGCTACGCGGCTCTGGACCCGGCCGATTCGGTTTCGGGTACGGGCCTGCGCGAGGTCGTCGCTTCGATCGACTCAGTGCTTGCCGATCAAATCTCCGCGCAAATCGAGCAGAGTTTGGCGGCCGCGGAAGCGCTTCGCCCGACCCCAGAGGATCCCCCATTCGATGTCCTCATTTCACTGGGCAACACGGCGGGCAACGCCAAAGTGCAAGGCCTCATCGATTCGTTGGTGGGGCTGGAAGCGCTCCTGTCTCGTGCCTTCACCGCATTTGGATTTACCCCACCACAACCGCAATGAACGGGACACGCATGGGTGGCTTCAAAAGCCTCTTGGTGTATCTGGTGGGAGCGTCGATCGTGGGATGCTCCTCCTCCGAGCCGGCCGCGGACCCGGCGGAGGCGTTTCCGGGTGGAGACACGACGACGTTTTTTCTGTTTGCCGGGAACGAGCTCGCCCAACCGGCTGCCAATCTCGAAGATCGAACGCCTTTTTTCACGGGCGACAGCTTGTTCAACCAGGACTGGGTGACCGCGCCTGCATCCACGACCGCGCGAGATGGGTTGGGACCGGCGTTCAACACGCGCTCTTGCGCGGGCTGTCACTTCCGTGACGGGCGCGGCCGTCCGCCGCTCGAGGACGGAGGCACGCTCGAGTCGATGCTGATTCGCATCAGCATCCCAGGTGAGGGACCCCATGGCGAGCCCTTGGGCGATCCCGCCTACGGAGATCAGCTCCAGATCGACGCCATCGATGGCGTGCAGCCCGAGGCCGTGGTGCGGGTGTACTGGGAGGAGCAAGAGGGAGCGTACGAAGATGGTACGCCCTACGTCTTGCGCAGGCCGCGCTACGAATACGAGCGGCCCGCCTTTGGGCCTTTGCCGTCGGATCTGCTCGCTTCGGGGCGGACGGCCCCCCACATGAGCGGGCTCGGCTTGCTCGAGGCCATTCCGGAGAAAGTGCTTCGCGAGTGGGCAGACCCCGACGACGCCGATGGAAATGGAATCAGCGGCCGGGTCAACCAGGTGTGGGACGTGAGCGCGCACGAGATGCGCGTCGGCAGATTCGGCTGGAAAGCCGAGCAGCCCAGCGTGCGCCAACAGGTTGCAGGAGCGCTGGTCGGCGACATGGGGATCACCTCTGAGATGTTCCCGGACCAGAACTGCCCGGCGCCGCAGCAAGCGTGTGCGGCCGCGCCTACGGGCGGCGATCCCGAAATCACACCGCGCAATTTCGACAAGCTCGTGTTCTACAGCTCGACCTTGGCGCCCCCTACAAGGCCCGACTACGACGACCCCGAAGTCATTCGTGGGCGCCAGTGGATGCGGGACCTCGGATGTACCGACTGTCACAAGGAGAGCGTCGAGACAGGCGCTCACGGCTTCATTGCAGAGCTTTCCTTTCAAAAGATTCGTCCGTACACCGATCTCTTGTTGCACGACATGGGGGAGGGCCTTGCCGACGACCGGCCTGCTTTCGATGCGGATGGACGCGAGTGGCGAACCGCCCCGTTGTGGGGCATCGGGCGTGTCGAGGCCGTCAACCGGCACACGTTCTTTTTGCACGATGGGCGTGCTCGCGGATTCGAGGAAGCCATCCTTTGGCACGGAGGCGAAGCTCGAGAGGCCAAAGAGGCGTTCCGGAGCCTGCCCGCCGTGGAGCGTCGCGCCTTGGTTCGATTTTTGGAGTCGCTATGAAGCAGTCGTTCGGGCTCTGGCTTGCGCTCCTCGCGATGGCCTCGCCGCTCGCGAGCTGCTTCCACCAACCTTTTGACAACGAGGCCATGCTGGAGTCGCTCGGCACGGACGTGATCATTCCGAGCTACGCATCCTTTTCGGATGAAACCGCGGCGCTCGTCACAACGGCCGTGGCCTTTTGTGAGCAGATGACCACTTCGGATTTGAAGGATCTTCAAAGCCAATGGAAGCGCGCGCGCGTCGCTTGGAAACGGACCGATACGATCGACTTTGGCCCCTACGACGACCAGCCGTGGCGGTTGGGGCCGAAAATCGACTCGTGGCCGGTGCGTGAGGATACCATCGAAGGCAATCTCGCCAGCGAGCAACCATTGACCTACGAGCGCGTGAGCGCCCTCGGGGCGGCGAGCCGGGGGCTTCCGGTGATGGAGTATTTGATCTTCGATCCTTCGGGGGTCGACGCTGCGCTCACCAAGTTCGATGGTCCCAAGCGCTGCGAGTACGTGACGGCGCTAGCCCAAGACCTTCATGCCAACGCCGAAGCGATGGTGCAGGCTTGGTCTCACCAGGGCGGCGACTACCTCGGGGCCTTGGTTGCCTCGGGAGAGGCGGGCACACCCTTCATGTCCGCCCGCGAGGCTAGCAACGAAATCGTCAATCGCATGCTGTTCCTCGTGGAAAACATCATGCGGCTCAAGCTCGGCCAACCGCTGGGATTGGAGTCGGGCGGCGAGCCGCGGCCCGACCAGGTCGAGTCACCTTACAGTGATCATTCGATCGAAGATATCCTCGCAAACCTCGACGGTCTCGAAAACCTGTACCGGGGACGATTCGGAGACCGTCGTGGCACCGGAGTGCAGCGTTGGGTGCGGTGGTGGGACCCAGCGGTCGATCAGCGTGTGATCGCATCGATGCTGCAAGCACGTTGGGCGATCGAAGACATACCCGAGCCGCTGAGCCGCGCGGTGCTCGAGCATGGGGAGGCGGTGCAGCAAGCCTACGACGCCATGCGCGAGCTTCGAAACACGATCGGCGTCGACGTGATCAACGCGCTGGCCGGCTCCGTGACCTTCAACGAAACCGATGGCGATTAGATCCCGCATCGACGCCCTTCGCGATCCGATCGATGGGGCGAGCCTAGGCTTGTTCCGTGCCGGCTACGGCCTCTTGATGTTGGTCAGCATCATTCGCTTTTGGGCCAAGGGCTGGATCGACGCGCTCTACATCCAGCCCACCATGTTCTTTCCCTATTGGGGCTTCGAGTGGATCCAGCCCTGGCCGGGTGTAGGGATGTACATCCATTTTGCCGTGCTCGCGGTCCTGGCTGTGCTGATTACGGTGGGCCTGTGGTCTCGGCCTGCGCTGGGGTTGTTTTTCGTCGGCTTCACCTACGTGGAGCTGATCGATCGCACGAACTACCTCAACCACTACTACCTGATCAGCCTGCTGGCGTTGCTGATGGCCTTCTTGCCCGTAGAGCGCGCGTTTTCAATGCGTCGCCTATTCGACCGAGACACGCCCAGCTCGGTTCCGCGCTGGAGCTTGTACGTGATGCGCGCGCAGGTGGGTTTGGTCTACGTGACTGCGGGGCTCGCGAAGTTGCGCGCGGATTGGCTGTTCCGTGCGGAGCCTTTGCACACCTGGCTTTTGGCGTCGTCCGATATGCCCTTGATCG
>JASFKY010000016.1:0-26209 GCA_050118395.1 Myxococcales bacterium | reverse complement strand
CACGATTCGGCCCTCGTGCAGAAAGCTGAGATAATTCGCTATGCGCATCACCGAGGCCATGTCGTGGCTGATCACGATCGACGTCACGCCGAACATCTCTTCGGTCTCGACGATCAAATCGTCGACCATTTCTGTCGTGATCGGGTCGAGGCCCGTCGTAGGCTCGTCGTAGATCAGAATTTCGCTCTCCAAGATCATGGCACGTGCCACCGCCACGCGCTTCTGCATGCCTCCGGACAGTTCGGCTGGGAGCTTGTGCGCTGCACCCGCCACCCCCAGCGCCGACAAACGCGCCATGACTCGATCCGTCACTTCCCGACGAGAAAGGCGAGTGTGCTCGATCAGTGGGAATGCCACGTTGTCGAACACGCTCATGGAATCGAACAACGCAGACATCTGAAAGACCATTCCGAAAGTTCGCCTCATCGCCGCCAGCTCCAGGCCTTCGAGCCGGGCAAAGTCGATCCCATTGACCCACAGGTGTCCCGAGTCGGGCTTTTCCAGCCGAACCAATTGGCGCATCAAGACCGTCTTGCCCGAGCCCGAAGGACCGATCACTAGATTCGTCTTGCCCCGATGGACGTCGAGAGAGACGCCTCGCAGAACATGCTGGCCACCGTAGCTCTTGTGCAGATCTCGAATGCGCACGTGAATCGGGTCGTCTTTGGCTGCGGGGGGCAGCGCGGAACCCAATTGCCGCTGCGCGTTGCGACCAAAGAGCCTCACAGAAACCCCTGTCCCAAGACCAAGCTCGTCACGACGTAATCGAGCATGAGAATGGCAATCGCGCTTTGGACGACCGCACGGTTGGTCGCCCGACCCACACCGGCCGCGCCGCCCCTGGCGTAAAAACCCTGTCGACACGCAATTAGGGTGACTGCGACGCCGAAGACCATGGCTTTGATCAAGCCTTGGGACACGTCGTCCCAATCCACCAGCCAGCGCAAGCGATCCATGAAGACCCCGGGATCGAGCCCGAGTAGGGTCACCGCAACGAAGAACGCGCCAAACACGCCCACCACGTTGAAGAGCATGGTGAGCACGGGCACCATCACGAACCCGGCTACGATGCGCGGGACGACCAGAAACTGCACGGGATTGACCGCCATCGTGATCAGCGCGTCGATCTGATTGGTGACGCGCATGGAGCCCAGCTCCGTCGTCATCGCGCTGCCGGCACGGCTCGTCACCATCAGAGCCGCAAACACCGGACCGACCTCCCGGGCAAGAGCCAGCCCTATGACGGCTCCGGTTTGGTTCTCGGCTCCGAAATCGCGAAAGCCGTCGACGAGCTGGAGCGCGAGGACGCCACCGACGAAGAGGGCAGTCAAAGACACGATGAAGATCGATCCGATCCCGATGAATTCCATCGCTTGGACGAGAAGCCGGCCGCGGTATGGCGGCCTCACACCCCAGAATAGCGCCTGACCCAAGAGCTCGAACAAAGCGCCCAGCTCGACGAACGGGGCCAGGAGCAGCTTGAGGAGCCACTCCGCGGCGTCGCGCAGGAGCGCGCGAGGCTTGGATGGATCGTCGGGAGTGGACGCGGTGGGCGCGACGTCGGGCACGCGCTTTCATAGCATGCCTTGCCGTCGGACTGTCAGGCCTACAAGTACAGGCGCGGCACCCGCCGAGACACGTTGGTGAGAACCTCGTACGGAATCGTTCCGGCGGCGGTGGCCAGATCTCGCGCCCCGAGGACCGCCCCGCCCTGCTCTCCCAGGAGCAAAGCTTCGTCTCCGATGGCCACACTGGGTACGTCCGTCACGTCGACCGTGGTGAGATCCATCGAGATGTTGCCCACGATCGAGCAACGCACCCCATGGATCAACACTTGGCCGCGATTGGAGGCCGATCGAAGAAGCCCATCTCCGTAGCCCAAGGGAAGCGTCGCCAACCGAGTGGGCTTGTCGGCGCGGAACGAACGGCCGTAGCCAGCCGACTCACCCGGCTGCAGCGTGCGCAGCTGCAAGACCTCCGTTCGCCAACGCATGGCCGGGCGCAGGGGCGCGTCGATCGCGCTCGATCCTGGGTAACCATAGATGGCAATCCCGGGCCGGATCCAATCGAAATGGGTTTCGGGATGGCGGAAGACCGCGGCGCTATTGGCCGCATGCAGCACCGAGGGCTCGTGCCCGAAACGGCGGACCAAACCCTCCGCGCGCTTGAAGGCTGCCACTTGCACGGCGACGTACGACCGGTCCGAATCGGCCGTCGACAAATGGGTCATCAGACCGGCGATTCGAATCGATGGAAATTGGCGAAGCTCTCGGAGGAACTCCGTGAGCTCGCGTAGCGGGACACCCAAGCGACCCATGCCCGTGTCCACCTTGAGGTGCACGTCCACGGGGCGCCCGCCGGCCACGGCCTCGAATGCGCGTGCCTCCGATATTTCGTAGAGCACCGGCGTCAGCCCGGCCGCGACGATGTCTCGATGCGCTCCTCCGTTGATGCCATTGAGTACCAAAATCGCTCGATCGATGCCGGCCTCGCGCAGCTCGATCCCTTCCTCGGCCAAGGCAACCCCGAAGCCATCGACCCCGTCTGCCTGGAGCCGCCGGGCGACCGGAACCACCCCATGCCCGTACGCGTCGGCTTTGACGACGGCCAAGACCTTTTTGCCAGGCGCCGCGGAGCGAACCACTTCTAGGTTGTGACCGATGGCATCGAGAAGGATTTCCGCACGCGTCGGCCGAAGCGATGCCTCGGCTCGCCGCACCTGCGGCCTCAACGGTCTAGGGGAATCGAATTGCACGACCTGGAGCTACTGGGTGGCCTGGTCGGCGTCAAGCATTGGCGTGCCTACCGAGCGGGACTACGCTCCCGCCTCATGACACGGGAGCACCGAGACGAGCGAACGGCGCGCGCCAACCAAGGTGCAAATCGGTTGCTTTGGGGAACCGTCCTGCTCGGATCCGTGGTCGTCGTCGCGATCGCGCTAGCGCCTCGACTGAGCCAGCCGGCGGAGGAAAAGGTCACTCCGGTCGAGATCACCCCCGAGGCGCCGGTGCGAGCCGTGGCCGCCCCCATCGAGGAGCTCGGGGTGCGGGTCATTCGAGCTTACCCCCACGCGGTGGATGCGTTCACGCAGGGATTTCTCTGGAACGGAGGCGTGCTCTACGAAAGCACCGGAAGGTACGGCCGTTCATCGTTGCGCAAGGTGCGTCTCGAGGATGGCAAGGTTCTCGCGGAACGCCGATTGGAGCCCGATGTCTTCGGCGAGGGTCTGGCTCTCGTCGATGGTCGGCTGATTCAGCTCACGTGGCGCGAAGAGCTGGCCATCGTGTCGGATCTGGCAACGCTGCAAGAGACCAACCGGCTTCGCTATAGGGGCGAAGGTTGGGGTCTGTGCTTCGACGGACAAGCGCTGGTCATGAGCGACGGCTCGTCGATTCTCGAATTTCGCGATCCAGACACCATGGAGCTAATTCGCGAAGTGAGCGTGCTCGAAAATGGTCACCCGGTCCCCAGGCTGAACGAGCTCGAGTGCGTGGGATCCGACGTCTATGCCAACATCTGGCAGCACGACGAGATCCTTCGCATCGACGGAAAAACCGGCAGGGTTACGGGCTCGATCGATGCGAGTCGGCTTCTTTCGCAGAGCGAAGCGGCATCGGCCGACGTGCTCAACGGCATTGCCTACAAGCCCGACACGCAAACCTTCTTGTTGACCGGAAAGCTCTGGCCTCACGTCTTCGAGGTCGAGATCGTCCCGCGATAGTCCTGGCCCGGCACGGTCACTTCCGGCTCCCACGGTGCGAGACGCTGACGCATGATCGCGATGGCTTCGGGATGCTCGTCGATGAGCACGAACCCACGACCTAGACGCGCTGCCGCCTCACCTGCCGTGCCACTGCCTGCGAAGAAGTCGAGGACGACGTCGCCAGGCTCGGTATGCACCTTGACGATGCGTTCGAGGACGCCCAGGGGCTTTTGGGTGGGGTAGCCCGTCTTTTCCCTGCCGTTGGTAGGAACGATGGTGTGCCACCAAACGTCGGTGGGCGTCTTGCCCCGCGCGGCTTTTTCCTTGCCGACCAGACCAGGCGCCATGTAGGGGATGCGATCCATCTCGTCGAAACGAAACACGTATCGCTGCGGGTCCAGCGCATACCACAGAAGCGTATCGTGCTTGGCCGGCCACCATCGCTTGGGGCGCCCGCCGAAATCGTACGCCCATATGATCTCGTTACGAAAGCACTCGCGGCCCAACATGCGATCGAGCGCCACTTTGACATAGTGCACCTCACGATAGTCCAGGTGCACGAACAAGGAGCCGTCGGCCGTGAGGCAAGGAAGCGCGGCCTCGATTCGCTGCAACAAAAACGAAACGTAGTCGTCGAAGGCATCGTCGTACTCGGGGCCCTGCAGTCGCTTCACCGCGTAGCGTCTACCGGCGAACCCGACTCGGCCGCCCTCGGAGCTCGCCCGCACGCGCATTCGATCGCGGGACTGCTTTCTTCCCGTATTGAAAGGGGGGTCGATGTAGATCAAACGCGCAAAGCCACGCGGCAGTGTTTCGAGCAGTTCCAGGTTGTCGCCGTGCAGGATGCGCCTCACGCGCTCGAGGGTATCACCGCAGGATGGCGGCGCACATGGGCAAGCCCGCTTGCGGCTGCCGAACCGCGGGCCTAGCATCCGTCCGATGCATCTCGTGGTCAACGGCGAGGAACGAGAGGTCGAGGCGAGCACCACGGTGACGCAGCTTCTGGCGCTGCTCGGTCTGACGGACACGCTGGTTGCCGTCGAGCGCAACGAGCAAGTCGTGCCTCGCACCAAGCATCAAAGCACGGTCCTTCACGAGGGTGATCGCATCGAGGTCGTGCATTTCGTAGGAGGCGGTTGAGTGTCGCAGGATGTATTGAAGATCGGGCAGTTCGAGTTCCATTCGAGGTTGTTCACGGGAACCGGGAAATATCCGGATCTCGAAACCGCTCGAAATGCATTGAAGGCCTCCGGCTGCGACGTGGTCACGGTGGCCGTGCGCAGAGTGGACTTGAAGGCAGCGGGATCGGGCTCGATCATGAGCGTGCTCCGCGAAGGCGACTATACGATCCTACCGAATACCGCGGGTTGCTATACGGCCGACGATGCGGTCCGTACCGCTTGCCTGGCGCGCGAGATCCTCGATACGCCATTGATCAAGCTCGAGGTCATCGGAGACGAAAAGACGCTCTTCCCCGACGTGCCGGCAACCCTCGAGGCCGCCAAGGCGCTCGTCGCCGATGGCTTCACGGTTCTGCCCTATTTCAACGACGACCCCGTCACGGCGCGGCGCTTGGAGGAGTTGGGCTGTGCGGCGGTGATGCCGCTTGCGGCGCCGATCGGAAGCGGGCTGGGGGTGCGCAATCCATTCAACATCGAGATCATCGTCCAGCACGCCAACGTGCCGGTCATCGTCGATGCGGGCGTCGGCACGGCCTCCGATGCGGCCCTGGCGATGGAGCTCGGCATCGACGGAGTGCTGATGAATACCGCGATCGCCGGGGCCAAGGATCCCGTGCGCATGGCGCGCGCAATGAAAGCCGCGGTCGAAGCAGGCAGAGATGCTTTTCTGGCCGGCCGCATCCCACGCCGACTCTACGCGACCGCCTCGAGCCCGATCGAAGGCGTGATCGGATCGAGCCAAGCTGGCCCTTCCTGAGATCGGCAGATCGTTGCCGGTTCTCCCGCGAATTTGGATCATCACCGATCCCGACCACCCGGACGGTCCGGTCGATCCGATTCGCAGGGCGCTCGTCGGATGTGCCCCGGGGCGAGTCGGCGTGCAGCTCAGGGCCAAACGGGCTTCGGATCGCCAGCTCGTGGCCTGGGGCAAGGATCTTCGCGAGCTCACCTCGCAAGCCGGCGCCCCATTGACCATCAATCGTCGGCCAGACGTCGCCCAGATCGTCGCGGCGGACGGCGTGCATCTTCCCGAGCGCGGCCTCCAACCCGACGAAGTCTCTCGACATTGGCCCGGCATCGGCCTGATCGGAGTCTCCCGGCACACTGGGGCCGGCCTTCGGAAAGCCGAGGAACGAGGTGCCTCGTATGCGTTCCTGAGCCCCGTTTTCGAAGTTCCGGGCAAAGGCTCGCCGATGGGCATCGAGGGGTTCAGCCAGGCGATCGAGGGCGTTGGCATCCCGACATTTGCTCTCGGAGGCCTGAGCCGAGAACACATCGCGGAACTGATGCGCGCCGGCGCCTGGGGCATCGCCGTACGCCGTGCCATTTATGCCTCCAGCGAACCAGACGAAGCCCTGGGTGGTCTCGTCCGCGAGCTTGACAAGTCCGCTCGCGGGGGCGAATAGCAAAGCCGTGGGCGTGGTTCGAAGTGGGCTCGGAGTTTTGTCCTGGGCGGGGGCGATCGTCATCGTCATCGCGCTGGTGCTCAAGGCATTCGTGTTCGACCTGGCGGAGTTTGGACACAATGGCATGGCCCCGACCCTGATCCGCGGAGAGAGGGTCTTGATCCGAAAAGGTGCCAAGCCCGTGGTTGGCTCGATCGCCGTCTGCCGCCACCCCACGGAAGACGGTTGGGTCGTCGGCCGGGTCGCTGCCAGCCAAGGCATGACCATCGAATCCTCTGGCAACGAGCTTCGCATCGATGGAGAGGGGATCGCGCTCGATCCGAAAGGCGAGACGTCCTTCTACAACGCCGACAACGACCTCACCACGACGGTGATTTGGGCAGACGAGTATCTTCAAGCCAAGCCCCACCTCGTCTTCCTGCCCGAAAAAGGCCGCCGCTCGATTCGCAAAACGCAGGTGCCGTCGGGCAAGCTTTTCCTGCTTGGCGACAACCGGGCCTACATGGGGCAGGACAGCCGTGCTTACGGGCTGATCGATGCCGCTACGTGCCGTGGCAACATCGTTTTTCGGGTGACACCAGTCGATGGGGTCGATCGGCGCTTGGCCCATGGATACTTCGAGCCAATCCGCTAGTCGCGCTTCCGGATTGCCTGAACCGCGGTCCGTTCTATGCTGCGCGCGCCGAAAGCGCCCAACCTCATGAGAGTCGCCGTGATTCAGTTTCCCGGCTCAAACGCCGACTGGGACGCCCTCCACGCCGTTCGGGACGTGTTGGGTGCGGATGCTTGGTACGTGTTCCACAAACGGACGAGTCTGGGGGAGGCCGATGCGGTGGTCATTCCTGGTGGATTTTCCTACGGGGACTACCTGCGGGCTGGCGCTATCGCGGGGTTCAGCCCCGTGGTGAGCTCGATCCGCGAATTTGCCAGCCGAGGGGGTCCGGTTCTGGGAATTTGCAACGGGTTTCAAATCCTCACCGAAATGGGCCTGCTGCCCGGGGCGTTGACCCGCAATGCGCATCTTCGCTTCGAGTGTCGCGACGTCTACGTGCGGGTCGAGAACGAGGGACCCTTCACGCAAATGGGTGAGGGGACCGTGCTCCGGCTTCCCATCGCGCACGCAGACGGGCGCTACCACACGACCGAGCAAGGCCTCGAGGAGCTCGAACGCCACGGTCAGATCGCGTTTCGGTACAGCACCCGACGCGGTGGCGCCCCCAATGGAAGCCATGCGAATCCCAACGGATCCGTGAGCGACATCGCTGGTGTGTACAATCGCAACAAAAACGTGCTCGGCATGATGCCTCATCCGGAACGAGCAAGCGAAGCCATCCTCGGCAATGACGACGGGCTAGCCATCTTTCACTCTCTTCGACGTCACTTGGGGTTCGAATGAGCGCACCGGCCAATTTTCCCGGTGAGCCGGATAGCTCACCACAGATCGCCAAAGAGTTCGGCCTTGCGGACCACGAATGGGACCGCGTGTTGGCCACGCTCGCGCGCAAGCCGAGCTATGCCGAGCTCGGAGTCATCAGCGTGATGTGGTCCGAGCACTGCTCCTACAAATCCTCTCGCATTCACCTCGGACGGCTGCCCACCACGGGCCCTCAAGTGGTCCAGGGCCCGGGAGAAAATGCAGGCGCGGTGGACATCGGTGATGGCTTCTGCGCCGTGTTCAAGATGGAATCGCACAACCATCCCTCGTACATCGAGCCCTATCAGGGAGCCGCGACGGGCGTGGGCGGCATCCTTCGCGACGTCTTCACGATGGGCGCCCGGCCGGTCGCGTCGCTCAACTCCCTGCGGTTCGGCCGTCCGGAGCACCCCAAAACTTCGCATCTGCTTCGAGGCGTCGTTGCGGGAATCGGGGGCTACGGCAATTGCATCGGTGTGCCCACCGTGGGAGGCGAGGTGCAGTTCGATGCCAGCTACGACGGCAACATTCTCGTCAACGCGTTTACGGTCGGTATTGCCAAGAGCGAGGATTTGTTCTTCGGAGTCGCCGAGGGCGTCGGCAACCCGATCATTTACGTGGGTGCCAAGACCGGTCGAGATGGCATTCACGGTGCGACGATGGCAAGCGCGGAGTTTGGTGAGGAAACCGAAAGTAAGCTGCCGACAGTGCAAGTCGGTGACCCTTTCATGGAAAAGCTCTTGCTCGAAGCCTGTCTCGAGATTTTCGCAACTGACTGCCTGGCTGGAGTTCAGGACATGGGGGCGGCGGGTCTGACATCGTCCTCGGTGGAGATGGCCGCGCGCGCGGGCAACGGTATCGAGCTCGACCTCGATGCCATCCCGCGCCGAACCAAAGCCCTGAGCCCCTACGAAATGCTGCTGAGCGAATCTCAAGAACGCATGCTGATGGTAGCCAAGAACGGCCGCGAGCAGGAGGTGTTCGACATTTGCGCGAAGTGGGACCTCGATGCGTCGATCGTGGGGCGCGTCACCGATACGGGTCGCTTCGTTTGCAAGGCCACTCCTGGCTACGATCCGTTCGACGGGACCGGAGAGCCAGACCCCGTGGTGGTGGTCGACCTTCCGGTGGACCTTCTCACCGATGAGGCGCCCAAATACGACAGGCCTCGAGAGGCGCGCACCGATCTCGCATCGATCGTGCACATGACGGGAGATGCGCCCGACAATCTCGGTGCGGAAATCCTGCGCTTGGTTGGCTCGCCCAACATCGGAAGCAGGTCTTGGATCTGGCGTCAGTACGATCACATCGTCCAAGATGGGACCGTCATCGGTCCCGGGGACGGTGATGCTGCCGTCGTCCGAGTGTTTTGCGATGACCAAGAAGGGACGCGTGAGAAGTTCCTCGCCCTTTCATCCGATTGCAACGGGCGCCACGTGGAGCTCGATCCATTCTCGGGCGCGGCCATGGCAGTGGCGGAGTGTACCCGAAACCTCGTATGCGTCGGTGCCAAGCCGCTGGGTCTCACCGATTGTCTCAACTTCGGCAACCCCGAGGTCCCGGAGCAAATGTGGCGCTTTTCACGTGCGATCGACGGTTTGGCCGCGGCTTGTAAAGCCCTGGACGCGCCGGTGGTGTCGGGGAACGTGAGCTTCTACAACGAAACAGACGGCAAGGCGATCCTTCCCACGCCCACGGTGGCCGCGGTGGGCCAGCTCGAGGACCCCGAGCAACGCATCCGACTCGGTTTCTCACGAAAAGGCGACGTGATCGCCCATCTCGGCGAGCCATCGCGTGGCGTGCTCGGCGGCTCCGAGTGGCTGGTGCAACGCACGGGTAAGGTGACGGGCGCACCGGTCGGCATCGACTTGGACGCCGAAGCCGCACTGCAACACGCGATGATCGAGCTGGCACGCCGTCGGCTTCTGCGGAGCGCACACGATGTGAGCGACGGCGGTCTCGCGGTGTGCTTGGCCGAGGCGTGCATCGCGGACGGGCTAGGCGCCCGCGTCGCCTTGCCTTCGATCGAAGATGCACCGGCGCATGCGTTGCTTTTCAGTGAAGAGCCCTCCCGAATCGTCGTCAGCATCCCACCGAGCGAAGTGGGAGAAGTCGGCGAGATCTGCGGTCGCTACGAGGTCCCCTTCTACAAGATCGGACGAGTCGAAGGCGACACCCTATCGATCGAGGACATCTGCGACATCCCGGTCGAAGAGTTGGCCGAGTCGCACGCGGCCGCGCTCGATTTCATCGTCGACGAGCCCTTCTCGTCGTGAGCCCATAGGCGATCAGCGCAGCCGCCGCCGCGACCACGATCCACGGGATGAGCCCCGTCCGGGCCTCGAAAGCGTGGTAGAGCATCCACAACGATGAAGCGACATAGATGGCAGCAGCCACCAGCGCTCGAGGCCGAGGCGCCGGGAGATCCGGTCTGCGGGATTTGACGCCGAAGAGACCGAGCGCGACCAAAGCGGAAAACAAGACGAGAATTCCGCCCACGTTGCTCAGCAGATCGCTTACCGAATGGATGTAGAGCAGCGCGATGGCAAGCCCGCCCTGCAGGAAAATCGATGCTCGCGGCGGCGCACCGGGACGACCGCTCAGCAAGGAGGGCAAAAAACCGTCCTCGGCCATCTCCGCATAGACGCGGGGACCCACCAGGAGCATGGCGCTGGTGCTCGACACCATGATCACGGTGATTCCGAGCGACATCGCGCTCGAGCCAACAGGACCGAGGAGCTTGCGCGCCACCAGGTGTCCCAGCGTGACCCGTGCCTGTTCGTATTCGAAAACGACCTCGGCACGCTCCGGTGTGAGGTTGGCCACCAGGATCCAGTTGACCAGGAGATAGGCAATGCCGACCAGCGCGCATCCGATCAGCATGGCGCGCGGCACGTCCGCTTTGGGCCTTTCGAACTCTTCAGCCGCGTACGCTGCCGCGTTCCATCCGGAAAACGCATAGGCGACGAAAAACAACCCCGTCGAGAACGGAATCGCGAGGTCGCTTGCCTGGCGGGCTGGTTGCCACACAGGCCACTGGTTGCTTCCACAGACCAAACCGAGCGCGACGAATGCGAGGACGATCAAACCCTTGAGGGTGACCAGGGCGTTTTGTACCCATTTCGAAGAACGCAAACCAAAGGCATGAAAAATACAAAGAGACGCGATGAGCACGGCCGCTCCGAGCCGGGCGTCCGCCGGCCCGATCACTGCGAATGTAAAGGCGGCAGCACCGAACGCACTAATGGCCATGGGGGCGGAAAACCCCACCAGAAGCGACGCCCATCCGGCCACATAACCAAGCGCCGGGTGGAAGAGCTCGGTTAGGTAGCGGTACTCGCCGCCGGAGCGTGGAATCAACAGTGCCACCTCCGCATATGCGCGAGCACCGGCCATCGCCAAGAGCGCGCCCACGAACCATGCGGCGAGGATCCAACCGGCGCTGAGCTCTTGCGCCATGAAACCCGCGCTCAAGAACACGCCCGCGCCGATCATGTTGGCCACGACCAAGCCGACACCGGACCCGAGCCCCAAGAACCTGGTCTTCAACGAGCCCTCTCACTCGGCGGCTTCGACGGCGGCGCGGACGGGGCGTTTCTCACCACGAAGCTCGACGGACACGAGCTTGGATATCCCTGGCTGCTCCATGGTGACGCCATACAAGACGTCCGCGTACTCCATGGTCCGCTTGGAGTGGGTGATGATGATGAATTGGGACCGATCGGTCATCTGCTGAATGGCATCCGCGAAACGACCGATGTTGGCCTCATCGAGCGGTGCATCGACCTCGTCCAACAGACAAAACGGGCTGGGCTTGTATTGGAAGATGGCAAAGATGAGGGCCACCGCAGTGAGCGCTTTTTCGCCACCGCTCATGAGCTCAAGAGACCCGAGGCGCTTGCCGGGGGGCTGAGCAATGATGTCCACACCGGTTTCGAGCATGTCCTGCGGATCGGTCAAACGAAGCTCAGCTTGGCCGCCGCGGAACAACAAGGGATAGATGCGCTTGAATCGCTCGTTGATTGCCGTGAATGCTTCGCGAAACATCGCGCGGCTTTCGCGATTCATCTGTCGAATCGCCTTGTCGAGCTTGGAGAGCGCCTCCTCGAGATCGCGCCGCTGACTGGTCAGGTACTCGTATCGCTCCGCGTTTTCCTGGTACTCCTCGATCGCGGTCAGATTGATCTCGCCCATGCGATCGATCAGGCGTTGCAGCTCTTCAGCGCGCGTGGCGACCTCGGCATCGGGTATCGGGCGCGCATGGTAATCGCTCAACGCGTACGTGAGCTCGACGCGATGCTTGTCACGCACTTGGTCGATGAGATGCTCGAGCGATAGGACCAGCTCTCGTTCTCGGAGGGTGAGATCATTGAGCTGGTTGGAGCGCTCTTCCAGCACACCGCGAAGCTCCTTGAGGGCTGCTTCGGCTTCACCGAGCCCGACTTGCGCCTCGTCGAACCGTCCCCGTAAGACGGAGAGCTCGTCGCGCGCCAACGCCGCATCATGGGCAGCCTCGCTGACCCGCCCCCTGTGAAGAAGGATGCGGCCCGCCGCCTGACCCTGATCCCGATCGGCAATGGCCACGTCCTCTCGAAGCCGATCCTCCCGCGCGTTGAGCTGAGCGAGCGAACGATCGAGTTGCGCCAAGACCGACCGTTCCCGGTCGGCTCGTTCTCTCGATTGCGTGGCCTCCACTTTCACCTCGGTGGCCCGCGCGGCTTGCTTGTCTACGACTCGTCGCCGCTCACCGAGCACACTCTCGGCTACGCCGGTTGCTTCTTGTGCCTCGGCCATGTGGCGGCGGGCATCTTCGAGCTCGCGCCTGGTATTCGCCTCGTCGATGTCGATTTGGCGAAGCGCCGAATCCGCCTCGGCCTGCGCACGAGCGATCTCCTGGCGGCGCTCTTCGATGCGCCGAAGCTCCATTTCCAAAGCCTGCAGATCGCGCTCGGCGCCCAGGATTTCGAGCTCGGCATCGTGGGCGCGATCTCGCACCGAATCGATGGCCGCCTGTTGCTGCGCGATCGAAGCCCGAAGCTCGCCCTGCTTCCCTGTCGCTTGCTCGAGCTCGGTTCTTTGCCTCGCGGCTGCTTCCTCGAGCTCTCGTATCTCCCGCTTGAGCCGCAGCAGGTGTGTGGCGGACTCGTCACTGATGCCGCCGACGACGCTGCCGTCCGGGAGCAGCGCTTGGCCGTCGAGCGTCACCATCTTGCCCCCGAAGCCATCGCGGTGAAGACGGGCCGCCGTGTCCAAGGTATCGACGACCAAGACATCGAACAAAAGGGAGCGCACCCACGTGTCGTCGGCAGGCGTGTTGCGCACCAGGCTCGACAGGGGTCCCACGATGCCCGCGCCCGTCGGAAAGGGAGGAACGACTCGGGGGCTGGTTCGCGGAGAGCGCGGCAGGAACGTGGCGCGACCCTTCGCTTCATGGGCGAGATATGCTGCAGCACGGAGCCCGGCGTTCGTGTCGTCGACCAGAAGAGATTCGAGAGACGCACCCAACGCCGCGCTCAGAGCGCGCGTATGCTCTGCATCACATTCGAGGCGATCGGCGACCAGGCCCAACAGGCCGGATCGTTCACCGCCCGAGTCTTGCGCGTAGTCGGTCATCACGGCTTGGGCTCCTGAACCGACGCCTTCGAACCGCTGATGAATCTCGTCGAGCGAACGCAAGCGCGAGCTCGTCACGGCCAGCTTTTCGCGAAGCGCGTCGACCTCGGCGTCGATTTGCTGAAGCGCCTGCCTCTGAGACGAAAGGGAAGCTTCGATCTCGTCGTGGCGCTCCGCGGTTTCGACCTTGCCCGTACGCAAGCCGGTCATTTTCCCCGCAAGCTCGCCACGCTGCTGTCCGAACTCGACCTCACGCGCTGACAGGATCTCCGTCTCTTCCTGCAAACGGTCGACACGCGCTTTGATCTCTTGTCGCCTCGCACCGTATCCGGTGAGCACCGCCTCGGCGCCGGCAACCCGGGCTCGACCCTCCGATAGCCAAGCACGCGCGTTTTCGAGCGCCACCTCGGCCTCTTCTGCAGTGTTTTTGCGGTCCTGAAGCTCGCTCTCGACATCTGCCAACAGTCGTTCGGCCTCGGTTTCGAGGGCCGCGAGCTCGCTCAACGAAAGGCGGACGCCCGTGGCTTCTTGTTGCAACTGCTGACGTTGCTGCTCGAGCTGACGCAACTCTCGGCTCGCCAGCTCTTTACGTTCGGTCAGGCCGGTCTGGCGCTCTTCCTGTTGCCTGATCAAGCCCTCGAGCTGACGCACGGAATTGTCCAGCTCATACGTGCGTCCTTGCGCGCGCTCCACTTCCGAACCCAACTGCTGAAGTGACACACGCTCCGCCTCGACCGATGCTTCTTTTGCGACGAGATCATGGCGCGCTCCCTGCGCCTGCTCCTTGGCAGTCGAAAGCGACGCACTCACTGCCGCGATCTCGCCACGCAGCTCGAGGAAGCGATGGGACGCCACCCACAAGTCGAGATCTCGCATCTCCTTCTTGTAACGCTTGTATCGTTCCGCCTTTTGCGCTTGCCGCTTGAGCGAGCCTAGGCTGCGCTCGAGCTCCCCGATGATGTCCGTGACCCGCAGAAGATTTTGGCGCGTCTGATCCATCTTGCGCTCGGCGGCACGTTTGCTCATCTTGAACTTGCTGATGCCGGCCGCTTCTTCGATCATGCTACGGCGGTCTTCGGGCTTGGAGGTGACGATGAAGCCGATTCGGCCCTGCTCGATGATCGAGTACGCGCGCTTGCCCACGCCGGTGCCAAGAAACAAGTTCGTCACGTCGAGCAGACGAACCGGTGTTCGGTTGATTAGATAATCACTGTGACCCTGGCGATCGAGCCGCCGGGTAACCTGGATCTCTTCGTACTCACTGTATTCCGCGGGTGCGAGACCATCCCTGTTGTCGAACGTCAGTGTGACCTCGGCAAAGCCATGCGGTCCGCGCCCCTCGGCACCGCTGAAAATCACATCCTCCATGTGCTTGCCGCGAAGCCGCGACGGCGACTGCTCCCCCATGCACCACTTGATCGCGTCGACGATATTGGATTTTCCGCAGCCGTTGGGGCCGACTACGCACGTGATGTTGTGGTCGAAATGGACCGTGGTCTGGTCCACGAAGGACTTGAAGCCAACGATTTGAAGCTTCTTGATCTTCACATTGCCCCCCAAAGGAGTATCTGGACGTCGCTATCACTGAACATACGATATTGCAATGGTTTACGCGACCAGAAGTAAGTGTCAGTCGGTGACCCCCACAACATGTTGTGGTCTAGTCCCAATCCGGCCACGTCCCGTCGAAGGCAGGGGCTCTTACTCGCCGTCGGCCGAAGCTGAGACCTCGGGAGCCGGTTGCTCGTCGGCCCCCGCTCGGGCCTTGATCCCTTGGCGCCCTTCGCGGAGAAAGTCGAGAAAGGCGCGCGCCGTTTCGAGGTCTTCCGAGCCCAGAAGATCGACGAGCTGGTGCAACCTGCGGCGCGTCGGCTCGCCGGCCGTCACCCGGCTGGAACGTCGAGCGCTGGGCTCGGGCTCGGGCTCTGCCTCGGGCACAATCTCGTTGGCCGTGGGAACGTGCCAGGTCGGCCGTTCGACTGGACGAATCCCGTGCGCGGTCAGCCACGACTCCATGCACGAGCGCAAGCGTTCCGAGCGAAAAGCAAACCAGCGTTCTCGATCGACCGGCTGGCTCATCAACGCGTCTTTAAAGCGCCGAAACGCTCCCTTCCCATCGATGGCGACGTTGAGCCGCCTGCGCAGGTCGTCTTCCTCGACCGTGGCGATGAATCGTTCCATCCAGCGGTATTGCTCCCGTGAAGAGACGGGATCGATCCGCAGATACCGTGAGTCGTTCATGATGCGTGAGTGCATCGCAGGATCGGCGACACCGTCCACGATGCGGATCACTTCACCGGTATCGAAGTGCAAGTAGCTGTGCACCTCGGGTGCGTTGTTCTCAAAAGCGTCCTCGAGTGCCTCCCAAGCTACCGGTACTTCCAATATTTCTGTTGTCTGCCCGACATCGTCATTACTCATGTTATTCCCATCTCACTTCGCGCTCTCCGCACGGCGTCGCGCCAACGCCTCAGGTGCCCTGCCCGCTCGGCTTCGGTGACCCGAGGCTCGAAGCTACGCTCGATACGATAAGCATCTCTCACAGAATCAAGACCACCGAACACACCCACGGCCATTCCGGCCAAGTAAGCAGCGCCCAAAGCCGTCGTCTCCACGTTCTCCGGCCGGTCGATCGTCACCCCGAGCATGTCCGCTTCGAATTGCATCAATAAGTCGTTCTTTGCGGCGCCACCGTCGACCCGCAGCCGGGCGATGGGGCGACCCGCATCGGCCTCCATGGCGTGCGCCAAATCCACGATCTGGAAGGCGATGCCCTCGAGGGTCGCACGAGCCAGGTGCGCGGCCGTGGTGTCCCTCGTGAGCCCGTAAATCAGGCCCCGTGCGTTGGGGTCCCAGTAAGGCGCTCCCAAGCCGGCAAGCGCGGGAACGAACACGACGTCACCCGATGCCTCGACCTCCTTGGCCTTGGCTTCGATTTCATCGGAGCTCGCGATGAGACCGAGGCCATCGCGCAACCATTGCACCGCGGCACCGGCGATGAACGCGCTGCCCTCGAGCGCATACACGGTTTGATCTCCCAGTCGCCAAGCGATCGTCGTCAAAAGCCCGTTGTCGGATCGCACTGGTTCGGCGCCAGTGTTCGTCAGCAAAAACGCCCCGGTTCCGTAGGTGCACTTGGCGTCACCCTCCTCGAAGCAGGTTTGACCGAACAACGCGGCCTGCTGATCACCAGCCATGCCTGCAATGGGAATTCCGTCGGGCAATCCAGGAACGCCCGAGGTATGTGCGTAGACCTCGGAGCAGCTCTTGACCTCGGGCAACAGCGCCATTGGGACCCTGAGCACTGCAGCAAGCTCCTCGTCCCAACGCTGCTCGGCAATGTCGAAAAGCAGAGTACGCGACGCATTGCTGGCGTCCGTCACGTGGACCCGGCCACCCGACAACCGATGAACCAGCCAGGAGTCGATGGTTCCGAAGGCGAGCTCGCCCTTGTCCGCGCGAGCACGCGCCCCATCCACGTGGTCGAGCAGCCATTCGAGCTTGGTACCGGCGAGATACGGGTCGAGCACCAATCCGGTGCGCTGTCGGAACAAGGCTTCTTGGCCTGCTTCCTTGAGCTCTCGACACCGAGCAGCGGTCCGACGGTCCTGCCAGACGATGGCGCGATGGACGGCTGTGCCCGTCTTCCGATCCCACAAGACGGTGGTCTCCCTTTGGTTGGTGATCCCGATTCCGAGGCAGTCCTTTGGAGAAACCCGGGCCTGGCCGACCGCATCCTCGATGGCGCCACCCACGCTCTGCCAAATTTCCTCGAGGTCGTGCTCGACCCAACTAGGCTTCGGAAAATGCTGGGCAAATTCGCGGTTCGCACGTCCGAGAATCTTGCCCTCGGGCGATAAAAGAAGGGCAGTGGACCCGGTGGTCCCCTGGTCGATCGACAAAAGAAAGCCCGACATCCGAACCGATACGGTACGAAGCCTGACACCCAAAGTAAAGCGACTACTCGGAGGCGCTCAACCAGGCCTCGAAGCGCTGCCAAGCGTGGCCGAGCCGACTCTTCAAGTCCGCCTCGAGCGTCGGGAGATCCGCGTCATCCGCCCCCGAACGCTGCGCATTTCGAAGGCACACCATGGCCGCGAGATTCTGGTCACGCGCCGCGAACGAAGCGGCCAAAAGCGGCAAGGCCTCGCGCTCCGGGATCCCGAGCCGAATCGCACGCCGCAGCAGACCGATCGCCTCACCGTGCTTGCCACCGTCTGCCGAGGCTTGCCCCAGGGCCAAGAAGAGCTCGGCTGCCTTTCCCGACTCCCCTGCCCACTGTACGCCCAGCCGAAGCACTTCGTTGGCGGCATCCAAGTCGCCGATCTTGGCATAGGCGGTGCCCAAGAGCTCGAGGCTCTCGGAGAGCTTTCCGTGGACTTCCTCGGTCAGCTCCTCTGCTTCGCCGGTGCGTAGGAGCATCGAAATCGGCGTGAGCCACGGAGTGAGCATGGCCACGGTGGCGTCCCAGTCCCCGTGCGCGTTGGCCTCTTCGGCTCGATCGAGGATGGCGAGATCGATGGCCATGGCATCGGAAGGTTGACCGACACCGAGCTCGGTGCGGACACGCTCATCCATCACTTCACGAAAGTCGTCCAGGGTCACCGTGTGCCGCAGCTCGTTGAACTCGAGCAGGACCTCGGTGAGACCGAGATCGTGCCGTAGCTCGAGCGGTTTCACGTCGAACAGCGAAGCTTCGAGGAGGTAGCGGCCCCCGACGTGCGCTTGAAGCGCCTCCACGTCGGGATCTACTGGGAGCGCGGAGCTCGGCACGGGCGCCAGGAGATATCGCGCGATCGCCTGGCGAAACTCGGACAGGGGCATTTGCCGAACGGTGGGGTCTGGACCGATCGAAAACTCCACGGTGGTCCCGCGCGGCGCATTGGGATTCGCGGTCAGGCTCGAAATCCGCGCGCCCGCAATCAGAGCAAGTCCCAGGGTCGCGCGACCCATGATTTGGCTGGCTTTCGCAAAATCGCTCGACTGATGCAGGACTTTTTCGAACCAGCCATCGGGCCGAGCCTGGGAGAGGTCGTACACGCGCACGGAGCCCGCCACGTCAAGCCTCGCCGCTGAGCTTCCGGCGATACCATTCGATGGTGTGCAACAAGCCCTGCTCGAGCTCGACGTGCGCTCGAAAGCCCAGCAGCTCTTCGGCCTTTTTGACGTCGGGAATTCTGAGCTCCACGTCGGGGAAGTCCCAGGACACGAATTCGATGGGTGACCTGCTCTCGGTCAGACGGACCACCAACTGCGCGAGCTGGTAGATGGTGATGGTGCTTCGTGGGTTGCCTATGTTGAAGCTTTCGCCGACGGCTTCTCGCCGTTCCATGGCGAGCAAAATGGCGTCGACGACGTCGTCGACGTAGCACCAAGATCGGATTTGATCCCCCTCGTTGTGGATGAGGATCTTTTCTCCACGAAGAGCGCGAACGACGAAAGCGTGCACCGCGCCCTCCCCCACCTGGCCGGGCCCATAAATGTTGAAGGGGCGGATCGAGCAGGTGGGCAGATTGAACTGCTTCCAGTAGTTGTGGGCGAGATGCTCGGTGGCGAGCTTGCTCACCGCGTACGTCCATCTGGCTTCGCCGACCGCGCCGAGGCTCGTCACGTCCGCTTCTCGAACACGGAATGCATAAGAACCGAACACTTCACTGGTCGAAAAATCGATGACTCGCTTGACCCCTATGCAATCGTTCGCCGCTCGCAGCACGTTCATGGTCCCTTCGAGAGAGATCTCCATCGTCAGGACTGGGTTTTTGAGCACCGTGTCGACGCCCGCAATCGAGGCCATGTGAACGACGTAGTCGCAACCCGTCACCGCACGCCGTACCGCCGTCATGTCTCGAACGTCACCCACGATGAGCTCGACGTTCGGATGGCGATCGAGACCGGCCTCGGACAATGCGTTTCGCCGCAAGATATCCAACACGCGGATGTGGTTGTCCTCGGCCAACCGCTTCACCAAAGCGGTCCCGATGAACCCTGCTCCCCCCGTGATCAGGACGTGCTCCCCCCTCAGCATGATCCCAGCTATCATAACCGAAGGTCCGAAGTCGAGAAAGCTCAGTCCCTTTACAGGCGGCGCTCTACATGGGATCTTGACTTCGAGGGGTCATGGGGATCTTCAGTCGGCTCAATCGCGTCATCAAATCCAACCTGAATGCGCTGATCGACCAAGCCGAGGATCCGGACAAGATGATCGGGCAGACCGTGGCTGACATGAAGTCCGGCCTTCAGCATGCGCGCAAAGAGCTCATCCAGGCCATGGGCAGCGCCAAACGCTTGGAGAATGAAGAACGAAACCGGAATCAAGAGGCAAGCGATTGGGAACGCAAAGCGATTCTCGCGCTGGAACGCGGCGACGAGGACCTGGCCCGGGAAGCGTTGCGGCGCAAAGCGAGAGCTTCCAGAGAGGCGCAGCGCATCCGCGAACGAGCTGCCGAGCAAGCGACCACCGCAGATGAGATGCAGGCGCAGCTGGAACGAATCGAGCACAAGCTCGACGACCTCAAGGCGAGACAGAAGACGTTGGCAGCACAGGTTCGGCGGGCGCGAAGCCAGCAACCCGACCTGGAGCGCCCTGCGGGCGACAGGCTAGGTGGCGGAGCGTTTTCCGACCTCGAACGCATGGCCGATCAGATCGACCAGCTCGACGCCGAGGTGGAAGCCCACGAGTTACTGGAGGATCCGAAACGCACGGAGCTCGACGCGCGATTTCGAGCTCTCCAATCCAACGACGGCGACGAAGAGGTCGAAGACGAGCTCGCCGCCCTGAAAGCCAAGCTCGGCGGCTGAGGCGATACGCGCAATGGAACGGTTCGTCCTCTGGCACAGGATCTTGCCTCCAGCCTTCGAAGAGGAGGAGACCACGGCTGCGGCCGGACAATGGGCCCGATACGTCACGAGCGAGGTCAAACGCAACGGCGGCGAAATCTTGTCCTCGTTGGCAGGCACCGTGGTCGCGCACTTTGCGCTCCACGACCTCAAGACGGCCATCAACTTGGCACTGCGACTGCTGGCTGAAGCCGAATCCCAGCCCGTACCGGCGGGTGGGCTCCCCATTGCCTTCGGCATCTCGACCGGAGATATCGCCCGGGCACGGGGCGCCTCGGAGCACGTGAGCAGCAGCGGGAGCGCGATCGACCGCGCGCAACTCCTGGCGAACCAGGCGGTTGCCGGCGAAGTCGTCCTGGACGTCGAGTCGCGGGAAGCTGCATCGAGGACTTACTTGTTCGGGCGAACGGTCGGCACGAGCTCGTTTGCTTTGCGGGGTGAAGCCATCGACCGTACCCGTCCGTTGCTCGAAGACTGCCGACGGGCGGTGGGGTTGCTCGCGCCGGCACCGGTGCCAGCGAGTCTACGCGACGCCCTGGAGCCGATCGAGAAGGCCGCGCTCGGCTCGCAGACCCGTGCGTTTTATCTCCAGGGTCCGCTTGGGCTCGGAGCGACCGCAGCGCTTCGAGCTTTGCGCGACGACATAGGCCCGCCGGCGTTCCTCGAGATAGGAGCAGTGCCAGGCGGGCTCGAGCCACTGGGCGGTCTACGACTGGCTCTGTTGAAATCGTGGCGCGCCCTCGAACGCACCCGACAACGCCTGAAGAAAACCGAGCCCAGCGCTGCAGAGGCATTGAAGGCCATTGCCTGCGCCACGCCACCGTCTCGAGGGAGAGTCATCCGTGCCCTCGAGGTGACCCTCCGGGCGCTGCGCGAGGAACGGGGCGGCATCCCTTGGATTTACGCCGATCGCATCTCCGCAGTGGACCCGGCCACGATCGGCGTTCTCGGCGCGGTCCTGGCCAATGAAGCGGTGACGGCGCTGCTCGTGATTCGCACGACCGAAGAAAGCGCCCCGGCAGGTCTTCGGCAAATTCAACGAGCGCTGACGATCGAGCTTCCTACCCTCGATCCCGGCGAAGCATTGCACGTGGCTGAGACGATCTTGGGGCCTGGGACCGACCTCGAGGTCGCCAAACAGCTCGTCGTCGCCGGTGGGCTCAGCGTCCTCGGAATCACCGAGGCAGCGCGCACCATGATCGCAACCGGCGACCTCGTTCATGACGGCTTGGCCTTCGCCATTCGTGAACCCGAAGCAGAGCGACGTCAGTTTTTGGGACCGCGAGCGCTGCTCGAGGAAAGGTTTGCCACCCTGGACACGTCGTCGATGCGGTTTCTCGAAATTGCATGCGCGTCCCTCCCTGCCTCCTCGGCGCAAGTGATCGACTTCGCAGTCGGGCTCGATGGCATTGCAGAGGACACGCGGCGCAGAGCGTTCGACGCCTTGATCAACGACGGGCTCCTGACCCCTCAAGGAAAGCCCTCGTCGGAGCTTTTGCGACGGGCGGTCGTACAGCGGATGCCGCCCGCACGGCGCACCGAGGTCTATCGTTTCGTCGCTCAGGCGCTTCACAGCGCCGAGCCTCTGGTCGGCCCGTCCATGGCGGCCACCGTAGGCGCCTATCTATGCGAGGGCGGCGATGTCGAGCGCGGTGCCCGAGCCATCCTCGAAGCAGGCACGCTCGCCGCCGAAAGCGGCTACACCAGCGCGGCGGTGCGGCTGGCGGCCGCTGCCGTGCAGTACCAGCCCAACCAGGGAACCCGCTCGGTCGCTTCTGAAATCAGCAGGGCCGTGCGCCTACCTTCGGGTCCACCCGACGATGAGCTCGAGGACCGACCGACCCTCCCCTTGCCCGAGGCCGCGCTCGAGAACCCGGCCGGCGAGCTGGTCCGTTCGCTCGAGGCAGGCGATCACGCTCGGTTCGATGCGCTGATCGATGCCGCGATCGCAGCTGGGGGCGATCTGGTCGGAGCCCACTGCCTTCGGGTGTTTTCGTACGTGGCTCGCCGAGATCTCGCAGCGGCCAAAGAAGCGCTCGAGGCCGCGGTTGGCAGCCCCCAGCAAACCCCAGACGCCGACATCCGGATCTGGATTGCCTCGGCTTGCTTGCACCTGGCTCACGGTCGGGGGCGCGATGGGATGATCGACGCGCTTCAAGCGCTGGCCACTGCCCGATCGCGGCACAACGGCGCCGCAGAGGTGGCAGCACTCAAAATGGTATCGGTGACATGCTTGGCCGCGGGCCTGCCCACCGATGCCGACCGTCTGGCGCACGTGGCCGAGGCGGCGGCTAGTTGACGCCAGCTCGACGCGTCGGATAGGAGCCGAGCACTTTCAAGAACGTGGTGACCGAGGCCAGCTCGCGAAGAGCGTCCTGTGTCGTCTCTCGATCGACGTTTCCTTCGAAGTCCACGTAAAAAATATATTCGAACGGGGTGTCCGGCTTGGGCCGAGATTCGATCTTGGTCAGATTCAGGCCGCGCTCGGCGAAAATCGAGATGCATCGCGCGAGCGCCCCCTGTTCGTGAATCGTCGAGAAGATCAGCGAGGTCTTGCAGAGCACCCCACGCTCGTAGTGCGCCGGCTCGGACGCCACGATCACCATCCGGGTGTAGTTCTCCGGATGGTCGGCAATTCCACGGCGCAAGATGGGCAATCCATGGAGAGCGGCTGCTTGTTCGCTTGCGATGGCGGCCTCGGTGGGGTCGCCATCTCGCTTCAGCTTCTCGACCGCCATGGCCGTATCGACGAAGGCTTCTACGTGACAATTCTCGAGCGTCGCCAGAAACGCGCCGCATTGAGCCAGGGCCACCGGGTGTGAAAACACACGCCGGATTTCCGAGACCGGTACGTCGGCTGCACCGATCAGGCAGTGGGCAATCGGCTGAAACTCTTCCCCCACGAGCGACAGCCCCATCTCCGCGAGCAAGTCGTAGCTTTCGTTGATCGACCCCGCAATCGAGTTCTCGATGGGAAGTACGGCGTAGTCGATTTCATCCGCCCTCAAGGCTTCGAGCATGGCCCGGAAGCTGTGGTAGCCCACGCAGCGGATCGGTTGATTCAAGCGCGCAAAGTGACGGGTAGCGGCAAGCTGACTGTACGCCCCTTCGGAGCCCTGATAGCCAACCACCACTTCTTCGTTCGACTCGGTCAAAGCTCACCGTCTCAGTCTCGGAAGTTCACGAACTGCAAGGGAAGATCGAAATCCTTCTCTTTGACCATGGCGATGGCTGCCTGCAAGTCATCCCGCTTTTTCCCCGAAACCCGCACCGCGTCGCCTTGAATCGAAGCTTGGACTTTGAGCTTGCTGTCCTTGATCGCCTTGACGATGTCCTTGGCCTTTTCTTTGGAGACGCCCTCCTTGAGCTTGATGACCTGGCGCCACATCTTTCCGCCCGCGGGCTGCGGCTGCTGCGGATCGAGCGACTTGAGAGAAACCTGCCTGCGAACCATCTTGGTTTCGAGCACGTCGCGAGCTGCATCGATTCGACCTTCGCTATTGGCCCGGATCACGATGCCTTCCTCGCTCTGCTCGATCGTGGTCTCGGTGCCCTTGAAGTCGAACCGCTGCGCGATCTCCTTGCTGGCCTGGTTGGTTGCATTGTCGACCTCGTGCTGGTCAAGCTTGGAAACGACGTCGAACGACGGCATGTGGACCTCCGGACGCGGACCATATCACGCGTTCGATTTCCGGCGAGGGGCCTTTTGAGGCTCTGCGCCCGAGTCCGCATTGACGAGCGGAGAAAAGAAGTTGTCCTTCTTGGTGTACTCGTCCACCCGGAATGCGAACTTGTAGCTCGGCGCCGATCGCATGTTGCAATCGGTCCTCTCGCAGAAGCGACACGTGGTGCCTACCGGAACGGCCATCTTCTTGGGATCGGCAAACGGCATGTCGTCGGCGTAGGCGAAATGCTTGGCGTTGTCGGCATGGGTGCCGAGGCCGATGCTGTAGGTCGTTCCCTTCACCAGCGACCCCTGTTGCGGCTCGCTCACCACCTTGGCAAAGCAGAAATAAGTCGAGCCGTCGGGGAACGCAGAGTACTGCTTGCTGATCACGCTGGGCGTGAGAAACGCCAGGTGAACGGCCATCTTGGGACAGGAGCCGTCTTGATGCGGGAAGCGAATGCCGTCACCCGAGTATCGCTTCGAAATGTTCCCGGCGACGTCCACACGCACGAAGTGCATCGGCACGCCACGGCGCCTGGGGTCCGACAGGTTACACATGCGATGGGCCACCGTCTCGTAGGACGATTCGAACAGCTGGGCCAAGAGCTCGACGTCGTATCGGGTGTTGGTGACCTCGCGGTAGAACTCGGGATAAGGAAGAAGCAATGCGCCCGCGAAATAGTTGGCTAGATGGATCTTGAGCAGCTTGCGGGTTTCGGCGTGTTGGCTGCTGTAACCCTCGATGATGCTCTCGTGTAGTTTTTCTTCGTCGAACAATGCGAGCGCCACGGTGTGTGCGAGCTGGAACTTGAGGCGTTGCTCGAACAGCTCGTTCGATATCGTGAGAATGCGCTCCTCGGCGTTCCAGGTTCGAATCACCGAGCTGCCGTTGCGTTCTGGTGTTCGGTAGATCCGAACACCCATTTGGCTCAGAAGCGCCCGCTCCAAATCGGCACTGGTGACCCGGCGACCGAAAGCGCCGTCACGCCGAAATTGCTGGGCTCGTTCTTCGAGTGATTCGAACCAGTTGTCGTTGCGTTCGAGAAAGTCGGTGACTTCGTCGAATGGGCTGTAGTCGAATCGAAGTGAATCGTCCTCCGATTGCCGCTCGCGTTGCGCGATGCCTGCCAGCACGTGGTCGAGCTGACTGCGTGTGTTCTTGTAGAGATTGAAGAGCGCGGTGATGGTGGTGACCATGCGGGGCTCCGCACTGATGCTGGCCAGGTCTTCCTCGCTCAGGTTGAGCGAGCGAAGCAACGGCTCGTCGAGGAGCCGAGCCAGACCATCATCGACCCGCCGCTCGCCCAAGCTCCGCATGAAGTCTTCGACCGGCATGCCGTACAGCTCGAGCGCCTGGAACAACAGAGGCAATTGAACCACTCGCTTGCCCTTCTCGATCAAGCTGAGGTAGGCCGGCGAAATTTGAAGACGCCTCGCGACCTCGCTTTGCTGCAACCCGCGTCGCATCCGCAATTCGCGCAGACGGCGACCCATCGCGGCGTTGGTCTCGGCCATCGCTGTCTTTTACCGCAAATTTACAGAGGCGACCAGGCGTCTTCGGCCCCCAAAACACGGCGCCGATGGGCACCTTGACCCGCTTGTGCGGTGTGGTAACGAAAAAGACCAGGCTCGATCGTGTGAAGCTGTAAAAGGCACCGCAACGGTCACAGGGGCCCGGAACGCAACCCAAAACGAGGTACGCTTCTGCCCTTCGGGCGAATCGCACAGGAAAGGACTGGCGGATGGCGGAGCACGGCAAGCAGGAGCGCGACAAACCCTGGATCATGCGTACCTACGCGGGTCACAGCACGGCAGCCGCTTCGAACGAGCTCTACCGGAAGAATCTCGCAAAGGGGCAAACCGGCCTGAGCGTGGCTTTCGATTTACCGACGCAGACGGGCTACGACGCCGACGATCCGCTCGCTCGCGGTGAGGTGGGCAAAGTCGGCGTCCCGATCTCGCACCTCGGCGACATGCGTGCGCTGTTCGAGGGTTTGCCCCTCGACCAGATGAACACCTCCATGACCATCAACGCGACCGCCGTGTGGCTGCTTTCTCTGTACGTCGCGGTGGCCGAAGATCAGGGCGTCGACCACCACGTGCTCCGCGGAACGACCCAGAACGACATCATCAAGGAATATCTGTCGCGCGGTACGTACATCTTCCCACCTGCTGCCTCGATGCGGCTCATCACGGACTTGATCACCTACACGGTGAACGAGGTTCCCAAGTGGAACCCGATCAACATCTGCAGCTATCACTTGCAAGAGGCCGGAGCGACTCCCACGCAAGAGCTCGCGTACGCGCTGGTGACCGCCATCGGCGTGCTCGACGCGGTGAAAGCCACGGGACGCATCCCCGATGGCGAATTCGGCAAAGTCGTCGGCC
>JASFKY010000015.1:0-27232 GCA_050118395.1 Myxococcales bacterium | reverse complement strand
AGGGGGGCGAGCGCATTTCGAAGTCGCCATGCAGCACCCGATCGCGCTCATTGCAAACGCGCTGGGTCCCCCTCCCGAGGACATCATCAGCCAAGCGCATGACCGCGGCGTGATGGTCGCGGCGTTGTGCGGCACCGTATCGCAAGCGATCAAGCAAAAGAACGCGGGTGTCGACATCGTGATCGCCTCGGGCTACGAAGCAGGCGGTCATACCGGCGAGATCGGCTCGATGGTGTTGTTGCCGCAGGTCGTCGACGCCGTGGCGCCTACGCCCGTGCTTGCTGCAGGCGGCATCGGGTCGGGCCGTCAGATGGCCGCCGCGATGATCATGGGTGCAGCGGGTGTGTGGACCGGCTCGATTTGGCTCACCACCGAAGAGTCCGACTCGATCCCGGCCCTCGTCGACAAGCTGCTCGTCGCTGATTCGACCCAGACCGTGCGGTCGCGCGCCATCAGTGGCAAGCCCGCCCGCCAGCTCAAGACGGACTACACGCGCGCCTGGGAAGAGGACCCCGAGTGCCCCGGCTTTCTGCCCATGCCGCTGCAGTTCATGGCGACGGCCGAGGCGACCCAGCGCATCACCCGGTTCGCCCAGACCGGGGCGGAGGGGTCGGCCGCGCTGCTCGGCACTCCGGTGGGCCAAGTCGTCGGCCAGATGAAAACCCGCAAACCGGCCCGTCAGGTCGTCGAGGAGATGGTCAGCGAATACATCGACGCGGTCGAACGAGTATCGGAGCTCCTGGCAGAGTCCGAGTGAGGCTCGCTCACTCGCATTGGCGGTAGATGTCGCGCACGCGATTGGCGAGCCGGGTCGCGCGGTTGGCCCTCAGGTATCGCGCGGCCATCTGGCAACCCTCCTCGGTCGGGCCGAGCAGCATGGCGAGCCGTCCCGCCGCGACGGGCAGCGGAATCGCGGCATTGGCTGCTTCGCGTAGGGCTTCTTCGGGAGAACGGTCGCGATCCTCTTCGATGTCGGCTTCGAGCAGGCTCAGATCCGGATCGCCTGGAAGAATGTCTTCGGCTTGTCGCGCGTAACGAACGGCGAGACCGCGCTTGTCGTCGGCGAGGGCGATGCGGGCTTTGACGATGAGCTCCCAAACCCTGACCTGGGGTCCGGCCGAAAGCGGGTTGCCCTCCGCATCGGTGGCCTCGGCGGCACGCTCCAGTGAGTTTTCAGCGCCCAGCTTACGGCGGCTGTACATCTGCATCAGAGCAAGAGCCGTGTCGGCGAGCCGTGGATTCGCCCCGTCGCGCTTGGCTTTTTGAAAGTACACGCCGGCCCGTCTGTAGTCCTCGGCTTGGATGTAGACGCGCGCGCCCGCGAGCCGGAGGTCCACGTTCTTGCTGTGGCGGCTGACCGCGCTTCGCATGGTGCGAACGCCGGCTTGCCCCGCGCCGATCCGAACCAAATAGCGAATGCGCTCCTCGTCGGCGCGAAGGTCGCGGACCTTGGCTTGGTCCATCTGTTCGATGACCTTCTCGGCTCGCTCGAAGTTGCCGGTGTCGATCAATGAAGCAACCAGGCCCGAGAGCGCTCGTGGCTCGTTCGGGTCGATCTCGAGCGATTTCTGATAGCTCTGCTCGGCGGCTTCGATCGAGCCCACGGCATGCGCCGCATCTCCGCGAAGCGCATAGAGCCGGGCATCGTCCGGGCTCAGCTCCACGGCGCGATCGAGCGCACCCAATGCCTCCGCGAAGTCGCGCTTCGCGAGGAGCACGCGGGCATGGCTGCCATATGCCCAGCCTTCATTCGGGAATGCCTGCAGAGCGGAGCGGGTTACCTTTTCGGCTTCGTCGACACGTCCCTGCTCGAGGTATGCTTGCGCTGCGGTGTCGACGAGCGTCAAGTGGTGAGGATGGGCACCAAGCGCTGCCGTGAGGACCGCCAGCGATTCCTGAGCGTCGCCCTCCTCGAGAAGCCAACTGGCGAGCGCATTCGATGCCACCACGCCCCAGTCGCGATCGGCCGCTGCCTCGCGATAGAGCGATTTGGCCCGCTCGCGATCTGCATTGCGCCGCGAATTCCTGAGCAACTCTGCCAGAACCAAGGCCCGAAAGGCTGGTTTGGCCTCTTTTTCTTGGCCGTAGCCGGCTCCTTCGAGCGTGGCCAGCCCCGCTCGCATGTCACCCGTTTGCGCATACCACCAAGCAATGACGTGGGTTCGCATGAACAGGTCAGCCGAGGGGCCGCTCGACAACCGGCTGAGCAGCTGTTTGGCATCGCCGGTTCGTCTCAGCGCCAGGAAGACCTGCGCTGCCTCGAGCACCAACACCTCGTCGACGCGAAGCACAGGCTCGGCGGCCGCGCGCGTCTGCTCGTAAGCCAATCCGATCGCGCCTCGACGATACGCGAGCACGCCTTCGATCAGGTGCGCCCAGGCCTTTTGCACGACCGTAGCGTCGTCATCGGCAAGCACTTGGTCGGCGAGCGAGATCCCTTCCTCTCGTTCGTCTTGGAGCAGACCGGTGATGCGAGCACGTTCGATCTCCGAGGCTGGCGTCGGGTCCGAGACTCGGCCGAGCACCGCCAGCGCAGCATCGGCTCCTTCGGTCCGCGCGGTGATACGCGCAAGCAATGCGGCAGGCTCGGGGGCGCCGGGTCGCGACGCGACCACGGTTTGGGCGTCGGCCAACGCCTGGTCCCATTGGCCACGAGCGATCGCACTCCTGGCGCGCGCCAGCAAGAACGCGTCGGCTTGGTTCGTATACTTAGCTGGCCGTTCGGCTTCCGCGTGGGCCGCCCGAGCATCACCCTCGGCTAAGAACGCATAGATCTTGGCGATCCGTTGGTCAGGGTCGTTCTGCTTTGCAGAGCTTGCCAGGATCTGCTCGGCCTCTTCGAGCTTTTCGTGGTCTCCTCCAAGCCCCGCCATCGCCAGAAGCCGAGCGCGGACGCTCGGGTCCGTGTTGTCGCGCAGAAGGGCGAGCGCGGTGTCGATGGTGTCGGGGCTTGCATCGTTGATCACCTCGTCGAGAGCCGAGTCGACGCGCGCGTCGTGAATCAAGCCGAGCGCCACGTGAATCAGATAGAGAAAGATCACCGCCGCGATGGCAGCGGCAATCAAACGCCGTATGCGCCGCTTCAGCGCCTCTTCCGGAGGAAGAACGATTTTCTCGACCGGGGCAAGCGAGGGTGTGGGTTCTTCGACCTTGAAGAGATCGGATCGTTCTTTGCGCGAGCTTGCGTGCTTTTCGGCCACCGTGCATCCCTCCCCGACGCCGAACGCCTTTGGCCGTTCATTGTCGCGTCAATCCATGGGAGGATGCAAGTCTCCGGAGCTACAGCAGAAATGGAATGATGGCGCGCCTGCTTTTCGGGTAGTCCCCGAAGTGCTCCTGGTACCAGCGGTGGTTGGAAAAGGCGCGAGGAACGAGGTTCATGGCGGTAAACCAGGCAAAGACGGCCGCCGGCACCGTCCATGCCGCCAGCGCAAATCCAATCCATTCGATGATCTCGCCGAGGTAGTTGGGGCTCGAAACCCACCGGTACAAGCCGCCGTAGGGGATCTTGTAGCCGCTTTCCCCAGGTTTTCGCAGGTTTCGAAGGATGGCATCCGAATGCTGGTTGATGGTGTAGCCGGCCGTGAAGACCAGCAAACCCAACAGGAAGCGCGGGTCAGCGAGCCAGCTCGTGCGCAGCAAGTGAGGAGCCAACTCGGTGATGGCGAACGCATTCGTCGAGCCATTGGCGGTGTTGAACGCAAGAGCCAGCAGCCCGGTCACCAACGGCTTTTGCTTGTGACCGCCTCGCATCCGGAACGGATAGATGAAGGCGCGATACACGTAGTGCAGCATGTACATCCCGAAGAGGATCATGGGCACTCGTGCGAACGCATGGTCCGACATGAAATATACGACGGCGAACGATAGGGGCGAGGGCGCTTCCATGATCACCCAAAGCGCCTTTGCATTGAGAGTCGGTCCCCAACCCGGTCGCAGGTGGCGACCGTACGGCGCGGAAATGAACAGGAGCAGGACGAAGCTCACGATGCCCAGGATCACGACTCCCAGAACGGTCCACGTATAGAGGGGATGAGCCTTCAAGGATTCGCTGAATGCTTCGGTGATAGGCATGGATCTCGCCGTGGGTTTCCGCTGGGCCTAGACTCCGAGGGTGGCCCCTAATTGGTTCATCGGTTTTCCAATGCAAGTGGAGGGGTTTCGGACACCGCCGGCGCCGCCGCGGGTCCGCGTCTTTGCTGCCTCCGATCTGCACGTTACCTTGGGCTTTCTCGGCACGGTGCAAGAGGCCGAGGCGCGAAAGGCGTGGGAGCTCATCGACACCTTCGCCTCCTTCCGGCCCGTGAGTGGCTCGTTCGCCGGGGTCGTGCCGCTCGGCAACCCTCGCAAGCCCTCGGCTCTTTCGGCGATGATCGAGCAGGGCCGAGACGCATTCAGCGAGATGATCACCGAGGCCCGCGGACCGCTTCTCGCGGCTGCCGGCGCGCCAGAAGATACGCGACCGCCGCTGCCACACATGACCCTGGCGCGCGTTCAGAGGCGCGCCAGGGGTGCAGAGCGCCGGCAGGCGCTTCGATGGGCCCAAGGGATCGACACGGCCGGGGCGTCCTTTCATGCGGTCTCGGTCGCATTGTTCACCTGGTCCGAAGATCGTCAGGCGCGGCTTTTTGACATCGTGGCCTGCCACGAGCTCGGCTGACCAAAGCGACGCCGCCCACCCAATCGGGCGAGGTTTCGAGCTCGAATTGGGTGCGGTATCGCACCACGAAGTTCGGAACGGATGGTCAGAACGTGGCTTTTTTTCATCAAATCGAGTTCAATGCAGTCGTTAGGCACCGCGCGCCATGTGGAAGAAGGCAGTCTTTGGCACGGCTTCGGCATGCTTGGTCGGCTATGTCGTCTGGATCTCCTATCTCGGCCCCATACGCCACGAGATCGAATGGGATGTGGCCACTCGCGTGACGTCGGTGCTTGTGCGCACCGGCTTTTCAGGCGTGTTCCCCGTCGTCGACGGTCGGGACGTAGAGCTTCGCGGATCGGTTCCATCCGCGTCCGAAGCCGAGCGCGCTCAGCGCATCGTGAGCATGATCCGGGGGGTGCGCATGGTGCGAACGCAGATGCTCGTCGCCGATGACGGGTCCGGGGGAGGTGACACGTGACATATCTCGTGCTGCAAATGGCCGGGGCACTGCTGGTCGCGGCCGTATCGGGGGCGGCGCTGTTGTGGCTCGCGCAAGTGTTTTGGGGTCGGCTCGTCGCTCCGGGGCGCGCTCGAACGCTCGAATACGAGCTCGACGAGGCTCGCACCGATCTGACGTCGCAACAGAGTCGCGTTCAGGTGCTCGAAAAGGAGCTCGAGGGCAGCCGCGTGCAAATCGAGTCGCTCAAGAGGGCCAAGCGGCAGCTCACGGCAACGCTTGATGCACGCAACCGCACCTTGCACGAGATGACTTCCAGGCTCGATGCCCTCCAAGCCGACGCCAGGCCGGGCTCGCGAGAGACGACCGAAGATCTGCGAAGAGAGCTCCGCATTGCGGTTCGCGAGCGCGACGAAAGCCGGGCCGTATTGCGGCAGTCGGAGACTCGCGCCGAGCGTCTGCGGACGGAGCTCGAGGTGCTACATGGCATTCACGAGCGCATGCTGGACGACATCGAGCGCCTCAAAGCACGCCTTCGGGAAGCGGAGCTCGGTCTCGAGAGCACCGGCCAGTCGCGTCCCCCGGCCTGGCTCATGATTCAACCCTACGGGCCCCGCGACGACTTGCAGCGCCTCGAGGGGGTCGACCCGAATCTGGAGCGTGCATTGAACCGGCTCGGCATCTACCACTTTCATCAGATCGCGCGCTTCGAAGCGTCCGACGTGGAGTGGTTGGTCGAGCACCTCGCAGGAGTGCCCGAGCACACGATTCGAGACAGCTGGATCACCGACGCCTCACGTTTGGCGGGCGCCCACGGGAACAACTGATCTTTTCCCTATGACGCGGCGTCGAGCGCCCGATCCGCGAGCCCCGTCAACGCCTCGCGAGCCCCTTCGAGGTCGCGCTCCAACCTGGAGAGGATGGGACCGGCATGGTCGGACGACTCCAAGCTTTCCAGCTCACGGCAGGTCACCCCGATGCGTCTGGCCCCCAGTTGCTGGCTGCTCCCCCGAACCATGTGCGCCGCCGCCCGCAACGTCTCCAGATCCGCCCGCGCGATGGCATCCCGCATCCGGGCGATGCTTTGCTCCGCCGTCGACAAGAAGCTGTCGATGACCTCGCAAAGAAATCCGGGCTCTTCTTCTTCGAGCTCCAGGAGCTGTGAGGTGATGGTGGTATCGAGCGTGTCGGGAGGGAACTGCGAGATGCTCGTGGTCGGCTGCGCGGCCCAGCGGGTCAGCGCCCGCCGCAACTGCTGCTGTGTAAAGGGCTTGGATAGATAGTCGTCCATGCCGGCAGCGAAGGCCGTCCTGCGGTCGCCGGTCATGGCATGAGCCGTCAGGGCGATGATCGGAACCCGCCTGCGCCCCGATTCGAGCTCGCGCGCGCGTTGTATACGGGTCGCTTCGTAACCGTCCATACGGGGCATCTGACCATCCATGATCACGGCTGCATATCGGTGCTGGTCCTCCAAAGCCGCCAAGGCGGCGAGGCCATCGGGAACGAGCTCGACTTCGTATCCCAGCGCTTGGAGGTGAGCTTGGACCACCTTCTGATTCACCTCGTTGTCTTCCGCGACCAGGACCTTCATTCCGTTCGAGTCGGAGGCCCGTGGGGGTGGGGCGGGCAGCGAGGCCCGGGCGTCGTGGACGATTCGCTGTGGGGCGCTTCCTCGATGCACCGTCTGGAGCAGCGCCGCGATGATCTTGGCCCGACGAATGGGCTTTTGGACGTAGACCCGGATGCCCGCTTCGCCGAGCTCGCTGATCTCGTGCTTGTGGGCGCACAGGGCAACCGAGGTGCTCCCCCGCGCCTCGACCATTCGATTGAGCTCGACGGCCCGCGCGCGCCAGTCCTTGCCCAGGCTCCGAAGGTCGATCAAGGCAACGTCCGGGCAGGGGCCCACGCCGCGTAGCTCTCGAATCGCGCCATCGAAGTTGGTCGTCGAACAAACGTTCATGGCCCAGGCCTCGAGCCTCGCAACGAGCGTCTCGCGCGCACGGTTGTTGGATTCGACCAGCAGCACGCGCATGCCTGCAAGCGCCTCGGTGACGGCCTTCAGGTCTTCGCTCAACCTCTCTTCGAGCTCGAACCGTGCCTCGAAAAAGAAGTTGCTGCCCTTGCCCGGGGTGCTGTCCAGCTGGATCTCGCCGCCCATGAGCTCGACCAGCTGCCGGCAGATCGGAAGGCCGAGACCAGTCCCGCCGTACTCTCGAGTGGTCGACGCGTCCGCCTGCGAGAACGGCTGAAAGATACTTTCTGCGCGGTCGGGCGAAATACCTACGCCGGTGTCCGAAACACGGATCTCGAGGTCGACGTGCCAAGCGCTTTGGCGTTGGACCTGGATTCCCACGACGATTTCCCCTTCTTTGGTGAACTTGAGGGCATTGTTGACCAAGTTGGAGATGACCTGCCGTAACCGCAGTGGGTCACCACACACTTCCGCAGGAACCGCGGGGTCGATCTCGGTCAGCAATTCGATCCCCTTGGCCTGGGCCGCCGACGCGTAGTTGACGGCGATCTCTTCCACCATCGATGCGATGTCGAATGGCACCGATTCGAGTCGCATTTCGCCCGCTTCGATCTTCGACAGATCCAGCAAATCGTTGACGATCGCCAAAAGAGAGCGGGCCGACTTGTGGACCTCTATCAAGTGGTCGCCTTGCGGAGGCGGCAGCGCGGAAGCGTCGACCATTTGCAGCAGGCCGAGGATGCCGTTGAGCGGCGTGCGAACCTCGTGGCTCACGTTCGCCAAGAACTGGCCTTTGGCTTGTGCAGAGGCCAGCGCTGCATCCCGCGTGAGCTCGAGCGATCGGGCCTGATCCGTAGCCAGCTGACGCATGGCATCGGCGACTTCGGCTTCCTCGTGAAGCGTGAGCATGAGCTGGCGGCGCGACCACAGCACCAACGCGCCCACCACCGTTGCGGCCCACAGGTGAAACAATCCGAGACTGAACGCGCCCCGGGCCGAGCCCCACGCCAAGGGAATCCATCCTACGAAGACCACCGTGACCATCACCGCGTACATGGAAAAGCGGTAGAGCAGCGCCCCGGCAGCCACGACGGCAATGGCCAGGGTGGTGGTGTTGCTGATCGAGCCGCTGACCGCGAACATCGTCAACCCCATTCCTGCGGCGATGGAGATGGTGGAGACCGAAATGGGCGTGTCGAATCGCGGGTCGTCGATCCGCATGCCGGCCCAGGTCAGAAGGACGAATGCAGACGACAGGGCGCAAATCAGAACGTGCGGCTCGTTGGGCGAGAAGGGCGGCGCGACCAAGAACAGCACGGCGGCGGCCGCGTAGATGATCGACAGGACCGGCAGCATGTGTGCGAGGGCGCCAAGCGAACGAAGTCGCGTCTGCTCGTCACGTCGACGTTGACGCTCGCGCAAAGCCGCCGTCCCATGCTCGCCGCCCGCGAGTCGCTGCTCTCCTCGGTCCATGCCCCCTTAAACAAGCTGCCTCAGGCGCAGAGCGTTGTCACAACATCACCCCAAAAGACGAGATTCAGACCCGCCAAAATCAGCCTGGCGCCTTTCGGAGGAGCCCAATTCTGCCAAGGTTCGGGGATGAACGGTCGGGCGAGGGCCGAAGCGGAGCTCGAACAGCTGGTCCAGCAAATTCGGTATCACGAGGCGGCCTATCGCGCGGGGGCTCCCGAGATTCCCGATTCGGAGTTCGATGAGCTGGTCGACCGCTATCAAGAGCTTGCCGAGGAGCTCGGCCTCGACGCCTCCGAACGCCTGGATTTGCAGCCCGGTGCCGATCACACGGTGGGCTTCGAGACGGTGGCGCACCGCGTTCCGATGCTATCGCTCGAAAAGCTCTCGCCCAATCGCCGGCACAGCAGCGGAGACGTCATGCCGCTATCGGAGCAGCTCGAGGCATGGTTCAAGCGGAGAAAGAACGAGCTCGAGGTGGACGAGCTTTCCTTGGTCGTGGAACCCAAGGTCGATGGGATTTCGGTGGCGCTCACGTACGTCGCCGGCAAGCTTCGGCGTGCCGTGACCCGAGGTGATGGGCAGAAGGGCGACGTGATCACCAAACAGGTCCGGCAGCTCGGCACGGTGGCTCTCGAGCTCGAAGGCGTGCGCAAAGGCGAGCTCGAAATTCGCGGTGAGCTCTATTGGCCACTCGACGATTTCGCCCGCTACAACGCCACGCTCGAAAAGCCCCTCATCAATCCCCGGAACGGGTGCGCGGGCATGATGAAGCGGAAGGACCCGGCCGGGCTCGAGGAGACCGGGATCCGGTCCTTTCTCTACCAGGTCGCGTGGGACGATGGTGTGCCGCTACCTTCCACCCAACACGAGCTTTTGCAATGGTTGGCCGACCACGGCGGAGAGGTGTATCTGGACGAGGTCTTTCAAACGGACTCACCCGAAGAGGCGCTCCAATACTGCGAGGACTACCAATCTCGGCGTAACTCCCTCGACTACGACATCGATGGGATGGTCATCAAGATCGACGACCTCGATCTGTACCCGCGCCTCGGCGCGACCGGACACCACCCCCACTGGGGCATCGCCTACAAGTTTCCGCCCGAGCGCAAGCCGACGAAGCTTCTCGACATCGAGGTGTCCGTCGGCAAGTCCGGCAAGCTCACGCCGATTGCAATTCTGGAGCCGGTTTTCGTTTCGGGCACGACCGTGAGCCGCGCGTCGCTTCACAATTTCGTGGAGCTCGAGCGTAAGGACGTCCGCGTGGGGGATACCGTGCTGATTGAGAAGGCCGGCGAGATCATTCCCCAGGTGGTCGAGGTCGACAAGAGTCAGCGCAAGCGGGGCGCCAGACGATTCGTTCCCCCGCGCACGTGTCCCACCTGCGGCACCGAGGTCGTGAGCGAGGAGATCTTCGTCTACTGTCCGAACCCAGCCTGCCCGGACCAGGTACGGGAACGGTTGCGACATTTCGCCAGCCGCCAAGCGATGGACGTCGATGGATTGGGTGAAGTGTTGGTCGATCAAGTCGTCGACAAGCTTGGCGTGCGCTCACCGGACGATCTGTTCCGGCTCCAGGTCGGCGAGCTCGCATCGCTCGAGCGAATGGGTCAAAAGAGCGCCGAGCGTGTCAAGGCAGGCCTCGAGGCGGCCAAAGGGCGGGGCCTGGCGCGGGTGCTCAATGGCCTTGCCATCCGACACGTCGGTGAAACCATGGCCGAAGACTTGGCCGCCTATTTCAAGACCGCGGACGCGCTGCTTTCGTTTGCCGCTCGCTATGCGTCGGGCGATGAAGAAGCCGTCGAGCTAGTCGCACCCGCCAAGTCTTCGGAGCGCGGGGTGATCGAAGGTCTGGCGCGCAAGTCGGCCGACAGCATCTTCGTCGAGCTGAATTCTCCGGCGGTTCGCAAAGTCTTCGAGGGCTTGGCCGAGGTCGGCGTGAGCCTACAGGTGGAATCGGCCGAGGTTCGCGAAGTCGCCGACGTGGCCGGAAAGACCTTCGTGCTCACGGGCACGTTGCCCACGCTCAAGCGAACCGAGGCGACCAAACGAATCAAGGCAGCCGGTGGCAAGGTTTCGGGATCGGTCTCGAAGAAAACCGACTACGTGGTTGCCGGAGACGAGCCCGGCAGCAAGCTCGAAAAAGCACAGTCCTTGGGCGTCACGGTGATCGACGAAGCAGCGCTTCTTGAGATGCTCGGCGGCCAACACGCATGATCAGAGATTGGGAAGCGCGCGCGCCAGACGGCGCAGACCCTCTTCGATTTCCTCTGTGGACGTGGCGAAGCTGAATCGCACGAAGCCTTCCGCGGCTTGTCCAAAATCGCGGCCCGGGCCCAAAGCCACGTGGGCCTTTTCGAGGATGTCGAATGCCAAGGTGAGCGAGTCGCGTCCGAAATGCCTCATGTCCACGAGCACGTAAAAGGCACCCGGCGGGTCGATGGGGATGGAAAGGCCCATGTCGCGCAGGCCATCCACGAGGATGCGGCGTCGGAGCGCGTACTGCTGCCGCATGTGCTCGACGTGCGGAGCGCCGTGCGCAAGGGCTGCAATTCCCGCCTCTTGCACGAACTCCGCCGTGGAGATGAAAAAGCTCTGCATCAGGCTCTGCAGTGGACGCATCGCGACGGTTGGAGCGATGAGGTAGCCTAGGCGAAAGCCCGTCATCGCGTACCGTTTGGAAAAGCCGTCGAGCACGTAGCATCGATCGGTGAAGCAAAGAGGCGATGAGACACGCGCGCCGTCATAAGTGAGGCCATCGTAGATCTCGTCCGACAAGATCGGAATTCCGAGCTCGCTCAAGCCTTCGACCACTTCCCGTGGCTGCACGGCGCCCGTAGGGTTCGCTGGCGATGCGAGCAGAATCGCCCGGGTGCGCGGCGTGATTGCGGCGCGGACCTTTGCGACGTCGATGACGAACCCATCCTCGGGACCCGTAGGCACGAGCACCGGCGTGCCTCCGCACACCGCGATCATGTTCGGGTAACAGGGATAGTGCGGTGTGGCGAGGATGACCTCGTCGCCGACATCGACCAAGAGGTTCAAGCACAACAAGATGGCGGGCGACGTGCCACTCGTGACCACGACTTGATCGGGGCTGACCTCGACGCCGCGCCGCCTCGCGCAGTCGCGTGCGATGGCCTCTCGAAGCAAAAACAGCCCTCGGCTGTCGGTGTAGTGGGTTCCCCCGGACTGCAGGGAACGCACGGCAGCTTGCACCGCTTCGGGCGGCGCATCGAAATTCGGCTCTCCGACTCCGAGTTGAACGATCGACGTGCCCTCGCGGGCCATGGCCATGCCCCGCTCCATGACCTCCATGGCCAGGAACGGCTCCACCTCTCGCGTGCGCTTTGCGAACATGCGAAGTGGCTCTACGGCGCTAACTGTCCGAGATCTAGCCACTTCCCAGCCAAAGATCCCGATTCCGCAGGCCCGCCCGGGAGTGTACGGGTGAAAAGTCTTTGAATGTCGCGCGATTATGGGTCATCAGCCATGTTCTCATGGAGTCGCTCGTCGTCACCGTCATTGGCAAGGATCGCCCCGGATTGGTCGAGTCGGTGTCCGCCGTCATCGAGGAGCACGGTGGAAGCTGGGTGGAGAGCCGGATGTCTCGGCTCGCTGGGCAGTTTGCCGGAATCCTACGCGCAAGCGTGCCTGCCGAGCGCGCTGATGCGCTATCCCAAGCGCTCGAAGGGCTTCGGTCCGGTGGCCTGCGCGTCACGATCGAGCGCGGCTTCGACGAGACGCCTCAAGAAGGGCACCTCATTTTGCTCGATCTCGTGGGCAGCGACCGTCCTGGAATCGTTCACAAGATCTCCGAAGCCCTTGCTGCGCGCGGTGTGAACGTGGACGAGCTCGAAACGGAGTGTGACGGCGCGCCATGGTCTGGTGACACACTGTTCAAAGCGAAGGCACGCCTTTGGGCTCCGCGGGCGCTAAGCCTCGATGACCTTCGAAAAAGCCTCGAGGCCATCGCGGGGGACCTGATGGTCGACATCACGGTCGCCGAGCCCGAGTAGCGCGGTCTTTTGCTCACTGGGAAGGCGCCGCAAGAGCAGCCGACGTGCGATGCGCGCTTTTTCTTCGGCGGTCATCCACATCTGCAAGGTCGCAAAGCGATACATTGCGCGGAGGTTCGGAAAAAGTGCGAGGTGGATTTGCCAGGAGCTCTCGTACGCCGCGGAGTCGAGGGCGAACGCGAGCTGAGCGTCGTCGATCGGGCCCCGGTCATCGTTTTCGCGCATGGCTCGAAGCGTTCGAACGAGCCGGTCGACGAGACGCCGCGGCATTTTCTCGAGCCCTGTGCCTTCGGGATTGAACGAGTTGCGTCGGCGGGTCCAGCTCTTTCGCCAGCGTTGGTCCCACGCATACAAAAGCACGTTGTCGAATTGGGCGAGCGCCATGAACCGACTCCAGCTCATGCACTGTTGTACCGTCTTGGGAGCCCGGAGCGTGACCTCTGCCACTTCGTCACGCGTGATCGGGGTACGTCGGGAACCGAACCGCGCCTCGATCCAAGCGTGTTCCTCGGGGAAATCCTGGGCGGCGATTTGAAGCGCATAGTTGGGCTGTTTGCCGAGGTCGACCGCGATGTCTTTCAAGTCGTCGAAGATTTGGAACGATGCCAGAAGGTAACCCCAGCGGCGAATCGCATCCGCGTGCTTTGCTGGATCCAACCCGAGAAGGCGTGCACGAAGGTCGAGCCAGAGCATCATCACCAGATTGTTCTTTCGATAAAAGTGCCAAGCGGTGTCTTGCAAGCGCATTCGGTCGGCACGGCAATCCGTTGCCTTCTGACAAAGATCCACTTCGTCCAAATACGTCTGAAAGCAGTGATGCAAAAAGCGGTGGGTGGCGTCCGTCACGGCCCCGTCGGCTTCGGACAGCAACGCATCGATCGCGCCTCCCAGCTCTTCGAGAGCTTGGAACAGCCCGGCAAGCGTCATTCCGAACTTGGTGGCATGAGCCATGGGGTCGACGCCCATGGCTCGAACGTGATCGAGAGAAAGCTCCCGAAGCGGTCTATCGGGCTCATCGGGGCGGTAAAGGGCCTCGAGCAGCCGCCCAACCACGACGTGCCCGCCCGCGGCAGCCGCCAACTCGTCGACAAACTCATCGGCGAGCTGCATGTACAGAAACGTCGCGTCGGCGAGCGCAGCGGAAGCCAAAGCCCCCATCCCGGTCGCGCCCCCGAATGCAAAGTTGTCGACTAATGGTCCGATTTGCTCGATCGCAAAATAGGTGTCGCGCAGTGCGGGGTGGTCGAGCACCGCACGGGGCAAGCGGGCGCGAATCCGTCGCCGGCGCAGCCAATACCAGGGAAGGAGCGCTCCATGACGAAAGAAGGCGAGGCTCTGCTGCCACTTCTGAGCCAGAACGGAGGCCGGGGCATGTCTGCCCCGGACGCGCTCCCATCGCGCGATGGCTTGGGCGAGACGAGCGGAAAGCAGGTCCGGCGCATGCGCCGTTCCGGGCTCTGGATGCAGCAAGAGAATCGTTTCGTAGCGAAGAAGAAGGTCGTCGTGACGACCCGTGGCCGCGAGTGCTTCCGCCACAGCCGCTTCCCGCGCGCGCAATTGGGTCCACAGCGAAAGACTCCTCTGGTCGCGGCGCAGGCCTACGGAGTGCAGCCAAGCCAGCCTCGCGCTCACCAGGGTTTCGAGCTCCGCAGACAGGGAGCTGTTCGCGCCGAGGTCTACACGCATGTAGGGGTGACGCTCCAGGGTTTCCTGAACGCTCTCGAAGCCGGCGAGCTCGATTGAGTCGAGACACGGCAATGAAATACGGCCCGCAAGTCGCATGAGCGCTCGGTTGTGACACGGGAAACGCACGCGCTCCAATTCCCCTTCGCTTGGTGCTACGGTGGCGCCTCCAGCCCATGGCCAAGACCCGGCGCAAATCGAGCTTGCTCAAACCCTTTCGGCGCGTCGCCATGGCAACCGAAAATGCGTTGGAGCTCGCTCGCCTCGGGCATTTCACCGACCCCGAACATGCGCCGTACAAGGTCTTGCACGAGACTCGCATCGCTCGTCTGAGGCGCTACGGGGGCGATAGGCACCGCCCGAGCGTGGCCGCACCGCTTCTGTTGATCCCTCCATTGATGGTCACTGCCGAAATCTACGACGTGGCTCCCGACATCAGCGGGGTCACCGCGCTCACGCGCCTCGGTCTCGACGTTTGGGTCATCGACTTCGGGTCGCCCGAGGAAGAAGAGGGCGGCATGAAGCGCACGCTCGACGACCACGTCAAAGCCGTGAGCGATGCGATCGACTTTTTGCGCCAAAGGACCGGTCATGACGTTCACCTGATCGGTTATTCGCAAGGCGGGATGTTCGCATATCAGACTGCCGCGTATCGCAGCTCGGAGGGCATTGCCTCCCTGGTGACCTTCGGCAGTCCCGTCGACATCCACCGCAATCTGCCCAACATCGACGGCACCATTGCCGGTCGCGTCTTCGAGCTTGCCCAGGAAGCGCTCGAAACGCCGCTCGACAAGCTCGAAGGGCTTCCGGGCTTTTTGACGAGCACCGGATTCAAGCTTCTGGCCGTACACAAAGAAGTAGGGCAGCTCTTCGACTTCGTTCGCAAGCTGCATGACCGGCAGGCGCTCGAAAAGCGAGAAGCGAGGCGCCGCTTCTTGGGTGGAGAAGGCTTCGTCGCATGGCCTGGTCCGGCCCTCAAGAAGTTCATCGACGAGTTCGTCGTGCACAATCGAATGCTGTCGGGCGGCTTCGTCATCGATGGGCGCACCGTGACCCTCGCGGATATCCATTGCCCCGTTTTGTTCTTCCTCGGAAGCCGGGACACCTTCGCCAGTGAATCGGCGGTCCGCGCCATTCGGGGGGCTGCGCCCAATGCCGAGGCGCACGAGGTTTCGATGCGGGCCGGGCATTTTGGCTTGGTGGTAGGTAAGCAAGCCATGTCATTCACCTGGCCCACCGTGGCCGCATGGGTGCGCTGGCGCGAAGGCATGGGGAACGCCCCCGAGGCGCTCGAGGCTCCTCCGCCGCCCGAGGAGCCGGAGGAGGCGGGTTTTGAAGACGTCGATTTCGACATCGAGCTCTTCTATCAAACGCTGACCGGCGCCGTGGGCACCTTCTGGAAACGCTTCGGTCGCGCGGCCGTCGACCTCGGGGAGGAGCTCGACAGTCTCCGATGGCAGGTTCCGCGACTCCGGGTCCTGCAGCAGCTGGGTCCGGAGACTCGGGTGAGCTTGGGCCTCGCGCTTTGCGAGCAAGCCAAGTCCAATCCCGACGGCACCTTCTTTTTGTGGGAGGGACGCGCCTTTTCGTACGCAGATGCCGATCGTCGAGTCGACAATGTGGTCCGAGGCCTCGTCCGATGCGGTATTCGACGCGGAGAAACGGTCGGCGTGCTCATGGGACCCCGTCCGAGCTACCTTTCGGTCACGACCGCACTGAGCAGGCTGGGCGCCGTCGCCATGCTGCTGAGCCCGCAACGTTCGCGCGAGACGCTGGAAGAAGCGATTCACGGCTCGGCCGTCCGCTACCTCATCGCGGATCCGGAGAGCGCGGCTCTCGCCCAGAACCTTTGCGATCAGGTGCTGGTGCTCGGGGGCGCAGGTGAAGAGCGGGCCCTCCCCAAGGGCGTCGTCGACATGGAGCGCATCGATCCGGACTCGGTCGAGCTTCCGGGGTGGTACGAGTCCAACCCCGGTCGCGCTCGCGATCTGGCGATGATCATTCTCACGGCGGGACGAGGAAGAAAACCGCGAGCCGCCAAAATCACCAATCAGCGATGGGCGTTTTCGGCTTACGGCACGGCGGCTGCCTGCACTTTGTCTCCGCGTGACACCGTCTATTGTTGCCTGCCGCTCCATCACCCCGCAGGCATGCTGGTCAGCGTGGGCGGTGGTCTAGTGGGCGGATCGCGTCTGGCTCTCAGCGTCGGATTCGATTCGAAGACGTTCTGGGACGACGTTCGGCGCTACGGCGCCACCGTCGTTTTTTATGCAGGGGACATGCTGCGGGGGCTTCTTTGGGAGGAGCCGTCGGCCGCCGACAATCAGAACCCGATCCGCCTACTGGCGGGAAGCGGGCTGCGCCGTGACGTGTGGGAGCACATCGTGGAACGGTTCGGCCCAGTCGGGATTTTGGAATTCTATGCGTCGACCGAAGGCAACGCGGTCTTGGCCAATGCCTCAGGAGAGAAGGTCGGGGCGCTGGGTCGGCCGCTGCCCGGCAGCGCCGAGGTCGAGCTCGTTCGGTACGATTTCGCCGAAGAGCAATTCGAGCGAGACGAGCACGGGCTACTGGTTCGGTGCCCCACCGATGAGCCGGGCATCTTGCTCGCGCGGCTCGATTCCGATCATCCCCTAGCGACCTTCACCGGCGGCGACGAAGCGGGCCGGCGTCTGTTGCGGGGCGTCTTCGAGCCGGATGACACGTGGTTCATCACCTGGGACGTTCTTCGCCGCGATGAAGATGGAGATTTTTGGTTCGTCGATCGGGCGAGCCGCATGCTCCGTACCGCGCAGGGCATCGTCGCGACCCGGGCAATCGAAGACGCCCTGTACGGGTTCGAGGCGTTGCGACAGACTGTGGTGTACGGGATTCGCGACGATGGGACGGACCGAGCGGTGGCCGTCGTGGTGACGAAGGACGATCAGCCACTCGATTTGCAAGCTTGGAACCAACGGGCGTCCCAATGGAAGAGCAGCGAGCGGCCCGCGTGGGTGAAGCGCGTGAATGAAATCCCCATGACCGATGGTTTTCGGCCGGACAAGGCCGTGCTCGAAAGAGAGCCGCTCGACGCCGGCGTCGAGCTCCTGGCCTACGACGAGGCCACGGGGCGCTATCAAATCGCGACGGTCTCAGGGCCGAGCGTGCGCGTGTAGGGGCCGGGCCTGTACAAAAATCGCGCACCCAGGGCTCTCTTGCTACATACCCTCTCGATGACTCCTCGAGCCCTCGTCCTGTTTGCAGCACTGGCGCCGGCCTTGGTGCTGGCCTGCTCGGGGCCCGTCCGGAATGGAAACGCCTGCTTCGAGTCCTCTGAATGCGGCAGCGCTTCGTCCTGCATGGAGACCGTGTACGGGAAATTCTGCATGGAGCTTTGCAGCGTGGACGTTCTGTTCTGCGAAGGCGGAGAGTCGTGTCTCGAGACGTCGGATGCCACCCTGGGCACCGGAGGATCCGGAGGCACGGCTGGAGCCGGTGGAGCAGGCGGTGCGGGAGGCGCCGGCGCGGGTGGAGCAGGCGGCGCGGGTGACCGACTCTGGGTCTGTTTACCCGGCCAGCTGGAGCTGCCTGGCTTCATTCCGCGCGATTTTGGTCAGCTCTGCGACTACAGCCTGGACTGCGCGGTCGGCGGTGTGTGCGTATGTATCCCGGGTGCGAGCTGCGAGCCAGGAGCCGAGGGCCGAAACGGTCCGACTTGCCAGCGGCTGTGCGATCCCACGTCCATCAATCAGTGCCCCCGGATCAACGACATCCAACCCGAATGCACCGATTTGGGCGACGGCCGCGGTTTCTGCGATACGACGACCCTCCTGCCTTGAGCTTTGCCGGCATTGGCAAATTGACCATTTACGCCGGCTGCCGGGAACATTAGACTCCCCCGGTCATGCCCACACCCCAGCAGACAATCGACGCTGTTCGCACTTACTTGCGTACCCATCCCGAAGAGCTCGGCCGTGCCGTTCGAAGCGCGCTCGGCCTTCGGTTCGGGGTTCCGATGGCCGCTCTCAAGTGGCTTGCCCAGCAGGCCGAACGGAGCGGAAAAGTGGAGTCGTTTCAGATCGACTCGGTGCCGCCGGGTCTGCGGCTCGCGGGCGACGTCGACATGATGAACACGCCGGTCCGGGCCTCGGCCGTGATCTACGTGGAGCGCATCGTCTTCAACGACGAAGAGCTCACGGTCGCGCTTCGGCTCGAAGAGGTTTCGCTGAAGCTGAACGGCGATTCCGACACCCCGGTCGCCGCCTTGATCAAGTCCGGCGCCCTCGATCTGTCGAACCCGGGCAACTTGGTGAATTTCATGCCCCGCCGGTCCCCGATCTTGGCGAGCGCCAACGGCAATCGAATCGTGCTAGATCTCATGCGGGACCCGAAGGTAGGCAAGAATCCTCTAGTGCGTCGCGCCGTGGCGTTGCTGACCTCGTTCGTCACTTTGCATGGCGTCGAGGCCGATGCTCGGCATTTGGACATCGCGTTTCGCGCGCTTCCCGTGGGCTTCGGGGGTGCCATTCGGTCCGTCCGAAAGAATGTGGTCCTTCCTTCGATGAGCCGCTTTCTGCCTCGCGCGAGGTGACAGCCATGCCGACTTGCAAGTCGTGTGAGGACGAAGTCGACGAGCTGGTTTCGGTGAAGGTCGGCGGGCGTCGCATGAAGGTATGTGAAGATTGTGCCGATCGCCTCGCCGAAGAGGCGGAAATCGCCGAGATGAGCGAGTCGGTCATGCAGGACATGATGGGCTACAAGGGTCGCCGCTGACGCTCTCGCAGCCAGGCGATTGCTGGCGAAGGCGAGCCGAATTGGCTCAGCTCGTGCCAGCCAAGGTCAGCTGTCGGGCGCCGGCTCGTCGGTGGTCGCGTCGGAGTCAGCATCGGGCTCCGTCGCCACGACCGAGCGCTGCTTGATGGCTTCCAGCTCCTGTTGGGCGAACTCCAGCTCGAGCTCTGCTCGGCTGCGAGCAGCTACTGCTCGGGCCACGGCATTTTGAAGCTCGTCGGTCTTGGAGGCTTCCGCATCGAGCCGGGCCTGCATGGCGGCGAGCTCCCCTTGAAGGTTCAGCACCCGCTCCCCTTCGCGTTCGAGCTTGCGTTCGAGCTTGTGGCCGCGCTCCTCCGCGAACGCCAACTTCTGACTAGCGCCGAGGAGCCGTTCGTTGGTTTGCTGCAGGCTTCTCTCCGTAGCGGAGAGCTCGCGTTCGGTTTCGGACAGCTGCTGCTCGAGGACGGCCTTTTCCTGGCGGCTTTGCGCCAGCTTGTCGCGCGTCCGCATCAGCCTGCGCTCTTCCTCCCTGAGCTCGGCTCTCAACGAAGCGACCTTGCCGTCGGTTCGCGCCAATCGTTGCGCCAGCTCCGTTCGGGTGAGCTTGCTCTGCTCGTATCGAAGCTCGAGCTGTTCGGCAATTTCGCGGGTGTCGGCCAAGTCCCGCATCAGGTCCGACGCGGTGAGCTGCGCCTTGTGCGCCACTTCGCGTTGCGTTTCGGCTTGCTGGTAGAAGACCGTGATCGCCGCGCCTGCGGCTCCCAGCACCGCAAGGGCCATCGGGATGGTCCAGCGCAGGATCGTCTTGAACCGCGCCTTGCGCTCTTCGGGAAGAGACAGCACCGACAGCTCTTCGGCGAGCTCGTCGGCCGTCGGGCGTAGCTCCGCATCCCAAGCCAGCCATCGATCGAACGAGGGTTTTAGATAACGAAGCGCTCTTCGCTTGGGCGGCCATGGGGTCTCTTTGGCGCGATGCTCGATGAACGTATCGACTGCGCCTGCAGCGACGTCTTCTTGTGTCTCGGGCTCCAGCGCATTGCGCAGGGCCAACGCCAGCGCGAAGACATCGGCTTTCGGCGTGACGGGTGGCTTTCGATCGACCGAGGCAAACTGCGAGGCCACCTCGGGTGCGAAATACGTGGGAGTTCCCGCAACCACCATTTCAGCCTCGGTGGCGGCCACGCCGAGATCGAGGAGGACGGGTGTGACGTCGTCCTCACCGAAGCCCGGGATGCGCGCGAGAAAGATGTTCTCTGGCTTGACATCTTGATGCCGCACGCCTGCGACGTGCATGGCTGCGAGCGCTCGTGCGAGCGGCTGAAAGATCTTGAGAGCCTCGGCGCGGGAAAGCGGCTCCCGTTGCAAGCGCGACTCGAGCGTCTCGCCGTCGTACCACGGCATGACGAACCAAAGTCGCTCGTCGAACCAGCCGTGGTCCTTGAACTGCACGATGGACGGATGAAAAACCGACGCGATGAGCCGCAACTCACGCAACGCTGATTGCTTCGCCGTTTTCGAGTGCGCGGCTTGATGTAGCAGCTTGAGCGCGACGACGTGGCCTGGGACTTCGGTGTCCTTGGCGCGATAAACGTCTCCAAACGCGCCTAGACCCACGCGTGCTTCGATCGCATACCGCCCACCTACGATCGATCCATTGGGTAGCGGCTCGATACCATCCCGTTCCGCATCGGGGCTGCGCGGAGCTGGCTCGAGCGCAAAGGCCTCGATGATGACGCGTCCGAATCGTTCTGCATCGCGAATCCCATGGTCGTCCAAGATCAGTTGCGCCTGCGCCATGGCCGCCTCGAGTCGATGCTCGACCTCGGCCGCGGCGCACCCGTACACGAATGCGAGCTCGTCGATGCTGAGCTCCCGGGCGTGATGCAACTCCAAGATCTCCGAATCTTCGCCGGTGAGCTCGAAACGCAGGGCATTCAAGGGGCTCGCCGTCATGTGTGCGGACGGCAGAGCGCGCCAGGGAAGCGCTTCGAGGGCCTGTCTGGTAGGTGGTTTTGCGGGGCGGCTCTGGTCGCGCAGGTAACCTCTTGCGGCGCGGTAGAGTCGAGCGCGAATGCCCGGCGCTTTGACCAGCTCGCTCCCGTCGGTCTTCGCGACGAACGCCCGGAGCTTCGAGAGAAAGTGATCGGCGTGCTCGGTGGAGCCGGTTCGAATCGCGAGGTACTGCCGGAGGCCCTCTGCATAGAATCGAAATGCCCGTCCGTGCAGCACGTCGACGACCGTTTGCGGTTGACCCTGCGACAAGGCGATCGACGCCGCCGCTTGGGTGAGCGCGGCACCTCGTTTTTCGAGGGGCCTCAATTGATTAAGCAGAAAGGGGACCGTTCCCATAGTTGCCTCGCACCAAGTGTGGAAATGTAAGGATGAGTTAGCTCCGCCGTGCCTCTCAACTAATCCGCAAAGCTAGGCCCACCCGTAGAAACTGCTCAACGCATACAGCACTGCGAGTAGAGTCAGTGCCGCAACGATGTTCAGCACGAAGCCCGCGCGCATCATTTGGGGCATGGTCACCAGGCCCGTTCCGTAAGCCACTGCGTTGGGCCCCGTGGCAATGGGCAACATGAAGGCGCAACTCGCCGACAAGCCCACGGCCAATGCGGGCGCGAGCGGCGAGACCTCGAGCTCGACTGCAGCAGCGATCGCCAGCGGGACAATCATGTTCGACGATGCGGTATTCGAGCAGGCCTCGGTAAAAAAGATGGTGAATACGATGAGCGCTGCGGTGAGCCCCCAGAGCGAGCGGATCCCAGTCACGTCCAAAAACCAATGACTGATGGCGGCAGCCAAGCCGGTGTCGAACATTTGCGCGCCGAGCGACAGGCCGCCTCCAAACAACAGGATGAGCCCCCAGTCGATGCGGGCCGCGTCGTGCCATGGCAACACGGGGCTGTGCCCATCCGCGTCGCGGACGAGAAACAGCGGAAAAGCGGCGAGGATGGCGACGGCCCCGATGGGGAGCGCGCGCGCGATGGCCTCCGCGTGAGGGGCTCCGAGCGCCCTGAGAACGCCTGGGAGTGTCCAACCGGCGACCGCCAGCCCGAAACACAACGCCGTGACCTTTTCCCCGCGGGACCACGGAGAATCGACGTGGCTCGGGTCTGCCTCGACCGGCGGAGGGGGAGATAGCCTTTGCAGCACCAGGCCGACCACGAGCACTAGGGCCAAGGAGGCGGGAACGCCGATGCCGAGCCATTGAACGAAGTCGATGCGTGCTCCGGCTTGTTCTTGCAGAAAGCGCACCGTGATGAAGTTGGGTGGGCTGCCGATGAGCGTGCCCATGCCGCCGACCGACGCAGCGTAGGCGATGGCCAGCACACTTCCGGACCTGGTATCGCCGTCGTCGGGCAAGGTGCCGAGCAGGATGGGAATCAGGATTGCTGCAGTTGCGGTGTTGCTGATCCACATGGAGAGGACCACCGCGGCTGTCATGAATGCGATTCGCACGCGGATGGGCGAGCCGCGGACCAGCCGAAGCTGGGTGAGCGCACGAGCGATGCGTCGATCGAGCCCGTGCCGGGTCATGGCTTTGGCGATGAAGAAGCCTCCGATGAACAGGAAGATCAAGGGATCGGCGTAAGGCGCGAACGCGGTGCGGCTGTCCGTTACACCGGCCACGATCATCGCCGGTCCAATCAAGAGGGCGGTCACTGCAATGGGAACGACCTCGGTGATCCAGGAGACCAACACGGCGGCGAAGATCGCGGCGAGCCGCTGGGCGCGCGGCTCCAATCCCAGAGGGGCGAACCAACACGCCAAAAACAGCGCCGGGGCGAGCACCAAACCCACCTTACGCCGGTCCAACACGGTCATTGTCGCGCCATCTAGCACGTATGGGGTGGGGTGGGTCCAGCAGGCCCAGTCCGAAACTTGCATCGGGGGGCTTTCGGCCCCACTCTGAACCAATCGTGGCACGAGTGCGTCTGGGATTGTGGGCTCTGGCGTGCGCCGCTGTATGTGGTTGCGCACCCAAGCATGAGCCTGTGTCGTCGGCCCCCCGGGGTGAGTCACAGCCTGTGACGACGGAGTCGTCCGTCGCGCAAAGCGATGACGAGGCTCCCGACGCGCTGGAGGATCCGGTTCCGTTCTGGAAAAACGGAAAGCTTGAGGGCGAGGTCGACGCCGCGAAGGCGGACCAGGAGGGTCACCTCTTGTTGGATCTCGGAGAAGATTGGACCCCGTACATCCTGACCGAACGCTCGTCTCCCGACGCGGAGATCAAGACCAATGCCTACCGGTCGACCTACCTGGCGCTCGCGCGCGGAGAGTTTCCGAACGATCGAGACGGGTACCGGGCCAAGGAAGACCGATACCTCGAGCTCTACGGGATCCTGCCCACGGTCAACTTGTTGCGGCAGCGCTTCGACGAGGTGCGCAACCTCGAATGCGCTGAGGACCTCGACTTGGCTCCGTTGCAGTCGTTCGATGGCTTTCTCGCGTACGACAAGAGCCGCCGCCCCGCTCGTCGCTTGGCTCGCTACCAGCTGCTCAAGCCTCAAATGAAGGCCCTGGTCGAGCGCGCGGGGGTAGAGGACGTAGGGCAGCTGACTCGCGACCAGGTGCCGGACGACGAGCAGTGGGAGAAGGTCGAGGAATACCAGATTCTGGCCCCCCAGATTGAGGCCATCGTCGCCGCTCAGGCTCGGCTCGCCTGTGAAGGTTTCTTTCCCGGTCGAGCCAAATACACTCCGGGCCTGTTCGACTGGCTCACGCACGAGGCGCTTGCCGAGTTCGAGAGACGCCACCGTGTCTACGGTTGGGGCTTCATCGGCCGCGATACCCTCGACGTTCTCCGCAAGACCCCGCAGGAAACGGAGCAAGAGGCCGTGATTCGCGTGCTGACCGAGCGCGCCATGCACGCGGCCGAGGTCATCGAAGACGGCAGCACCTCGACGCTGCAAGACGGCGAGCCACGAACATACGAGACCGAGGACGGTGAGGTGCGGCCCATTCCGAACTTCGAATCGGAGCTACGCGAGCGCGTGATCCAAGCTTTCGGGCTTCAGACACCGGAGTCCACCTACGCCTGGTTGCAGTCTCTTGGAGAGATCCCCGCTCGAAAAGTGGTCGCGCTCGAGGGGGTGGAGCTTCCGCCGTATTACAGCGACTCGATGGATCTCAGCGTGGCCATCGACAAGGGAGACGTTTGGTACGAGTTTCCCTTCGACGAGGAAGGTAAGCCACGCTCGCAACCCGTAGCTCGACGGCCGCGCATCACCATTTTCGCGCACTACAACGATCAGCGCATTCCCTTGGCTCGTTTCGGCACCACGATTGGAGGGTGGCGAGGGGAGTTCATCGACGGCCAGGTCATGTGGAAGTACAAAGACTCGCCGGTGGGGAAGCGGGTGTGGAGCCTCATCGCAGCGGCTCCCATTTGGGTACCGCCCGAGAGCACGCCGCCACGGGTCATGCTTCATCAGAAGCGCGACAAGACCTACGACGTCGATTATCACACCACCGGGCCAAGCTATGCCTCTGCGTATGGGCTCGTGGCCGCGTATCACCGAAAGTTCTACCACTCGCCAGATGGTACGCTGCAGGTCGGGGGCGACGAGGGGATCCGCACCCACGGTTCTGTGGACTACATGAGCATCATGCGTCGCCACTCACATGGTTGTCACCGAATGCACAACCACCTCGCAGTCCGGTTGATGTCGTTCGTGTTGGAGCACCGCCCCCACAAGCGCCTGGGCCAGGAGCCGATGCAGTATCGCCGCGAGTTCGAATACGAGGACGAAGTCTACGTGATGGAGTTCGACAAAGGCGGCTACGAGTTCGTGCTCGACGAGCCGTTGCCCGTCGAGGTGCTTCCGGGGCGGATCCGCGGGCAGGTCAAAGAGCCAATCGAAGTCGCGTTGCCACGCTATGATCACGATGTGGACGCGTACATCATGCCCGATGGCGAATGGGTTAGCATCGACCGGTTCGGGAACATGACTCCGCGGATCAAGCCATTCGACTTCGATGCACCACTCGAAGCGCCCGAGCGAGTCGAGGAGCTGACGACGACGGCGCAAGCAGAGGCCGTGCCTGCCCCTTCGCAAAGCAGCGGGTCCATGCCGAAATCCGCACCGGCTGCGACGTCGGTCACCACGGCGGTAGTCCCCGTGACACCCACACCCGCGTCTCCCTGAAAAACGAAGCGCAATTCGGTACTTGCCCAAGGGTGTGGAAAAACTGGGCGCAAAGCCGGAAGCTTGTGGAAAAACAATCGTATTTTCCACAATCGAATTTCGTTGATCTCCGCGCACGGATCAGTGACAAAAGAGCTTGGAAGCTCGCGACAGCGAGCTCGGCTGCTCTTTGAACTGACCCAACTGACAACGGCGATGAAAGTCGTCGTTTCTCACTCTCACGGGGCGAGATGCGTGGTCGAAAGGTCGCGCAGTCTGGGCGCAAAGAGCGCCGAGTGTGTCCGTGGGTCGTGAGGATTGCACAAGCCGGTGCATCCAATGCGTGGGCCCGAGCCGAGCGAAAGCTCCGGCGCAGGCCGTCGACGCGGGGAGCAGCGGTGGAGGCGCGCCGGAATCGGGACGCCGCTCTGTTTCACCACACGGCGGCCGCGATGATTCTAGACGAACGCTGGCGGTACCAGGCACTACGGGCCGAACCGGCGAATCGTGACGGCGCGTCAGAGGCTCGGTGCTTTGCCATCTCGATGGCGGAGTGCCCGCCGAAGCGAGCGCGACGGGGTGCAACCGTCGGCTCACCGTCGGAAACCGGTTCGGAAGCCGTAGACGGTAGTCCCACGAGGCAGGGGTGCTCATCTTTGAAAACATGAATTCTGGATTGCACGCGTCGGCCTGAGCATGCTGTGCGACACCGCTGCGCACGGGGCGAACGCTCCGGCAGCGGCACGAAGTGCGGCATGCGCCAATGGATTCACGTGAAAGCGCATCCCACTCGCAACCTCGATGAGCCGAAAATCGAGGGTTCAGGTACGGCGAGAGTCGTCGCGGAATCGAATCTCGGCGGTTTGCTAAACCCAAACCGTCGCTGCGATTCCGTCCGACGGAAGAGCGCAGGGCGACCTGCGCGGACCTCGGTAGCTCGAAATTTCCATATCGAGGGCTACGACGGCAGCGCCCGGGACGTGTCGGTCAAAGCTCCTCCAGCGAGTCCAACAACTCGCGCGGGGGGTTAGCAGGCTTCCCGACGGGGAATGCAGCGCGCCGATTCGTGTCGTGCAAAGCTGGTGAGGCTCAATAGGCCTCCCATCGAGCCTCGAGCTCGAAATCCAGACGAAGATGGTCGTGGTGTGCGCGACGTACATGCGCACACGAAGCCAAGCGGCGAGAAACCTCGCCGCGAGGTGAGCGAGCTTCTCAAGGGGCGATCCCGTGCCGGATCGCCCCTTTTTTAATTCCAGCGCCAGCGCCAGCTTCGAGTCTCGATTGTGGTTGACGCGGCGGCCGGAGTCGGTGTTATCTCACGCCCAGGGGAAGGGGGAGCACCCATGCTGAAAGGTCTGGTGGATGCGCTGTCAAATCCGCACACGGTCGAGTGCTGCGAGTTTTGCGACCGACCCCTCCTCGACGACAAAGCGTATGCCGACCTCGAAACGGCGGATGCGGGTTTGGGAATCGCACTGTGCACGCGTCAATCATGCATCGACGAACGCGAGTCGATGCCGGTGCTTCAGCGTCTCAATGTCTATCTCGGTCATGCCGCGATCGGCCGCCTCACCGAGCACATCTCGTAGCCGTTGATCTTCTAAGGGCATGCTTCGCCGGGAGCGCTTCCGATGAAGCGCGCTACGATGAGCATCACCTGCTTGCCCTTGCCGCCGGGGCCGGGTCTCCAGTCGATCCCACCCTCGACCTCGACAAGCAACACGCTGCCAGGTGGGAGGCTGGTTTGGTTGTAGGCTTGCTCCAGCGCTTCGACGTCACCCTCGTCGGACACGGACCACTGTTGGCCCGTGCCGCAGACCTGGAAACGGCCGGTCGAGCCATCGGACGAATAGTAGCCCTGTAAGCTCATCGTCCCGGAGGGAGGCGCCGGGCGCGTAGGCTCCGCTTCGGCAGCGGTTTGCGGCTCTTTGTGGGTCTTGCACCCTGCGAGCCCGAGCCCGATCAGGAGTAAGGCGCACAGGCGCGATCTGGAGGCCGTCATTTTCACCGTCCCAGGATTCCGATGTAAGGGGTGATCCATTGCTCTCGGCGCAAGAAGAAGTTTCCGGGGCCAGAAAGGGAATATTTGAAGCCCACGTCGATGTG
>JASFKY010000014.1:0-28525 GCA_050118395.1 Myxococcales bacterium | reverse complement strand
ACCTGGAATCCGAGGCCGAAAGGCGGCTCGTGCAAAGGGGCGCGCTTCGTCGCAGCGACGTCCTCAAGGTGGCGCATCATGGCTCGAAAACGTCGAGCTCCAGGGATTTCCTCGATGCAGTCCGCCCGTCGTGGGCCGTGATCAGCAGCGGCGCGGGCAACCGCTATGGGCATCCGAGCCCGGGGGTCGTCACCCGTCTTCGAAATGCAGGAGCCACGGTGTTTCGCACGGACTTGCACGGCGGCGTAGTGCTACGCACCAACGGCCATGACCTCGAAGCCGGCCGCTAGGCGCCAATCGGCTTTTCGAACAAACGATAGCGTTTGTAGATCGTCGCACCCATGCTGCGAATGGCCGCATTGATCAGCCGATTATCCTCGAGCGTCCAACCGAGCTCTGCCCATTCGTATCCCTGATTCAAGCCGCGCCGGACCAACTCCGCGATGATGGCCATCGCCAGCGGGGCGTAGCGCTTCTTTCCTCGAAGCTCGGTCCGAATGCCGAGCAGCATCAAGCGGGCAGACTTGGGTCGTCGAATCTTCAATCGCCAGATGAGCTTTGCGACGTTGACGGCGCTCAGCTTGCCGTCGAAATCCCGAATGACCTCGTTCAGGTTCGGCAGGCAGATGCAGATCCCTACGGGGCGGCCGTCGATTTCGGCGAAAAACGACAGCTCCTTGTCCAAGATCAGCTGCAAATCGGCAGCCATCTTCTTGGCTTCCGAGTCGGTGGCAGGCACGAAGCCCCAGTTGTGCTGCCATGCATCGTTGAACACGCCCAAAATGTCGTGAACTTCGGTCTTGAGCTTGCGGGGCTTGACCGAGCGAAAGGTGACCTCGGGCAAGCTGTTCATCGCATCGAGCGCCCTCTGGGCTCGAGCCGGCGCCGAGACGACCATGTACTTCCAGCCGTAACAGTCCTTGGCCTTCTGCAGACCGGCGCCCTCGGCAAGCGTACCCTGATACGGCCGGTGGTGCGGAGACATGATCGTCGGCGGCGAATCGAACCCCTCGACCAGCATCCCGGTCTCCTCGTTGATGGACAGAGAAAAGGGACCACGCAGGCGTTTCATCCCCCGTGCGACTAGCCACTGGGACGCGGCCTCGACGAGCGCCGACGCGACCTCCTGGTCGTCCACGGTGTCGAAGAACCCGAAGAAGCCCGCCTGGTCTCGATGAATCCGTAGGTGCTCGTGATCGACTTGCGCGGAAATCCGGCCAGCCAGCTCGCCGTCCTTCCAGGCGGTGAAGAGCGCCACCTCGGCATGCTCGAAGAAAGGATTCTTTTCGGGTGTGAGACGATCCCGGATCTCCATCTGAAGCGGCGCCACCCAGGCTGGATCATCGCGGTACACCTCGTAAGCGACTCGAATGAAGTCCTCGAGGTCCTTGCCGGGCTCGTGTTGCTTGATTTCGACGCTCATGTCTTCAGAGGCCCCACCATCTCCTCCGGCTTGACTGCTTCGTCGAACTGCTCTCCTGTCAAAAGCCCGAGCTCGACTGCCGCTTCGCGAAGGGTCGTGTTGTTTTTGTAGGCATGTTTGGCCACCTTGGCCGCGTTGTCGTAGCCGATGATCGGGTTCAGAGCCGTCACCAGCATGAGCGAACGCCGGAGCTTGTCATCGATCGTTTCGAGATTGGGCTCGATTCCCACGGCGCAGTTGTCGTTGAAGCTCTGGCAAGCATCGCCCAGCAACCGGATGGACTGCAGCAAGTTGTAAGCCATCACCGGCTTATAGACGTTCAGCTCGAAGTTACCCTGGGACCCTGCGACTCCGATGGTCACGTCGTTGCCCATGACCTGCGTACAGACCATCGTCATCGCCTCACATTGGGTCGGATTGACCTTGCCCGGCATGATCGAGCTTCCCGGCTCGTTTTCGGGAATGCGGATCTCTCCGATCCCGGAACGCGGGCCCGAGGAGAGCCAGCGGACGTCGTTGGCGATCTTCATCAAAGCCACGCCCAACTGCTTGAGCGCGCCGCTCGTACCGACGAACGCGTCGTGCGCGGCGAGGGCAGCGAACTTGTTGGGCGCCGATACGAGGTCTGTGCCCGCGAGCTCGCTGATCTTTGCGGCCACCCTCTGCGCGTATTGGGGATGGGTATTGAGCCCGGTTCCCACTGCAGTGCCCCCGAGCGCCAGCTCGCGGAGCTGGGGCATGGTGGCTTTCACCGCGGCGATGCCGTGATCGATCTGCGACACCCAACCGCTGATCTCTTGGCCGAGCGTGAGAGGCGTCGCATCTTGTAGGTGCGTTCGGCCGATCTTGACGATGTGGGCGAAAGCCTTGGCCTTGCTGTCCAGAGTACTTCGAAGCGTCTGCACTTTGGGCAACATGGACTCGATCGCCAGCACCGCCGCAATGTGCATGGCAGTCGGGAACGTGTCGTTCGACGACTGGGAGCGGTTGACGTGATCGTTCGGATGAACCGGGCTCTTGCTGCCCATCTTTCCGCCGCTGAGCTCGATTGCACGGTTCGAGATGACCTCGTTGACGTTCATGTTGGACTGAGTTCCCGACCCGGTTTGCCAGACCACCAGCGGAAAGTGATCATCGAGCTTGCCTTCGATGACCTCGTCTGCGGCACGTACGATGAGATCTCGAATCTCTTCGTCGAGGTTGCCGAGCTCGTGGTTCGTGATCGCGGCCGCCTTCTTGAGGATTCCGAACGCACGAATGATCTCGGTCGGCATTTGCTCGGTGCCGATTCGAAAATTCATGCGCGACCTCATGGTCTGTGCGCCGTAGTACTTATCGGCGGGCACCTCGACGGGGCCCATCGAATCGGTTTCGACACGCGTCGTCATCTGACCTCCGGGCGGACCCTTACCGCGTCCTTGACCCGATGTCGATTCCTCGTAGGACGTGGATTTGATGCTGCCCGCGCGACCGACGGCCCGCCCTCGCCCCTGCCCCGTGTGCGGACGGGACGTCGATGCTCTGCGCGCTCCGAGAGTCTGCTGGCTCGACGATGGTGCTCGATTTCTGTGCAGCGAAGCCTGTCTGAGGCGCTTTTTGGAGGGCGAGCGAGATTTCGACACGGCGTCTCCATCCCCCTCACGGGGCACGCGGGCGGAGCGGCCCTCGATTCCGGATCTGGTGCGAGAAGCCACCGTCGTCCGTGAGCCCTCGGCCAGCAACGAGGGAGCCCTTGGCGGAGCGCGCCAAAACGACGCCGCAGTCGCAGCCGGGCTCGCTTTGCTGTCCGTAGGGCTCGTCCTGGTGAGCAAGGAGGCCACGTTTGGGTGGTTGGCCGCATTGCTGCTCGGGCTGAGCGCGGCCCTTGGTGCGCGCGTCACGCTGCGCACCATCCGAGCACCCGAGTCGTTGCGCGCGGTGGCGCCTTGTGGGCTCGTGCTGGCGGCGGTGGGCGCAGCCTCGATGGTCGATCCGGAGGCGCGCCGGTGGGCGCTGCTTGGAGCCGCGGTCGCCGCGCTGGGAATCGCCAGCCGAAACTGGATGCATCTCACGATGATTTCGCCCATCCGCGCCGCGGCCGACGAGCTTTGCGAGACCCTGCCTCGAAAGGCCCGCGTTCCGTCCCGGGCTGGATCGAGCTACGAAGAAGTACCTGCCACCCAGCTCCACCCGGGGGACCTCGCCGTGGTCCTCGAGGGGGAGCTGGCCCCTGCGGATGGCGTGGTCGAAGAAGGCGCAGGGGCGGCGCTCCGCCATCCCAAGGCAGCGCACTCCAAACCCTATGGGCGAGGCGATTTCATTCTCGCGGGTACGCGTGTTCTCGAAGGTGCGCTCACCATTCGGGTGCGGCGAGCCGGCTCGGAGCGCGCCATCGCGCGCGCCCTCGGGTTGACCCAGCGAAAGCAAGTGCGCGTCGCTCCGCGCCTTCGTTTCGCTCTGCTTCATTGGAGCTGGCTCGTGTTGGCATTGGCAGCGGTGGCGACTCTGATGTGGGCGGGATGGAGCGCCGCGGCGACTCTGCTGTTGGGGGTCCCGGTGCTGGCCATCGTGGCTTCTTTAGACGGCCCACCAGAGGCCGCAGCGTTGGCCTCTGCACGAAGGGGGATCTTTTTTGGCAGCGCTCGCGCGCTTCGCGATGCGGGACGCACCAGCACTTGCGCCATCTTGCTGCGCGGGGCGCTCACGGCCGGAGAGCCCATCGTGCAGCAGCTGTTCCGCTTGGGCACCGAAGAGCCAGCTCGGGTCATCGGCCTGGCCGCAGCCGCCGAAAAGGCAGCCGAAGAGCATCCGATCGCACGTGCGATCCAGCGATACGCCGCAGATCACGAGTACCCACCCGCACTCGTCCGCAAGGAACGAGTGATTGCGGGACTAGGCGTCAGGGCGGTGACTGCACACGGCGTTCCCATCGTCGTCGGTCGGCGCCAACTTCTACTCGACGAGGGGATTAGCGTGGCATCGGCGGACGCGGACGCTGCTCACATGGAAAACGAGGGTCTCACCCCGATCTTCATCGCCATTGGTGGACGCGTCGAGATCTTGCTGGCGATCCTCGACCCCACGCACGTGGGGGCGCGCGATGCCGTGCAGCGGATCGCCGATCTCCCATGCGAGGTGGTGATCCTTTCCGGAGACGATCGGCGAACCGTCGAGCGCATCGCCGCTCAGCTCGGCGCAAACCGAGTCAAGGCGCCCCTGTTGCCCCAGGAGCGAGTCGCTGAAGTCCGAGCCCTCCGAGACACGGGCGGTGTCACGGCCGCCATCGGTCGGGGCGGTGATGACGACGCAGTCCTCGCATCATCGGACTTGCCGGTCTCGCTTCGCCTGATGGGCACGGCGCTCGAGGAGCGAGGTGTCGTGATCGCCAGCCGGGACGTGCGAGACGCAGCAGACTCGTTGTGGATTGCCCGAGCCGCACGGCGTTCCATCTGGCGTAGTATCGGCGCATGCGTCGCAGCGGGCTCGCTGGTCGCAGCGGGCGCGATCCTCGGCTGGATGACGCCGATGGCCGCCACCTTTATCGCCCTCGGAACGGAGGCCTGGGCGCTTCGGGCTGGCTCCCGCCTGCTTCGGCGTGTAGACCTTCGAGTGCCGGTGCAGCAATAGCGGAGACCGAACGATGAGCAACAAGCCATGGGGCGGACGCTTCCAAGAGGAGCTCGACGCGATCGCCGCGCGATTCAGCGCGAGCGTGGATGTCGACGGACGCCTGTGGCCCCAAGACATTCAAGGCTCCATTGCCCACGTGCGCATGCTCGGTGACCAACACATCTTGTCCGCCGAAGACGTCGAACGAATCGTGGCCGGCCTCGAGCGGATCGCCGGTTCGATCGAGCGAGGCGAGCTTCATTGGGACCCTTCCAAGGAAGATGTCCACATGAACATCGAGGCCGCGCTCATCGAGGCCATCGGCGAAGTCGGCGGACGTCTCCACACCGGGCGGAGTCGAAACGACCAGGTGGCCACGGACATGCGGCTTTGGACACGCCAAGCAGGCCAGGAGACCATCGCAGACATCGACGCCCTGCTCCAAGTCCTGGTCGACAAGGCGGAAGCACACGTCGATTTCCTGATGCCGGGCTACACTCACTTACAACGGGCACAGCCGGTGAGGCTCGCCCATCATTTGCTGGCGTGGGCTGAAATGCTCGAACGAGATCGAGGACGGCTCGAGGACGCCATGGCGCGGTTGAACGAGTGCCCACTGGGGAGCGCGGCGTTGGCCGGCACGACCTTCCCGCTCGATCGCGAGGCCACCGCGCACACGCTCGGCTTCGATAGGCCGATGCGAAACTCTCTGGACGCCGTCAGCAGTCGCGATTTCTTGCTCGAAGCGGTGAGTGGCTTGGCGATTTGCGCCGTGCACCTGTCGCGAATTGCCGAAGAGCTCGTGCTTTGGTCCAGTCAGGAGTTCGCGTTCATGCAGATGAGCGATGCATTCACGACCGGCTCTTCGATCATGCCGCAGAAGAAGAACCCCGACATGCCCGAGCTCGTTCGAGGAAAGACCGGGCGGGTCGTCGGTTCGCTGGTGAGCTTGATGGTCATGCTCAAGGGCTTGCCGCTCAGCTACAACCGTGATTTGCAGGAAGACAAAGCCCCCGTGTTCGAGGCTTTCGACACTGTCCGGGACTGCCTCGCGGTGCTGAGCGGAGCCATCGCGTCGGCGGTCTTCGATCGGGAGCGCATGAGCGCTGCGCTCCAGGAGGGTTTCTTGGATGCCACGGAGGTCGCGGATTGGCTTGCCGCGCGTGGTGTTCCATTCCGGGAGGCTCACCACGTGGCCGGCGGGCTCGTCCAGGAGGCGCTCCAACGCGGCACGACGCTTGCAGCGCTCCCGCTCGAAGTCTACCAGGCTGCCCACGAGGCGTTCGACCAAGGCATATTCCACGCCCTGGACATGGAAACCGCAGTCGAGCGCCGGAACGTGCTGGGCGGACCGGCTCGGGCGCGAGTGCAGGAGGCGATCACCGATCTGCGAGCTCGGTTGCGGGCAAGACGCGACGCGTGAGGAATCCCCATGTCGAACGTGCACATTCCTGAATCGCCGTGGTTTTGGTACCGAGAGGGCACGCTGCATTGCGAGCAGGTGTCGCTTGCGTCGGTTGCGTCGGAGGTCGACACGCCCGCGTTCGTGTACTCGGGAGCTGCCATCGACGACGCGTACCGGTCGATCGAAGAGGCGCTGAGCTTCGCGCCCCATCTCATCGCATACGCGGTCAAGGCGAACGGAAACTTGTCCGTATTGGCACGGCTTGCATCGCAGGGCTGCGGAGCGGACATCGTGTCGGCGGGCGAAATGCAACGCGCACTCAAGGCGGGCTTCCCCCCTGAGCGCATCATCTATAGCGGCGTCGGCAAGCGCCGGGAGGAAATCGTCGCCGCAGCAAAAGCAGGGATCCGGGCGTTGCACGTCGAGAACGTGCAGGAGCTCGATGTCGTCGAAAGCGTGGCTCGGCAGATCGGCCGCCCGCTTTCAATCGGTCTACGCGTCAACCCCGACGTCGATCCCAAGACACACCCCTACATCGCCACGGGGCTTCGCGAATCCAAATTCGGCCTCGCCATCCCCGTGGCCGAGCAGCTGGTGCCCCGAATCGTGCAAAGCCAGCACCTGAAGCTCGAGGCGGTCGCGTGCCACATCGGCTCCCAGCTGTCGTCCGCGCAACCCCTTCGCGAAGCGATCGAGATTTTGGGGCGGTTCGCCTCGTACTGCATCGATCGAGGAGCGCATTTGCGCGCCATCGACGTGGGCGGCGGTTGGCCGATGCACTACGGGCAGGAGCTCGACCCCTACCCCTCACCGAACGCCTTTGGCGATGCCATTCGCCAGGGGCTGGAGGCGGCCGGTCTTTTGCGTGCGGGTATCGAGGTCATCACCGAGCCCGGCCGAGCGCTCGTGGGCGACGCGGGGGTGCTGCTCACACGCGTTCTCTACACCAAGAAGCAGGGCGAGCGGGGTTTCGTCATCGTCGATGCGGCCATGACCGAACTGATCCGCCCGGCACTCTATGGGGCGTATCACGCCATCATGCCGGTCGTGGAGCCTGCCTTCAACGCCGCGCTGGCCCCGGTCGACGTCGTGGGACCGGTTTGCGAGTCGGGCGACTTCGTCGCCAAGGATCGCCCGTTACCCGAGGTCAATCCCGGCGACCTTGTGGCAATTCGTGGCGCCGGAGCCTACGGACGAGAAATGCAAAGCATGTACAACGCGAGGCCCTTGCCACCGGAAGTCTTGGTCGACGGCTCGAGGTTCCGGGTGGTACGGCGACGAAGCGGTCCTGAAGCGCTGTGGCAGGGCGAGATTCTCGCATGAACGGACTCGCGATCCCCGTACGCGTGCGCCTCTAACCGATCAAGACGTCGGGCCGCTCTCCGATCTTCGGGCGAACCACGCCGCGCTCGGTATAGATCGCGTCCACCAAGCCGGCCGGCGTGACATCGAACGCAGGATGACGGCACGAAACGCCTTCGGGTACCACCGTGACCTCGGCGATGCGAGCGACTTCCGAGCCGGAGCGTCGTTCGATGGGAATGTCCGATCCGCGGGGCGTTCGAAGGTCTACCGTGCTCCAGGGGGCGGCAACCGTGAATGGAACCCGGTGATGGTTGGCAAGCACCGCCAAGGTGTACGTGCCGACCTTGTTGGCCACGTCGCCATTAGAAGCGATCCGGTCGCTGCCCACCACCACGAACTGAATCTCATCTCGTTGAAAAAAATGCCCCGCCATGTTGTCGGTGATGACCTCGACCGGAATTCCATCTCGATGAAGCTCCCAGGCCGTGAGTCGAGCCCCCTGCAGATACGGCCGCGTCTCGGTCGCCAACACACGGATCTGCTTTCCTCGGGCGTGCGCCGCACGAATCACCCCGAGAGCGGTCCCATAGCCACCGGTGGCGAGCGCGCCGGCGTTGCAGTGAGTGAGAATGGTCGCACCGTCGGGAACATCGGCAGCGCCGAGCTCCCCCATCGCACGGCACGCCTCCACATCTTGGCGATGGATCGCCTCGGCTTCGGACAGCATCGCCTGGAAGCGCTCCTCTCGAGGGAGATCCGCGACTTCACCCGCCTTGCGCGACATGCGTGCGATGGCCCACGCCAAATTGACGGCGGTCGGCCGCGTGGCGTTGAGTAGCCGCCCTGCGATGCCATTGGCAACCAGAAACATCTTGGCATCACTCGTTTCATCTCGGGCCACCAGTGCGAGCGCGTATGCGGCGGCGATACCGATTGCCGGGGCTCCTCGGATCACCATGTCCCGAATGGCATGCGCCACTTCGTCGGCGGTACCGTATCGGTGATATCGGATGTCGCCCGGAAGCAGCCTTTGGTCGAGCATCACCACTTCGCGGGTCGCCGGGTCGAGCTCCACCGCGAACCAGTCGGCGCCGCTCAAAGGCTCTCGCGAGAGCTCGGGGCTCATGATTGGTCCAACAGCCTGCGCAGCGTCTCGTTGACCACTTTGGGATTGGCGGCGCCCTTGGTTGCTTTCATGACCTGGCCGACGAAGTATCCGATGAGGTTCGCCTTGCCCGATTTGTACTGTGCGACCTGGGACGGATTGGCTTCGATCACCCGGCGCACCTCCTGCTCGATCGCGCCTGTATCGGTCACCTGAGCCAAGCCCTGCTCCTCGATGATGGCTTTGGGGGCTCTGCCGGTCTCGACCATGGTCGCGAAGACCGCTTTGGCGATTTTCCCGTTGATCGTTCCCTCTTCGACCGAGGCCAGCAGCTCTGCAATGGAAGTCGCTGCCACGGGAAACAAAGCCTCCAGCCCATCGGTCGTCACATGGCGCAGCACCTCGGCTTGGACGAAGTTCGCCACCTTTTTCCCAGCCTCGGCGCGGCCTTTGCCGGAACGCTCGGAAAAGCGCGTCGCGGCCTCTTCGAAGAAGGCGGCGATCTTCGGATGGCTCGACAAGACGCCCGCATCGTAGTCGGTGAGCCCGAGCTCGCGCTGCCAACGGGCCCGCTTTGCGGCCGGTAGCTCCGGCATCGCGGCTCGTAGCTCCGCGATGCGCGCGTCGTCGACCTCCACGGGCGGCAAATCGGGATCGGGGAAATAGCGGTAGTCGTGCGCCTCTTCCTTTCCACGCATCGAGATCGTCCTGCCCTGCGCCTCGCTCCAGGTCCGAGTCTCCTGCACGACCGTGCTGCCGCTCTGTAGGACCCCCTCTTGACGGGCGATCTCGTGCTCTATGGCCTTCTTCACGAACCGGAATGAATTGATGTTCTTGAGCTCCGTGCGCGTGCCGAGCTCGGCTTGTCCGACCGGACGGATCGATACGTTGGCATCGCACCGGAAAGAGCCCTCTTCGAGATTGCCGTCGTTGACCCCGATGAACATCAGGATGTCGCGCAGCTTGCGAAGGTAGGCCTCGGCCTCATCGGCGCTTCGCAGATCCGGGTCGCTCACGATTTCGATCAACGGGGTGCCGCCCCGGTTGAAATCAACGACCGTCACCGCTTCTGATCCAACGCCATGGATGTTCTTGGCCGCATCCTCCTCGACGTGAATCCGCGTGATCCCAATCCGTTTGGACTCTCCGTCGACCTCGATGTCCAGGTGACCGTTCACGTTCAGAGGAAGCTCAAATTGTGAGATTTGATACCCTTTGGACAGATCCGGATAGAAGTAGTTCTTGCGAGCGAAGACGCTATATGAGGCGACCTCGCATTCGAGAGCCAGGCCGGCCTGGATCGCCAATTCGATGGCAGCGCGGTTGGGCACTGGAAGCGCGCCGGGCAAAGCCAGGCACACTGGACACGTGTGCTCGTTTGGCGGCGCGCCGTAGTCGGTCGGGCATCCGCAAAAGAGCTTGGTCCGCGAGCGCATCTGGGCGTGGACCTCGAGACCAATCACCGGCTCGTACGCAGTCATGCCGCTCGTGTATAGCGCAACACCAACGGAATTCCATGGCGCTTCGGCCCCAGATACGTTGGCATGTCGCGGTGCAATTAACCATCATGAAATCGGGTAAGAATGCCTGCAGGCAGCCAGGGGAGCATAGCGCCCGAAAGGTTTCGGGCTCTGGTCGTGGACGACAGTCCATCGATTCGTCGCCGGGTGGTGGAAAAGGTCGCGAGCCTCGGCTTTGACGTCACCGAAGCCAGCTCGGGCGAAGAGGCATTGGCTCTCACCTTGGAGCGCACCTTCGACCTCGTGGTGAGCGACATCGAGATGGGAGCCATTACCGGCGTCCAACTCTGCCGCGTCTTTCGCGGCGACCCAGCAATGTCCGACATCGCCTTCGTCCTGCTGACGGCGGCGCAAGAGGCCAAGACTCGCTTCTGGGGTCGCAACGCCGGTGCCGACGCGTACTTGGCGAAAGAAGACATGGACGAGGAGCTGCTTCCGGCGGTCGAGAAGCTCATGGAGGGTCGGAGCCCGCGACAGAGTGTGCGACCCGAGCTCACGGGCACGCCGCTCGAGCGCGTCAGCGCCGTGCTCGATCATCATTTGTTCGACGTCGTTCTGCAGTCGGAGGTTCGCCGATTGATGAACCACGTGCACAACCGAACGGAATTCGCCGAGGAGGCGCTCGATCTCGCCTCGGAGGTCATCGGCTGTCCCTACTTGGTCTTGCAGCTCAATGGGCCGAGCGGTCCCACTTTTTCGATTCGAGCTCGGGGGCCCTGGCCCTCGCGGAGATCGACGGCCGGCATTGCTGCCCTCGGAATCCCCGAGCAAAGTCTCGGCGCCACTCGCACGACCATCGCACGCGAGCCGAAGTTCGGGCCCGGTGAGCACGTGGTCGCCGGGCGCGGGCACACCTTCGACATCCAAGTGGCCGGTGAAAACCTGGGATCGCTGAAAATCTTCGCCGGCCCGGGCGCCTGCGCCGACGTCGACGTCCGAAGCGCCGGCCTGGTGGCCGATGCGATGGGCGTGGTGGTCAAGTCGCTCTTTCTCATCGAAGAGACGCAGCAGCTTGCGCTCACCGACGGGCTCACGGGGCTCTACAACCGGCGACATGCCAGTAAACGCTTGGAGGAGGAAATCGCACGATCGCGGCGAAACAATACGGGTCTATGCGTTGCGATGTGCGATGTCGATCACTTCAAGGCGATCAACGACGAGTTTGGCCACGGAGCCGGGGACCGGGTACTGCAGCAGATCGCCAACTCGCTCACCGAGTATGTCCGCCGCAACGACATCGTGGCCCGCTGGGGCGGAGAAGAGTTCCTGGTCATCTTCTCCGAGATCAAGCTCACCGCGGCCCGCATCGTCGCAGAGCGCCTTCGTGGGCGCCTCGCCAACGCGCCCCAAGTAGAAGGCGGACCGGAACAGATCAGCGTGAGCATCGGGCTCGCCATGCTCGGCACCGGCGTCGACGGCGAAACGCTCATCGAGCAAGCAGACCAGGCACTCTATCGGGCCAAGGCGCGCGGCCGCAATCGAGTGGAGGTCGCCGGTGAAGAGCGCCGCAGCAAGCCTTCCACCATCTTGCAGAAGCAGGGTGCATCGACGGAAGCGGACGACCAGACCCTACCCCACGTCGACGGAAAGTAGCGCTCGTGATCAGCCAAGCGCAGCGGGTCGCGCATCCTGCAAACCGCAAGCATCTTCGACGGCCTGCCCGACACTGCAAAGAATCTCCTCTTCGAACGGAGGCGCCACCAACTGAAGCCCGATGGGCAACCCGCCGGCCGACAAGCCGCAAGGAGTGCTGATGGCGGCGAGCCCGGCGAGACTCGGAGGCAAGGTAAACACGTCCGCCAGGTACATCTGAAGCGGATCGCCCGTCTTTTCCCCCAATCCGAAGGCCGGCGTGGGCGTGGTCGGGGTGCAGACCACGTCGCAGCGTTCGAACGCCTGGTCGTAGTCCCGGCGAATCAAGGTGCGCACCCGTTGCGCTTTCAAATAGAAGGCGTCGTAATAGCCCGCGGAGAGGGCATAGGTTCCGAGCATGATGCGTCGGCGGACCTCGGGGCCGAAGCCCTGCGCCCGCGTGTTGGTGTACATCTCGGTCAGGTCTCGTCCCGGCACACGAAGCCCGTATCGAATACCGTCGAAGCGCGCGAGATTGCTCGAGGCCTCTGCCGTGGCAATCAAGTAGTAGACGGAGACCGCGTGGTCGGCATGGGGCAGCGAGACGTCGACCAGAGTCGCTCCCGCCTGCTCGAGCGCGGCAAGGGCTGCTTCCACGCGCGTACCGACGTCTGAATCCGTCAAGCCTTCGAGAAGCTCGCGCACGACGCCGACGCGCAAACCGCGAACCCCTCGATCGCAAGCCGCGAGGTAGTCGCCCGTCGCGCGTTCGGCAGAAGTGGCGTCGCGCCGATCGTGGCCCGCCACCACTTCGAGCAGCGCCGCAGCCTCCCGCACCGACCGCGCCATGGGACCCACCTGATCCAACGACGAAGCAAAGGCGATCAACCCGTAGCGCGAGACTCGCCCGTACGTCGGCTTGATGGCCGTGATCCCGCAGAAGGCCGCGGGCTGCCGCACCGAGCCCCCCGTGTCGCTACCGAGCGCAAGCGCGGTCAGGCCCGCTGCGGTGGCACAGGCCGAGCCGCCCGAGGATCCGCCCGGCGCACGGTCGAGGTCCCAGGGATTGTGTACGTTGCCGAATGCGGAGTTTTCGTTGGAAGAACCCATCGCAAACTCGTCCAAATTGGTCTTGCCGAGGATGACGGCCCCGGCGCCTCGAAGCGCTTCGACGACGTGGGCGTCGTATGGTGGCAGGTATCCTTCGAGGATCTTCGAGGCGCAGGTCGTCGGTACGCCTCGCGTGCACAGATTGTCCTTCAAGGCCACCGGGACGCCCGCCAAAGGCCCGAGCGAATCGCCGGAGTCGCGGGCTCGATCCACCCGCGCAGCCGCGGCCAGCGCGCCTTCGTGATCGAGCGTGAGAAAGCAGCGCAGCGTCGGGTTGAGTGCCTCGGCGCGTCCGAGATAGGCGCGCGTGATCTCCACTGCGCTCGTGGCGCCGCTGACGACCTGCTCACGAATCTCGAACGCGCTTTGCCAAGGAAACTCGGTCATGAGTCGACCTCGAGCACCAGCGGCACCGCGAACCCGCCCCACTGGCTCTCGGGTGCCTGCTCGAGGATCTCCGCACGATCGCTGCATCCGGTGGGTACGTCGCGTCGAAGTGGCGCAAGCATCGGAATCGAGTGGAAGGTGGGGGGCACCTCGGACACGTCGAGTTGGTCGAGCCCCTCCATGTATCCGAGGATGGCATCGAGCTGCTCTTGCATTTGGCGCGCCTCGTCGTCGGAGAGCGTCAGCCTCGCCAGCTTCGCGACGTGCAAGACCTGCTCGAGGGAGATTCTCGCGTCCGTCATGGGGCGCCGAAGGTAGCAGATCCCCACCGCCAGGCGAGGGGTGCGCATTCGCTCACCAAAAGGTGGGCTTTCCATTGACGGATCCCCCTGAAAGACCTTACATTTTGGCTTAAACGGACGTTTGCGGTGTCATTAGAACTTATTGGTTGGATAGCTCACGAGTTGCGGCTCGCGCTCCTCGAAGAAGAGGAAGGCGGAACCGTGGCTGCCAATGCCCATGCGCTCGCGGCTCTGGGAGGACGTGTGCCCGACAGCCTCGTCGATGGCGCTGAGGAGCTTCTGCACGAAACGCAGAGCGCACGGCTCGAAGAAGCCATCGGTGACGCTCGCGCCGGCGAGCCATCGGCCTTCAGCCCGCGGCCGGGCGTGCAAGTGATGGCGTTGCCCGCGGGTCCAGGGCGTGCCGCCGTGCTGATGAGCTCACAGCAAAGCGCCGTCGCCGAAAGCATGCAGGCGAAGGCAGCCGCCGCGGATCTCGCTGCAGGCGTATCGCACGAGGTCGCCAATGCCCTCAGCGCCATCGTTGGCTGGGCGCAAGTCGCTCGTGAGCGGCCCGACAAGGCGCCGCCCGACGAAGCCTTGGCGCTCATCGAAAAAAGCGCGCAGGTCGCACGGGATGCCACGCAGGATCTCTTACGGATGGTCCGACAGGGCAACCACGAAAGAACGCGCGCCGATTTGTCGTCGGTCATTCGAGACGTGGTGCGCTTGCTTCGGCCCGAAGCGCAGCAAAAGCGCGTTCGCCTTCATGCCGAGATCGACGATTCCTTCTGGGTCGAGGGCAAGCGTTCGCAACTCTTTTCCATCGTCTGGAACCTCTCGCACAACGCGGTCCAAATGGTGCCGGCGGGTGGTACGGTGTCCGTGTGCGTGCGTCCCCGCGGGACGTTGGTCGAGCTCGAGGTGCGTGACGACGGGCCCGGAATGTCCGACGCGCAAAAGAAGCGCGCCTTCGAGCCCTATTACACCACGCGTACCGAAGGCACGGGTCTGGGCTTGGCCATCGTACGAGGAGCGGTGGAGTCGCTCGGGGGGCGGATTCGGCTCGACACCTCTCCGGGGCGCGGCGCCAGTTTTCGCGTTCAACTTCCGGAAGCAGGCGTCAAACGAGAATCGGAGTTGGTTCCCAAGTCGACGCGGATCAGCCGGATGGTCAAACCCGAGGAGGCGCAAAAGGCGCACGTCCTGGTGGTCGAAGACGATGAAGGTGTCCGCGGATTGATCTCGATGACCCTCGGCCTGAGCGGAGTGACCGCAACCTGCGTCGCGAGCGCAGAAGAAGCGCGCCAAAGCAGCGGGCCATTCTCGGCAGCGCTCATCGATCTCACGCTGCCCGACGAGCGAGGCGACATCTTGCTCGCGCAACTGCGCGATCGAGGCTTGGTGGACCGGGCGGCAATCATGAGCGGGGCGCCACCTCCTGCGGACGCCGACCCCAACGGCACGCCCCAGCGTTGGCTTCGAAAGCCCTTCGATCCTTCGGACCTCCTCGTGACGGTGCGAGAGCTGATCGAGCCCGACGACGCCGCGAGAAACGCAGCCAGCTCCTAAGCGAGCCTCTCGACGAGCGCCTCGATGTGTGGCGGGCCCGTGCCGCAACATCCGCCGACGACCGTGGCGCCGGATGCCACCCATCCCTCGGCGAGATCGGCATAACGCCGTGCCGCTGCGAGGCTCGTATCGCCCCAACCAAGCCCCCCGTCCTTCGGACCCGCGTTTGCATAGACGCCAATGGGCAAGCCGACGGTCGCAATGGCGTCGACGTAGGCTTGGATTTTGGTCGCGGCGATGCAGTTGACCAGCAGGCGTTTGATCCCCACCGAAGCGGCCTGCAGGGCGATGTCGCCGAGTTGCCGCGGGGTCATCAGATCGCCAAACGGGCCCGCGGTCAGCGACAGCCACACGGGCAGCCGAGTCTCGACTGCGGCTCCTGCGGCGGTCAGCGCCTCGTCACGGTTCGCGAAGGTTTCACATAGAAGGATGTCACAACCCGCCTCGGCAAGCGCCTTGGCGATCTGTCGATGCTCGTCCCAAGCTGCAATCCCGGGGCTGAGGTCGGGGCGGTAGCAATCCTCGAGCGGTGCCATGCTCCCGAGCACCTTGCATCGGGCGGGAATTGCCTCGCGTGCGATGCGCACTGCCGACTCCAACGCGCCCGTCCATCCTCGACCGAGGATCCTCGGCTGCGTGCGGAAGGTGTTGGCCGTATGAAGGGTTGCTCCCGCTCGCGCGTAATCCGCATGGACTTGAGCCAGAAGCTGCGGTGCTTGGGCGATGGCCCGCGCGCTCCAATCTGGGCCGTCCAGTCGGACGCCCCGCGAAATCAGCTCCGTGCCGATTGCCCCGTCGAGGATCTGTATTGCCATCTGCAAGCCTTACTGTAGCAACTGACCCCACCCGGGGGAGCTGTTAGGATTGCGCGGTGGACGCCCGAACCCAGAGCTCGTTCATCGCAGCGCTCTTGTGCTTTGCGCTTGCAGCGAGTGTCCTGTTGCGCACGTACCGACAGCGCGACCGGTGGCTTTTCGGCATACTCGCAGTCAATACCGGGCTTTGGTACGTGAGCGCTTTCATGCTTGGGGTCGCTCGTGGCTTTCCATTTTGGGAGCGGTTTCACTTGATCTGCGGCGTGCTTTTGCCCCTTTCGGCGGTGCGCTTCTTCGGAGTGCTCGTCCCCTCGGAAACCAGGCGCTCCAGGCTGCTGCGGCGGACGTCGGCTGCCGCAGCCGTCGTCCTGCTCGGAGCGATGCTCACGCCTTTTTACGATCATGCAGTCGTGATCGGCGGCCTCTTGCTGTACGTCACCGTGTTCCTGACGCTCGCGCTCGGCTCCTTGTACCGACAGGGCTTCAAGACCGACTCTCGCGTGGAGGGCGCACGGCTCCGATACATCGCCCTCGTGGGCGCCTTGGGTGGTCTATTCACGTTGGTCGAGTACTTGCCCTACGCCGGGGTCGACATCCCGCCCGTGGGCACGATCCTCGTCTTGATTTTCTTGTACGCGCTGTCCCAGTCGATCACCCACTACCGTTTGATCGACCTCTACGAGCTATCGGGCCGTCTGGGAGTGCTCACCGCCCTCGCCTTCGTGCTGGCCCTGATGCTCTGGCTCATGCGCCTCGTCTCCGGCGAGCAGCTGTTTTTGCACGTCGTGGTCTCGGCCTTCGTCGTGTTGATCTTGTTCGACCCGGTGCGGACCAAGGTGCAGCAATGGATCTCCCAGGTGTTTTTCCACGAACGCTTCGAGCTGGAGCAGACCGTGCTCGCGCTTCGTCGATCCGTGGCGCACATTTTGGACGTCGACGAGCTCGGTCGCGTGCTCGTAAAGGGCCTCGATGCCTCTCCCCGCTTCACCCAGGGCGCGCTCTATCTTCTTGCCCCGGACGTGCGAGCTTTTCTTCTCAAAGATCACTTCGGGCCCAAGCCCCCGGAGCGTGTAGAGATGGCCCCCGCGCGGCCGCTTCTCGAGCGCATGTCGAAATCGGGAACCGCGGTGCTGGAAAATGCGGAGCGCGAGCTCGAGGAACGTCGGCTGATGGGAGACGACCGTGAAGCCGAAACGGCTCACGACATCGCCGTGACCCTTCGAGCGCTTCAGGCGTCGGTTTGCTTGGGCCTCAGGGGTGAATCCGATCAGCTGTACGGCTTTTTGACCCTGCGCGACGATCGCCTTCGCGATGCATTCTCCAAGGAAGAGGTGCAGCTCCTCGCGGGTTTGGCCAACCAGGTCGCGGTGACCGTCGAAAACTCCCAGGTCTACCAGCAGCTCAAAGAGCGGGACCGGCTCGCTGCACTCGGCGAGATGGCCGCAGGCCTCGCACACGAAATCCGAAATCCGCTCGGGTCGATCAAGGCAAGCGCCCAGTATCTGTCCGAGGCGTCCGCGCCAAGCGACGATCACGGCGAGTTCCTCGACATCATCGTTGACGAGGTCGATCGTCTAAACCGTGTCGTGAGCTCGTTCTTGGACTACGCACGACCGAGCCAGGTCGACCCCGAGCCGATCGACGTCAGCGCGGCCGTCCAGCTCACTTTGCAGTTCCTTCGCCCCGAGTGCGACGCGACGAACGTCTCGCTACACGTCGCCATGGACCCTGCCCTACCCAAGGTCCGCATCGACATCGAGCACTTGCGCCAGGTTTTGATCAATTTGGTCCAGAATGCGGTCCAGGCGATGCCGGAAGGCGGGAGCGTGTACGTCGAAACGCGCGCCCAAGACCGGCTGCGCTTGGGGGACGATGCGCGCCGGTGGGTCCAGATCAGCGTTCGAGACACGGGGCCCGGAATCGCCCCCAGCTTGTTGCCGAACCTGTTCGTTCCGTTCGTGACGACCAAGCAACAAGGGACCGGGCTTGGTTTGGCCATTTCCCAACGAATCGTGTCCGAAGCGGGCGGCCGGATCGACGTGCGGAGCCGTCAAGGGTTCGGAACGACGTTCGTCGTATCGCTTCCCTCCGAGCCCGAACCGCCCTTCGACGTGTCCGGCTCCGAAGACTCCCCTTGCGATCCCTCGACGACCTCGGGAATCACCACCGTGTCGGTCGAATCGGCCAAGCCCTGATCGACCGAAACCATTTGCATGCGGATGCGATAGAGGCGGAGATCCGCCCGATCGAAGCTGTCTTTGGGCAGACCATTTTCTTCGAAGAGATCCTCAAACGCTTTCGTGGGCGATCCCGCCCCAAAAGTGGCGCGGGGCAGCAGGTAGCGCCAGCGTCCAGGCTGCTCGTATGCGACCCCGTGGACGGGTTTGACCAGAGCGTCGATCAAGGAAATGGCGCTCGAATCGAACGTGCCGTCATCGAGCAACAATGCCACTTGCACGTCCAGCTCGTCGAGATGGTCTACGAGTGGACCGCCCATGGTGTCGGAGCGTTCTTCCCAGCGGGTGCGAGCCCCGAGCGATGCGGTGATCAATCCCTGCGCGATGGAGTCGGCTTTGGCCGAGCGCCATAGCCGTGGGCCTTGCTCGCTACTCAACATGACCAGAACCTCGACTGCCTGCGGCTGGGCGAGCTCCCTCGGAAAGTCCTCGAGCGCAGGCGGATCACTACCTTCGAGGATCTTGCGCGCAACCTTCGCGAGCACCTGGTCGGCGAGCACGACCGGGATTTGGGTTCGGTCGATCGTGTAGAGCAATCCTTGGGCCGCCAGCAGCTCGCCGCGAAAACCGCGGACGACGCCGCCCGCGACAAAACGCTGCTCGAGGGGCAGCTCCGGTTCCCAAGACCCTTGGGGCCTCGCCTCCACCCACAGTCCGGACAGGCCGGCGTCTTGCAGCGCGGTCCGCAACGCGTCCGGGTCGGTGCCCCCAATGGCTTTGCGGATCTCCGGATGCTCACCCACCGGCGCCCAATCCACGCCGGGCGGCGGTGCAGCGATCGCCACCACCGGCTCCTCGGACGGGAGTCGGCCCAAGGGCGGGGGCTCGGCAGGCTTCCAGATCCAAAACCCGGCGAAGAACGCCACGGCGCCCAGCACAATCGAAAGCCATACCCATTTTGCCATAGGGCTCTTCTATCGTAAGAGGCAGCATGCCCCAAGGGCCCAAGCTCCGAGTCCGTCCCCTGGCGAGCCCGTTCCACGTCGTGCTGGTCGAACCGGAGATCCCGCCCAACACCGGCGCGGTGGCCCGCACCTGCGGCGCCACCCAGTCGCCCCTCCACCTGGTGGGCCGCCTCGGCTTCCGAATCGATGATCATGCGGTGCGCCGGGCGGGTCTCGATTACTGGCACCTCGTGGACATCCACCGCCACGAATCATTCGAGACATTCGAAAAATCAAACCCAACCATCCGAATTCATTTCTTTTCTGCAGGAGCGAGCCGTTCGTATCTCGAAGCGGAGTTCGAACCGGGCGACGCACTGGTATTCGGACGGGAATCGGTCGGTCTCCCGCCCGATCTGCTTCAGGGTCGCGATCGCGTATGGGGCATTCCGACTCTCGGCGCGGTGCGGAGCCTGAATTTGAGCAATGCGGTGGCCATCGTCTTGTATGAGGCATTACGTCAAAACGGGATGCTCGACGACCCATTCTTGGACTGAGCGACCGGATGTGAATACGGGCGCGCGGACTGGCGTCGCACCGGCATGGCCCAATCACGCGCAATTCCCATTCTACCCCTGCTGTTGCTTCTCGGCGGGTGCCCGGTCTACGGGCCGGACCGAGCTCCGCGAGACGTGCCGGTATCCTGCCAAAGCGATGCCGATTGCCCTTCGGGCGCCTTCTGCGATTCCGGCGCAAACCATTGTGTAGCCTACGATTTCGGCGTCTGCCTGACTGATGGGGATTGTCCGGTCGGCAGCTACTGCGACCTCTCCGATGGGGGCTGCTACATCCCGGCCGTGGCCGAGTGCCGCGCCGATGGGGACTGCACATCAGGCTTCGAGTGTGATTTCCGTGACAGCTGCCGGCCGGCGGTGGAGGGCAACTGCCTCGATGACACAGATTGCGAAGCGGGCCGGCTCTGCATCGAGAACCTGTGCACTCCCATCGAAGAGACCTGCCAGTTCGACTTTCAGTGCGCGGCAGGCTTCAGCTGCGCCAACAACCGGTGCAGATTGCTATGCGGCCCATCCACTCGATGCCCCACCGGCACCCGCTGCCAAGATGCCCTCTGCCAGCCGAACACGGGCGAATGCGTCGATAGCAGCGACTGTCCGGACCTGACCACGAACTGTGTCGAGGGCATCTGCCTGCGCCGTTGCGACGCGGGCTGCAACGCCGAAACCGAGGTTTGCGGCCCCCAGAGCTTTTGCCGCCCTCGAACCAGCCCCGACCCGAATGCGCCGGTCCCCTTCTGCCGGATGGACGAAGACTGCGACGGCACCGTTTGCGTGGAGGGCGTGTGCCGCACGGCATGCGACATTTCCGCGCCCAATCCCGACGACCTCTGCGCCTCGTACGATGGGCAGGTTCCACTCTGCGGGCCTGACAATCTCTGCTACGCAGAAAGCGAGCTGATCAGCGACTGTCGGACGCAAGCGGACTGCGCCGACACGCAAAGCTGCGTCGACGGCAGGTGTCGCTAGGCCGCTTGGTACCGAAGGCGTCGCACGTCACGAACGATGCGATCGATCGAGTACACGGGCTCGTAGCCGAGCTCGGCTCGGGCTCGTGAGTCGTCGACCATGCACACGTAGCGCAAGTGGTCGAGCTCCTGCGAAGGAAAGGAGCTCAGCCTGAGCTTCCAAAGCTGGTCGAGAGCGGTTCGGGCGAGTAGCGCCGGCACGATACGAGGACGTCCGCCGGCTCGGCGAACCAAGCTCGAAAGCGGCATCTCCCCGGGGCCTCGGATGTTGAAGATGCCCCGGACACCAGGCCGCAATGCGAGGTCGATGGCCCGTACCACGTCCCGCTCGTGGACGACCTGCACCATCGGATCGAAGCCCATCACCATGATGGGTCGTTCGAGACGCAGGTAGTTGCTCGCAGCATTGTGCACGCGGCCCACGACGTGACACGGGCGAAGGATGACCGTCTGCGTGCCCGGATTCTTCCAGAAGAAGCTCTGGGCCAGCATGTCCAGCTCGACCAAATCCCGGATGCCTCCGAAGTGCTGCGCACCCAAAAGGGGCGCTTCCTCGGTGAGAAACTGCGGATTATTGGGTTGCGGGCCGTATACGTTTGCGCCGGACAAGATCACGAGCTTGGGTACCTCGTATTGGGTCATGTAATCGAGAAGCTTCTGGAAGCCGACGATGTTCCAAGAATGCCTTTCTCGCTCGCTTCGCCGCGGATCATGGAGGGCCCCCAGGTGGACCACGGCTCGAATGTTTCGCGTTCGGAAGATGTCTTTCATCTTCTTGCGCCGCATGTCGATTTGGTGGTGCTCGATGTCCTTGGGGCGGTCGATGAAAGGCCGTCGGTCGACACCAACCACGCGGTCGGCGCGGTGAAGCTCTCGCGCCAGCAATTTGCCGAGACGCCCGCAAATGCCGGTGACCAGAACCGCGCCTTCGGTGACGGGACGCGGCCGCTTGCCGGTCACGGGCTCCGCGCCTCGGGACTGGGGTTGGGGCTCGCCGTGACCGAATACACCGCGGGCGACTGGGGCTCGCCCAGACGGTCGATCCTCGGCGGGCTTGAGTGCCGTGCCGCTCGGTTTGCGATGGTTGGTGGGCTCGGGGTTCGGGTTCGGCATGGAAGCGCTCTCGGTCAAATGAACACGCCCTTCCGTTCGCGAAGGCCGCGGTTCACCATGCTTTGGATCGTGCTCTTGACGAGCCAAACCTTCTCCTCGACGACGGCGTCGTCGTCGTCGGGATCGCCCTCGAAGTAGAAGGGCTCCCCGAAGTAGAGGCGGTACTTGGTCGGCAACGGCGCGACCATGCCGAAAAACACCTGCGGCATGACGGGAAACGCCGGCATGTTGAGCAGCCTCGCCAATGGTTTGATGTCCGCAATGGAAGGATATTGCTCTTCACCGCCGATGACGGCCACCGGCACGATGGGGGTTTTCGTTTCGAGCGCGAGGCGCACGAACCCTAGACCGAAATCGGTGAGCTGATAGCGCTGATCGAAGGTCTTGCTGATGCCACGGGCGCCCTCGGGAAAGACGATCAGGCATTCTTCCTGCCGGAGCAATCGGCGCGCGTTTTCCGGTGACCCCACGACTTGGCCGAGCTTCGGATACAAGGTCGAAATGAAGGGCAGCTCCGCGGTCCAGGTCTCGACCATGCTGCGGGGAAAGCGCGGTGGCACGGCGTCGAGCATGAGCGCGCTGGCGATGAGCACCGCGTCGAAGGGAAGCTGACCCGAATGATTGGCCACGATCAGCACCCGGCCGGCCGGCACCCGGTCGATCCCATAGACCTGGGTTCGGAAGTAACGGCGGTGCAGTAACGCGGCCACGGCCAGCGCGTAGCGGCTCGTCTCGGGATCGAATCCGAAGGGGTCGTGACCGACTTCGTTTGGGTGGGTCTTGATGCCGGCAATCCGGGCGTCGATGTCCTGGCCCACCATTTCCTCGGCAATTCGAACGACGCGATCCCCCACCGAGCGCATGGCCTGCCGCAGGGGCGACTCCCCCAAAAACCGTGCACGCCGCCAACCGGCGAATGGCACGATGGACCCCCGCTGCTCCACCATGGCCTGATCGTGTCGATAGAAGCCGCACCCGTCAATCGGAAATGGCGCAATCCCCTGCAACATCGCCGCTTCACGCAAAGGCGAGGACGAGTCATGATTGGGATGTGACGAAGTTCGATATCGATCGAATCGGCGGACTGGCGGGGCTGAGGGCGTTGGAGCAGGTCGTGGTTCGTGCAGGTGATGCCGCAGTGCAGCGTTTTGCCCAGGGCGTCACCGCGGACAAGAAGCCCGATCGTAGCCCGGTGACCGCGGCCGATCGCGAGGTGGAACAGACGATCCGGGAGTTCGTTTTTGCGGAGCATCCCCGCGCGGAGTTTTTCGGCGAAGAGACCGGCACCCACGGGAATAACCCCGAGCTCCGGTTCGTTGTTGATCCAATTGACGGCACCCGCGCGTTCATCCGTGGTTTGCCTACGTGGTCCGTATTGGTGGGAATCGAAACGGCCGGCGAGCCTGTGGTGGGCATTGCGTACATGCCTGCGGCGGGGGATTTTTTCGTCGCGGTACGCGGCCACGGCGCGACCCACAACGGACGGCCGATCCGTGTCTCCAAGGTCTCGGTCCTGGCAGATGCAACCGTCACCCACGGATGCCTTCAGCAGTTCACCGAAAGCGGGCTGGCGCCAGCCCTCGTGCGGCTCGCCGACGCCACCGACTCCGCGCGAGGGTTTCCGGATTTCGACGGCTACCGGCAGGTGCTATTGGGCCGGGCCGATGCCATGGTGGACCCCGGCGTAAAGCCTTACGACATTTGTGCCGCAGCCGTCCTGATTCGGGAGGCCGGGGGCCGGCTCACGTCGATCGAGGGCAAGGAAACCATTTACGGCGGCAGCGCCATCGCCAGCAACGGGGCGATCCACGACGAATTGGTCGCTGCGCTGAGCTCAACTCCTTACAAATAGGGGACCAAATCAGCCAAGCGAGGTAACGGCTTGCGTTTTTGCACGTCTTGCGGAAGCTTCCCCCGCCCGAAGCGGAGGAGAGAAGTATGACCAAACCAGTACGACGAGCAGGTGTGATCGGAGCGGGAGTCATGGGCAGCGGCATCATGGCCCACTTCGCCAACGCCGGAGTCGACGTGGTGATGCTCGACATCGTCCCACCAGGCCTCAGCGAGGCCGACAAGAAAAACCCGGCCAAGCGAAACCAGTTCGCCGCGGGCGGGTTGAAGGGGGCACTCAAAGCAAAGCCGGCCGCTTTCTTTCACCCCGTGTACGCCAACCGAGTCACCATCGGCAACCTCGAGGACGACATCGAGCTGCTCAAGGGTTGTGACTTGGTCATCGAAGCGATCATCGAGAACATCGACATCAAGCGGAGCTTGTTCGAAAAGCTCGAAAAGACGCTGGATGAGGGCACGGTGGTGGCGTCGAATACCTCCGGCCTTCGGATTGCCGACATGCTCCAAGGACGAGGCGACTCCTTTCGCAAGAGCTTCCTGGTCATGCACTTCTTCAATCCGGTTCGGTACATGAAGCTCCTCGAGCTCGTCGCCGGCGAAGAAACGGATCCGGCCGTCATCGAGCGGATGAAAGTGTTTGGCGAAGACCAGCTCGGCAAGGGGATCGTGATCGGCAAGGACACTCCCAACTTCGTCGGGAACCGCATCGGTTGCTACTCCATGTCGCTGACCATGAGCGAGATGCTCAAACAGGGCCTGACCCCGGAGGACGTGGATGCCATCACGGGGCCTCCCATGGGTCACCCCAAGAGCGCCAGCTTTCGCACGGCCGACATGGTGGGTCTGGACACGTTCAAGCACGTCTCGGACAACTGCTACGCAGCGCTGCCCGATGACCCCGAGCGTGAGGTCTTCCCGCTCCCCGAATTCGTCAACGTGATGGTGGAGCGCAAGCTTCTCGGCAACAAGACCAAAGGCGGCTTCTACAAGAAGACCAAGGAAGGCATTCAGACCTTCGATCCCGTGAAGCTCGAGTATCGCGAAAAGGCCGGCGACGAAGACATCAAGAAGTTTTGCAAGAGCCTCAAGGGCTCTCCTGCAGAACGAGTCAAGGCACTGGTGGCCAACGACGGCCCTGCAGGCAAATTCGCCTGGACCGTGCTCTCGCGGACCCTGGCCTACTCGGCAAGCAAAATCGGCGAAATCACCGATGACGTCGAGGCCGTCGATAACGCCATGAAGTGGGGCTACAACTGGGATCTCGGTCCTTTCCAGACCTGGGACGCCATTGGTTTCAAGGCGGGCTACGACCGCATGAAGGCCGACGGGATCCCGCTTCCCGCGTCCGTGGACCAAATGGTCGCGTCCGGCGCGCAAAGCTTCTACACCGACGATGGTCGTGTCTTCAATTTGCTGAAAGGCGAGTACGAAGCGCGAGACATCGACCCGCGCAATGCCAGCCTGACCGTGATGCGGCGTGGCGAAGCGCCCGTCTTCGGCAATCGTGGCGCCGAGGCGTGGGACCTGGGCGATGGCGTGTTGGGCCTCACCTTCACGACCAAGGCGAACAGCATCGACGACAATATCGTGGAAGCGTTGGGCAAGGCAGTCGACCTCGCGGAGCAGGACTTCCGCGGCCTCCTCATCTACAACCAAGGCGATCACTTCTGCGTAGGGGCCAACCTCTTTGCAGTCATGATGGCGGCACAGCAGAAGGCCTGGGATCAGCTCCGTGACACCGTGAGCGGCCTGCAAAGCGCCGTGCAGCGCATGAAGTACTCGACCATCCCCGTGGTCGCGGCTCCGTTTGGAATGACGGTCGGCGGCGGCTTCGAGGTGTGCATGGGCGCGGATGCCGTTCAAGCGGCGGCCGAGACGTACGTGGGTCTGGTAGAGGTCGGTGTGGGGCTTCTTCCCGGAGGTGCGGGCAACATGAACATGTTGTGGCGCGCGCTCGAAGGCGTCCCCGACGGCACCGACGTGGACGCCCTTCCCTTCGTGTCCCGCACGTTCCAAAACATCGCCATGGCGCGCGTGGCCACGGGCGCCGGCGAGGCCAAGCAGTTTGGCTACTTCCGAAAGAGCGATGGGATTTCCTTCGACAAGGCGCGCTTGCTGACCGAAGGCAAAGCCCGCGTGGTGGGAATGGCCGAGGCTGGCTACCATCCGCCACCCCGCCGAGCGTACCGGCTACCGGGCGAAAGCGGAATCGCCACCCTGGACATGATGATCGACACGCTGGTGGCAGGCGGATATGCAAGCGAGCACGACGCGCTCATCGCGCGCAAGATCGCCAACGTCCTTTGTGGTGGACCCTCGGGTCACGCCCACGAGGTGACCGAGGAGCAGGTCCTCGAGCTCGAACGCGAAGCTTTCATCAGCTTGTGCGGCGAGCCCAAGACCCAAGAACGCATGCAGCACATGTTGACCACCAACAAACCACTTAGAAACTGAGCCGATCCGGAAGGCACGAGCGAACGAGGAATCAGGAGTAGAAACATGGGCAAGATCGTCATCGTAGATGCGGTTCGAAGCGCCGTGGGGCGCGCGAAGAAGGGCTCGCTCGCCAACCGGCGCCCCGATGAGCTCGCGGGAGAGGTGGTGCGAGGTCTGCTCGCTCGTAACCCGCAGGTGAAACCAGAGATGGTCGAGGATTTCGTCCTCGGCTGCGCCTTCCCCGAGGGTGAGCAAGGCATGAACGTGGCTCGCATGGTCGGCTTCCTGGGGGGGCTGCCCGAGGAAACGTCGGCCATGACGATCAACCGATTTTGTTCGAGCGGTCTACAAGCCATCGCCATTGCCGCCGGGTCGATCAAGGCCGGATACAACGATGTCGTCATCGCCGGCGGTGTGGAGTCGATGACGATGGTTCCGATGACCGGCAACAAGCCGAGCGCCTCGCCCGAGGTCATGGAGCAGTACCCGGAGGCGTACACGCCCATGGGCATCACCGCCGAAAACGTCGCCAAACGCTTCAACATCAGCCGCGAGGAGCAGGATGCGTTCGCCGTCCGAAGTCAGGAGCGCGCGGTTGCCGCCATCGAAAAAGGTGTATTCCAAGAGGAAATCGTGCCGGTGCACGGCATCTACTACGACGCTGCGGGCGAGCGGCAGATGTTCGAATTCAAGGTCGACGAGATGCCTCGTCCAGGCACGACCCTCGAGGGGTTGGCTCAGCTCCGCCCGGCATTTGCGGTCCATGGCACCGTCACGGCCGGCAACTCGTCTCCGCTCTCGGATGGCGCTGCAGCTGCGATCGTCATGAAGAAGAAGCAGGCCGAGAAGCTCGGGATCGAACCGCTGGCGATCTTCAAATCATTTGCCACCGCGGGTGTGGATCCCTCGATCATGGGAATCGGTCCCATCCCGGCAGTGCGGAAGCTCTTGAAAAAGAACGATCTCACGATCGACGACATCGATGTCATCGAGCTCAACGAAGCGTTCGGCAGCCAGGCGGTCTACGTACAAAAGGAGCTCGGCATCCCCGATGAAAAGCTCAATGTCAACGGCGGTGCCATCGCTCTGGGCCATCCCCTCGGGTGCACCGGAGCCAAGCTCACGGCGACCGCCCTGTACGAGCTCAAGCGGCGCGGCGGCAAGCGAGCCATCGTGACCATGTGCATCGGCGGCGGCATGGGCGCCGCCGGCCTCTTCGAAGCTCTCGACTAGCAGACACGCAACCCACCCGAAATAGGCCTGCGCGCCCCCTACCAGGTTCCGGTGTTTTTCATCGAGGCCCACGGCTCTTCGGGCTCGAGCGCGTCACCCTTCTGCAGGAGCTCGATCGAGATGCCGTCGGGCGAGCGGATGAACGCCATGCGACCGTCTCTGGGCGGACGGTGGATGGTGATGCCTTGGTCCATCAGCCGCTGACAGAGGTCGTAAATGTTCGACACCTGGAAGGCCAGGTGGCCGAAATTGCGACCGCCCGAGTACTCCTCTCGGTCCCAATTGTAGGTGAGCTCGAGCAACGGAGACTCATCGCTGACCGCGCGTTCCCGGTCTTCGGGAGCGGCCAAGAAAACCAGGGTGTAGCGGCCCGCCTCGCTATCGCGCCTGCGCACCTCCACCAAGCCGAGCTTGTTGCAATAAAACTCGAGTGAGCCTTCGAGATCACTCACGCGAATCATGGTGTGCAAATATCGCATGCCTCGGAATCATAGCACTTCGTTCCCCAGCGTGACCCGGTCGAACCCCCCGTCCGGGGGTCGTTTGGCGCCGAGTCGCCAGTGCTGGCGCCATGCAATGGGGTGCTTCAGACTGGGCGCGATGTCCAACGAATATGAAGCAATCGTCATCGGTGGGGGCCCAGGCGGCTATGTGGCTGCCATTCGCCTGGGGCAGCTCGGAGTGAAGACCCTGTGCATCGAAAAGGAGTACATGGGTGGCGTTTGCCTCAATTGGGGCTGCATCCCGTCGAAAGCCCTCATCGCCGCAGCCAACTTCGCTCAAAAAGCGCGCCACGCGGAGCACATGGGTATCACTTTCAAAGATCTCCACGTCGACGTTGCAAAAATGCAGGAGTGGAAAGAGGGCATCGTCAAGAAGCTCACCAGCGGAGTCCGTAGCCTGGTGAAGGGAAACAAAGCGGACATCGTGATGGGCACGGCCAAAGTCACAGGCCCTCACGCGGTCGAGGTCACCGACGGGGACGGCAAAAAGCAAACCTACCAAGCGAGCAAGGGGATCATCGTCGCGACCGGCGCACAGATGATCCAAATCCCTGGATTCGAACCGGACGGTCAAACGGTCATCACGGCGCGCGAGGCAGTGAGCCTTCAAAGCGCACCGCAAAGCATGGTCATCATCGGCGG
>JASFKY010000013.1:0-29365 GCA_050118395.1 Myxococcales bacterium | reverse complement strand
GGCCCATTCCGCCCGAAGCGCCCGGTCGGAGTGTGTAGGAAAGGTCGTGTTGAGTCCCCCCATGATGATCAACCCGTTCTTCAAGGTGTTGCCAAAGAGTGAGTCGAGGGTGAGGTTACCGAAACCCGAGGCCGTTTCGACGTTTCCAGCGCTGTTGAGGTACGGCTGACCGAGCTCGGCGGAGATGTTCGGGCGCAAGATGAGGTTCCCGTGCTTGGTTTCGAAGGGAAGCACGGGCAGCAAGGTGATCCGGAAGGTGGCCCGATGTGCATCCGGCGCTGAGCCACCGCTTTGAACGACGTCCAAGAAGAAGTTCAAGGACAGCACCGGTGCGCTTGGATTAGCCAGCTTGGCGGCCAGCTCGGCATTGGAGCTGGACTCCGGTTTGGAAGCCGTGGAGGGTGTGTCCTCGGCTGAGCTCAGGCTGCTGTAAAAGGTGAACGCGACAAAGGCTGCAGCGGCCATTGCCCAGAGCGTATTCCGATTGATTACGGTGTTCATACGAGGCTTGCTGCGAGTTGCGCGTGCCATCTACCTAACGTTCTCGCAATCGCTGAGAGAGCCCGAACGTCTCATGCGACCGATCCGGTAGCAAGGTTCAGCAGGTCTTCCTGACGTACATCACGTGAGAAACCCAGAACAAGGCGATCCAAGTCCAACTCGATTTGCCCTGTTTCTTCGGACCACGAGCTAGTACAGAACGGCCGCTCCTCGACCAGGGTTAGGGGTTGAAGGTACGGCCTGCAGTGCAGCCAGTGGCCCGCCAAACGCCTTTCGTTCTCCTACATATTGCACCGTCCAGCGGAGCGCCGCTTCGCTCCACTGCCAAGTTGGCGTACCAGAACGAGGTTCCCCTCTTACAATCCCACATCTTGCCCGAAGGAAGCCCGTCCCGATCTGATGCCGGTTGTCGAAGCATCGGCGCTCGCCGCGACGTCCTCGAGCAGATCACGCACAACGCGCGGGGCGCGATCATCGACGTCTACACGGCGTGGGAGTGGTCGGCGCTCTGCGAAGCGGTGAGCTGTCTTCGAGTGGATCCAGAGCGGTTGCCAGGCCGGATTCATGACATTTCTTATGACATATGCGTTTCTCAGAACGCTAACCCGCGGCAATCATTGCGCTTGTTTGGTGGAGGCGGTGGGAATCGAACCCTACTGTCGGCGATACGCTAACACTACGCGGACACTCGGTTTTCCCGCGGATCGCCATTCCAAGCACGGAACCCGGCCTCTTACTCGCGTACCCCTGAGTACCCTGGAATCCCCCGGCTTGCCCTGGGTTCTGTTCACTATTTGGTCACTCGGCTGAGCTCGAGAGTCAGGCCGGCGCGCGACTCCGTGCGTGCGTCGGAGCGGAGACGACCCTTGGATACAATGCTAGACTGTAGGCTGTGAACGATCAGTACATCCGGGAGTACGCTGAGAGAGATTGGGCGAGGGTAGCCGACTCCGATCGGGAGCATTGGGTGCTACGCTTTCGGGCCGAGGGGCCGAGCGCGACGGTCGCGGCAAGTCATGCCCTATTCGAGCATGCTCGGAGTGCGCGAAGAGATTTTCCTGGCTCGCGCTACGCGACGGCCGACTTGAGCTTTCAGGTTCGACTGAAGCAACTCTTGGATCGGGCGGCGCATGCCTTCGCCGTTCGCTGAGGTCCTGAGCTCACTCCGAGGTACGTTCGAGCAGCTAGAGGTGGACTGGTACGTCTTTGGCGCCCAGGCCGCGCTCGTCCATGGTGCAGTGAGAATGACGGCAGACGTCGACGTAACCGTTTTCCCGGGCGACCTCACCATGGAAGCGCTGGTGGAAGCCCTCGAAGCGAACGGTTTCGAGCTGCGTGGGGTTGAGACTGACTTCGTCCGAGAGACTCGAGTTCTTCCGCTCGTCCATCTCGAAACGGGCATCAACGCCGACGTCGTGATCGGTGGCCCCGGCATTGAAGAGTCGTTTCGATCTCGGGCGGAGCCCGTGGACCTCGGCGGAACAATCGTTCCTGTCGCAGCGGCAGAAGACGTCGTTGCGATGAAGATTCTGGGCGGACGCTCGAAGGATCGGGAGGATGTCGTCGCGATCATTGCGGCTCAGGGGCCGTCCCTGAACTACAATCGCATACGAGCAACACTCGAGCTCCTCGAGAAGGCACTCGATCGAAGCGATTTGGTCGTGGAGCTGGGGCGAGCGCGGGCCGAGGCGACTCGCTAGAGACCGCGTGCATCAAGAGCGGTCGTTGGTGGAGACGGTGGGCTCGCCCTGCATCACGAGTCTACGGTACGAGCTCGTACGTTTCTGCGTCCAAGGTGAACGAGAAGGGCTCATTCGCGTACTGTCCGTCTATCGTGATGGTGGTTTCGCCGAACGTCGCGAAGGCATTGTCCATCATATAGGACCCCGCCTCGATCCAGAACCCAAGCTGCACGGCCGTGCGCTCGGCGCCGGGAACCGAGAGGTCGACATGGAAATAGACAGTCGTGAACTGGACGTGGCAATCATTGCCGTCGTCGTACCAGGGCTCCACCAAGGGCGTGACTCGAATGGTCTCATTGCTGAGGCCGTAGAGCGCGAGCTTCCCTGCACCCGTGGATACGGCATTGGCGCTCCAGCTCCAGTCCGCGTGGATCACTTCACCGAACTCGATCCCCTGGGCCAATGTGCCGGAGCTCTCGATGAGCTCACCGTCGACGAGGGTTTCCGTGCTGCCATTGCCATCGACGTCCAACTGCCATGCAAACTCGAGGGTGTTTGGGTCGTACGTGATGTATGGAGGCAGAGCCTGAGCACCGTCGACGTAGTGGAGCAGGTCTTGCAGCGCGTCGAGGAAGCCGATGAAACCCCGCAGCCCATCTCCGCCGCAAGACGACAGGGCCGCGAGCTCCGTAGCCGTACCGCCGGTGCCGCCGCTTCCCCCGCTTCCGCCGGTGCCGGCATCGGGACCTGCGTCGAGACCTGCGTCGAGACCTGCGTCGAGACCTGCATCTTGGCCGGCATCCGGTTGGCCGGGCGCCTCATCAGAGCAACCGAGCGCCAGCCCAAGGATCATCATCGCCGCGACGAACCACGGCAGACTCTTGAAACGCTTCCTCATCGCTCGATCCCGTTGCAAACCCTGTGCCATGGGGACTGACTTGCCTTTTGCAGAAGAAGACGCGAAACCGCGGCGCAAAGTTTGCACGGGCGCACGGAGCCGCGCCAACCTTGCGCCGCATTCGAGTGTGTTGGAAAAAGGCTCATTCGTCGGCATCGTAACGACTGGCGCGCATGGTGCTGCCTCCTTTTCGCGGCGGCGGCGCTCTCCTATGTCCTCGCGTGTGCTCGGGGAATCGATGCTCCGTGGCACTGGGGTCACAACGGATACATGGGCGCGTCCTTCAGTCAGGCCGCGAGGAACTCGTTACGCTTTGGCATCGTGGGCCAGGCGCCGTACTACTTCGAACGCGAGCCTCCACCCCCGAGCGCGATCTACACACATCACCCAATGGCCTTGCATGGCCACCTCGTGGCCAGCTTCGCGTTGTTCGGTCCGCACGAGTGGGCGGCGCGAATCATTCCATTTGCGTACAGCCTGGGAGCCCTGATTTTCTTGGTGGTTCTCGTTCGGCGTTTCTGGGGAGCGCGCACGGCATGCTTTGTTGGCTCGGCCTACGCGTTGATCCCGCTCAATTGGATCTTCGGCAACATGGTGGCGCACCAGCAGGGCTGCATCTTCTTTTCGCTGTGGATGGTGTACGCCTATTTGCGGTGGCTCGAGAACGGCCGGAGCGCCGACGCCGCAATGTGCATGCTTGCCCTCACGCTCGCAGCTCAATTCGACTGGCCCGGGTACTACATCGCATTCGCGATCGCAGTGCACTGCGTGATTCTGGGCGCGAGAGGTCGTGCCGGGCCGCATTGGGCCTGGTTTCTGGTGCTCTTCTCCGGAGTTACGCTTGCAAACTTGGTTGCTTTCTTCAGCTGGATCTACGTGGCGCGATCCGGTTTGCAAGAAATGATCGACGCATTTCGATTTCGGAATCGAATGCCGGCTTTCGGTTTCTACGCCACGCTTCTCGCCGAGCGGGTCACTACCCTGTATGGGCCCATCATGCTGCCGGCAGCGATTGGAGCGGGTGCGGCGCTCCGAGCTGCTAGGAGACGGGGTCTTGAGCCACGCGCCATCTTACCGAGCGCGTTTGGGTTTGCCGGCTTGGTCAATATCGCGGCATTTCCGGACGCGGCTGCGCTCCATTCTTACTGGATGTACTACTGGACTCCTGCCATCGCCGTCGCTGCAGGAATCGGCCTGCAATCCATCAGCAGCAGACGCGATCAGCGGAGCGCCGCGACCATCTTCCTTGCTTTCGTAGCGCTACAAGGCGGCTTTGCGTGGCACGAGTGGAAGGTCCAACTCGACCACGGGCACGCGGCCGACTGTGAAGAGTGCTATTTCCAGCGCTACGAGCGTCTTTGGTTTGGGGCGCTCGGAGCTCATTTCGATTCCGCCAAGACTCGATACGCACTTCATCGGTCCATCCGCGATCCCAGAATCGAGCTCACGTACTATCTCGACGCCCCGCATCGCACGATCCAACGTGTGAACCGCGTCACCAAAGACGAAGTGCTCCTGCTGGATTTCGACAACATCGACGACAAGGATCGTGTGATTGTCGATTCGTTCGTCCGGAAGCATCCCACCCTCGTGTGGAATGATCGATTCTACGCAATCGATCGAAGCAAGAGAAACGCCCAATGCACGCACTTCGATTCCGTTCCCGACGACTTGGGCCTCATTCGGTGGTGGCTGACGACTCAAACCAGCGACCTACCGCTTCGTTGGGAGCGTCGGGGGTCGCCTTAGAACTACGATTTGGTCCAATCGAGCCCAGTTTGTCCAACCCATACGAGCCAGCCTTGAGGCGTCACTTCCACCAGCACGCAGTGCAGCGTAATTGAAGACCGGATTCGAGACGAGCCCTCTCTCGAAAGGCATTTGCGGCGCATTTTTGTTGAATACCGCGTATCCGCCATTCATATGACGCCGATCGTCGAGCAGGAGACCGGTCGCATCGCTCTGCTGCCCAACTAGGGCTTGCGCGCGGAACATGTCGCGCCGCTCCGTCCACGGAAGATCCATTGTGCCCTTCAGATTCGACATCAAGATCACCGCCACGGTGGCGCCGATGGACACACGCCAGTGACGGGCTCCGTGGCGCCTCAACCATCGAATGATGACGGCGCATCCGATGCCCAGAAGGGCCGAAAGAAGCGGCCAGTTGTAGATCATGAAGCGATCTTCCTTGTGTGGCAGCCCGGAGAGCACTGCGACCGGGACGACCAGTGTGAGCGCCGCGACCCAGCTGTAGCGTAGCCCGCTCAACATCACCAGGGATGCGATGGGAGCCAGCGGCCCGAGTCGACCCCAAAGGCTCTCCGCAAGGTAGTATGTCCAAGGGCTCACCCCGTGCTTGCTCGCACCGCCCTCGAAGAAGTTGTATCGAACGTGTTCGATTGTCGAGTGAAGGAAGGAGCCCCAGGTCACGAGATCGACGAACCCAACCAACAGGACCGGAAACACCGCCCCGACCAACAGCAGGCGAATCGCTCGTAGGCGACCGCGGAAGATCAAGTCCAACAGTGGAATCAGCATGTGGAATCCGCAAGCAAGTCGGAGCGCGCCTGCGATTCCGAACCACAGCCCACACCAGATTAGCGACCGTGAGTCCGCTGGGACGCGGACCCGGGCTTCCAGCCAATGGACGTAGCCCCAGGTGAGCGCGACCATGCAGGGAATCCCAATGAGCGTGTGGGGTGTGTAGTACACGAGCGTCGGCATGAGCGCCGTGAAGAGCGCAACCCACAAGCCGGCGCGTTCAGCCTCGGGCTCGCCCTTGGGCCACAACGCAACGCCGATTCTGAACCCAGCCGGAATCATCACCACCGTCAGGAGCGCGTTATGAAGCGTGATCGCGCGAACCGCAGGAAGGCCGGTGACCCCCACCCAGCTGAGGATCTCCAGGAGCGCAGCATAGATCCCTGGTAGAACCCACGATCGCAAGCCTCGCACGAACTCCCAGGGCAGCCACGCGACCCCGGTACGCAGATAGTACGCCGGCTCCACCTGCTGAAAGATCTCGTCGGGATAATGGAAGCCACCTTGGAACCACCAAGCGACAACGCGTGCCAGGAGCCCCAAGGTGAGTATCAGATGGAGCCACGTCCGATTGCGATCGGTCATGGCGTCACATCGATCTCGTAGAGACGTGCCACCGCGCGCGCGGTCTCGGGCTCCGTGTCGAAGTCGATTCGTAGACGATCGACATCCGAGCACACCAGGATGTGCTCGGCTCGTGGGGCCGAATTGTCGTGGACCGAGAGCTCGGCCTGCACCCGGCTTCCCGAGGCGCAGCTCAATCTGTATGCTCTGGCCGTGTATTCGGAGGGCTCCGCGTAGCCTGCGTGGGTCAACCGCACCCTGGAGAAGCTCACCGGCTGTGGGAACAGCACTTCGATCCATGGCGAGGGATCCGAAGGCGCGGACGCCCACTTCTGGAGCCAATTCCGGGACCGCCTGCCGTCGATTGCGAACATCGGATGATGACCCTCGAAGACGTGAAAGCTCGACACGCGAGCCCGGACGCCGCGGCAGTAGTTCGCGAGATCGTGGATAGAGCAGTCCTCGCTCGCCGCATAGCGAGGCGTCGTGGGCTCCGGAGAGCGCTGGAGAACGACCACCAATGCGACGAGCAAGAGCGCCGCGTACGCCAAAGAGGCGAGCCTCAGGAACCCATAGCGACGCGCACCATCACACGGCATGGGAGGGAGCTAGCCGATAGTCGTGCACTAGGCCAGGATCGAGAGCGTAGTTAAAGACAAAGGCTCTGTCCGCGCCGTGAGTCACGCGACATAAGATCGAGTACCGTGCAATTCTGAGCTGGTTAAATAAACGCCACTAACAACCGGTTCAGCCGGACGCGCTGCCGCGTCGCCGCTGATTTGGCGCTGTATTCTTTCAGCAGGTGCAGGCCGATCAACGGGCCACTATTAGTTTACAGACTACTGTGTTCGCGCAGGCAGTGAATTAGTCAACGGCGAAACCGCAGAGCATGTTTTTGAAAGTGATTTTGCCATCCGAGATCAAAGCGAAATGATCTCGAATGCTTATCAGTGGAGGCGGTGGGAATCGAACAGCCGGGAGCTCACCCGATTCCGATGATTCTCGAACGGTTTCGCGGACAGGTATCGGTGGGAGCACGTCCAAAGACCACGAACAAAACGCGTTACCGGACATTCTTATGACAATGTCACAAATCCCGGATGTGAACCGCGAGCTCGCAGAGATCGGCGCGATGTTCGATGTGTTTCGTGCAGCGAAGGATGAGCGTTCGAAGTCGTGAAGCCCGACTTTCGTACGATCTCCAGGGTCGATGCGCGGTTGCAATACTTGCCCGCCTAGGTCGTTCGATCCGGCGGCTTGCGGGCATCCAGTTCATGCGGGAGGTTGGTCTATTGTCCCGATAATAAAGGTTTGAGGAGCAAACAATGAAAACGGACCGCGACGTCGAAGGTTGGATGAAATCCGCGCACTTCATTCCTGGCGTCTACAACATGGAAGACATTATCCACATCCCCGAAACCCGCTGGATCGTGGGCAGTGGTCTCACAACGATGGGTCCGGGCATGGACGATCCGGTCATCGTGAAGAACTACCTGCATGTCTTCGACGCTCAGACCGAGTCGGTTCGCAGGGTCGCGTCCAAGGACATCATCATCGGGCTGCCGACCCCGAAACCTATCCAGACACGGCAACTCCGCCCGACTGGGAGACCTTCGGGCCCCACGGGCTCGGCCTCGGTGCGCGGACCGGCAACATCGTCACCTTGTTCGCGGTGAACCATGGCCGCGAGGCCGTCGAAGTGTTTAAGATCGACGTGTCCGGTGAGCGCCCCCGCTTCACCTGGGTGGGAACCGTGCTCGCGCCGAACGATGGCTTCATCGGTGCGGTGGCGTGGATTCCCGGAACCGACGGCATCGTGGTCACATCATTGGAAGACCCGCGCGACCCAGAAGGCTCAACGTCTCGAGTCATCCGGGGCTGCGCGTACACGCTCAACGCGACCGAGCCGCTTAGCATGTAGGGGACGTGAGCGCGCTCGAGACGTTCCGCGATGAGCACTAGGAAGTCGAACAGCTCGTCCACGCGTCGACGGTAGCATATTCGCCTCTGCGACTACGGTGACGGGCACACTGTGCCCGTCTCTTTCAACAGCTCGAGCTCCGCCAGACGATCGAAACCCGAGCCCTCAACCAGAAGCACGCCATCCAGCTACCTTCGCACCTCGACTGTGATAAGTTAGACGCGGTGTCCCGCAAAGCCAAGGAGGCTATCAAGACCGCGTTGGCGATGACGCTCGCCTACGGGATTGCGCTGTCGCAGGGATGGGAAAAGCCGATGTGGGCGGGCTTTGCAGTGGCATTCATCAGCCTCGGCACCGTCGGGCAATCGATCGACAAGGCCACGCTTCGTATGGTCGGAACGTTCGCGGCGGCTGCGGTCTCTTTCGTCCTGCTTGGATGCTTCGCACAAGAGCGCTGGGCTTTCCTGCTCGCGCTCTCCGCATGGGTCGGCTACTGCACGTACCGGATCGGGAGCTCGCGATACCCGTATGCCTGGCAAGCCAGCGCCTTCGTTACGGTGATCGTGAGTCTACAGGCCGGCTTCGACGCCGCGAATGCCTTCCGCGTCGCGACGCTGAGAATTCAAGAAACCGGACTTGGTATCCTCGTCTACAGCCTGATTTCGCTACTCGTTTGGCCCGTCAATGCTGGGCCAAAGATGCAGAGCGCCGCGGTCGCGCTCGTCAAAACGGAAAGCGAGCTCTTCGAGGCCTGCCTCGATCTCATGCGGGGTGGCGACGCGGCAGCGACACGGGCGCTCCGCAACAAAGTGCGCCAGCAGCAGAGCTCGTGGAAGCAGCTCCTGGCCGCGGCGACCACCGACAGCATCGAAGTGAAGCAGCACCAAGCGCAGTGGCAGGCCTTCGCGCAGCAAATCGATTCGCTCACGGACGCGATCGAGCGCTGTTGCGATGCCGTGTTCGGGCACGGCGAGCTCGATGTAGAGCGCCTTCTTCCGTCCTTGCAGGCTTTCCGAGGTGAAATCGTAGGACGCCTCGAAGCGATCGGCCGTGCGCTCGATGGCGAGGCAGCGGAGCTCGCTCCGTCGGAAAGCACGCTCTCCCTCGTTCGAGGGGACGGAACAACCGCGACGCACTTCGAACAGGCCGCACTGGCCGCGGCGACCAGTCAGCTTCTCCGGGTCGATGCGCTCACACGCGACCTCTGCGCCACCGCTGCCGCCATCCGTGGGACCGGTGAGCCCGCGTGGAAGCCAAAGCCGGCGGCAAACCCCGCTGTCGTATACGACCCCGACCGCTTGCTAGCCGTCGCCCGGGTCATGCTGGTGCTGTGGCTCTCTTTCTTCGCAGTGATCTACGTGCCCGATATCCCAGGCGGCGTGGCTGTTGCCATTCTCACCGGATCGCTTGGAATCGCCGCTGCGAACTTGCCGCAACTCTCGATCTTCAAGTTGTTCGCGCCGGGCCTCGCGAGCACGGCGTTTGCCGGTGCCGTCTACGTCTTCGTCATGCCGCACCTTTCCAGCTTTGCCGGCCTAGGCGTGCTCATCTTCGCGGTGACTTTCGCGATTTGTTATCTCTTTGCGGCACCGCAACAGGTCCTCGGTCGGGCGCTCGGGCTCGCCATGTTCGCAACGGTGACCTCGATCTCGAACGAGCAAAGCTACTCCTTCCTCGTAGTCGCCAACACGGCGCTGATGCTGCCGCTGGTCTTCTTGATCATCGCGGTCGGCTCCTACGTGCCGGTGTACCTCCGCCCCGATCGCATGATTCTGCGATTGCTCGCGCGGTTCTTTCGAAGCTCCGCGTACACGACGCGCACCGGCACCCGGCACGACGTCGAACGCCGCTGGGCGCGAGGCTCTCGGAGCAACACCTTTCACTCCCACGAGCTCACCAGCATCCCCGAGAAGATCGAGGGGTGGAAACCTTGGGTGAACGCCAAGGTTCTCCCCGTAACCTCTCCGGATGCCATTCAAGCGCTGGCAGATAGCAGCGCTTTGTTGAGCCGTGCGTTGACGACACTCGTGGAACGCGCGCAAGAGGTTCCCTCCCAAGCGATGGAGACGACGCTCGGTGAAGATCTTCGTGCCTGGCACACGACCCTACAGGAAGCACTTGGCAAGCTGGCCGATGATCCGACAGGGGGCCGTGCGGAGTCGGCACGCGAGCGCCTGACGGAGATCACCGCCCGGCTCGAGGGAACGACGCGGGATGCCATCGATTCGGGCCGAGACTCGCTCGTTCGGAACGACGAGGAGCGGCTCTACCTGGTGCTGGCTGCGTATCGAAGCGTCTCTGAGGCATTGATCGATTACATCGAGAAGGCCGCCTCGATCGACTGGGCCCCGTGGCGCGAGGAGAGGTTTGCATGATACACCGGAGCCCGAAGAGATGAGCTCCGTCCCACACGAGCTCGCCCTCGGCGGCGTCTATGTGCCCCCGATGTTGGTTGCGGCGGTTTTCGGGACGTCGCTTGCCGTCGTGGCCGCGAGACTTCTCAACCGGTCCCGACTTTCACGTCATTTCTTCTACCCACCCTTGGTGTTCGTTGCGCTGGCCGTTCTCTTCACGGTGCTCGTCGGAACGTTCGTGATTCCCGCATGAAGCCACAACATAGGAAGTATCTCGTAACGGGAGCGGTCGTCTTGATTGCAATAGTCGCCGTTCTTCTCAAGTACTGGGACTACGTCACCAACCCGTGGACGCGCGACGGTCAGGTTCGGGCGAACGTGGTTCAAATCGCGCCCCGGGTGTCGGGTCCCATCGTCGAGATGCCCATCCGCGACAATCAGTTCATCAAAGCCGGCGATTTGCTGTTCCAGATCGACCCCCGAACCTTCGAGGCCGCGCTTGCACAAGCACGTGCCGAGCTGGACAGCACGCTCAATACCTATGAGGCCGAAAGCCAGCAGGTCGTCGCTGCCGAGGCGGCCGTACAGGCCTCGCGGTATGCGGTCAGCCAAGCGGCTGCATCGGTCAAGAGCGTGGAATCAGACCTCACGATGAATCGCGCAGAGTTCGAGCGCCAAAAGGAGATGCTTCCGAGGCGAGCCACTTCGCAACGGGCCTACCAGCAAGCCGAGGCTGCATTTCGCGTCTCGGAGCAGCAACGGAGAACCGCCATCGCAGCCCTCCGACAGGCCGAGGCGAACTCGAGTCAGGCCGAGGCGAATCTCGCCGAAGCCCGTGCCAACCTCGGCGCGCTCGGCGACGAGAATCCCGAGGTTCGCGCGGCTCGAGCGGCGGTGAGGCAGGCCGAGCTGAACTTGGAGTTCACGAGCGTGAGGGCCCCGGTCAATGGTTACGTCACCAACTTGCTCCTCCGGCTGGGGAGTCAAATGGTCGCCAACCAGCCGCAGCTCGCACTGATCGACGTCGACAGTTTTTGGATCGACGGCTTCTTTAGAGAGAATCGCCTGTCGAACATCGAGCCCGGCGACCAAGCCGTCGTCACGCTGATGAGCTATCCCGACAAGCCGCTGCGGGGCCGGGTCGAGAGTGTCAATTGGGGCATCGCACAGCAGGACGGAAGCACCGGCTTTCAGCTCTTGCCTTCGATCTCGCCCACCTTCGAATGGATCCGCCTCGCCCAGCGTGTCCCGGTGCGCGTGCGAATCACGGAGGTGCCCGACGGCGTGGCGCTTCGCGTCGGAACCACTTGCTCCGTATTGGTCAAGACGGGCACCGCGGAGGACGAGCCAGCTGAGGCCGTCGAACCTGCTCCGAGGGGGCTCCAATGAATCAGCGGACTCGCCTCCATCGGGCGCGAGCGACCATGGTGGGTTGCCTGCTTCTGATGACACTGCTGACCGATGCGTCCCGGGTTGCTGCGCAAGGCCCCCGATGCGAGCTTGGCTGGGTCGAGGCCATCGAACAAGCACTCGAAGCGAATCAGGCGTTGATCGCTGCGCGCCAAACGCTGGAGGCCCAGCACAAAGACATCGCGATCGCGCGCTCCACCATGCTTCCCCACATCGGCGCAAGCTCGACAGCTCAAGTCAGTGAGGGGCCCACGTTCAGCTCGACCGTAGGCCTCATTCCCGAGCGGACCATCAACGCGGTTGGAGCGGTTTCGTGGACACTCTACAACCACGCCGACATCGACTCACTCGGCTCGCAGAAGCACCTCTACGAGAGCCAACAGCAAAGTTACGAGGTCACCCGCGTGAACACGACCGCGGCCGCCGCGCAGAGTTACCTCGGTGTCCTGTTGCAGCAGGCGCTTCTCGTCGTCCAGGAGCTGAACTTGGACCTCACGCAGGAAAGCCTGGAATTGACTCGTTCACAGGAAGCCGCAGGAGCCGTGCCCTACCGCGAGGCGCTTCGTTGGGAGGCTCAGCGGTTTGCGGATCAACAGAGCATCGCGACCCAGCAAGGAAGCCTTCTCAGCAGCCGCTTTGACCTCAACCAAATTCGCAATCGTCCAGCCGAGGAGGTTTGCATTCTCGAGGAAGTCACCGTGGAGGAGTATGGTTTCCTCTTCTCGAGCGAAGCCGTTACCGAGGCGATCACGAACGAAGCGAAGGCGGAGCTGGCGCGCGACTACTTGGTCGCCCTCGGGCTTTCGCGCTCGCCGACTCTCCGGAGCCTCGACGCGCAAATTCATGCAGAGTGGCGGCGCAAGAAGTCGACCCGGCGCTGGATGATCCCGAGCCTCACCGGCGGCGCGGGCGCGGCAGCGTTCCTGCTCACAGGAGGAGAAGGAGCCGACCAACAGCCAGCGGGAAGCATTTTCTGGCGACTCGGTCTGCAGCTCGACTGGGCGGTGCTAGATGGTGGTTACTACATCGCCACGATGAATCAGGCCAAAGCACAGTTTGGGAGCCTTCAGTGGCAGCGGGAAAACCAAGCCACCGCTCTCGAACAGGACATTCGCAGCACCGCCGCGGTTGCAATGAAGTCTTTCGCGGTGATCGAGCTTGCTGGACAGCGGCTCGCGGCGGCCAAGGAAAACTACGAGCTCGTCAACGAAGCGTACCTCGACGGGGCGACGAGCTTCCTCGACGTCGTCGACGCGCAACAGCTCCTGTTGTCGGCCAACATCGCGGCGCGACAGGCAGTGTATCAGTTCTTTTCGAACCTCATGTCCCTCGAGCAGTCAATGGCGTACTACCCTTTCTTCGAGTCGGATGCGGATGCCCGGGTGCGCGCGCTCGAGGCGAAGCTTCGAGGAGGAGGTACGATCGCCGCTCAGTAGTTTCTGGGACGGGATCGATGGCATGCTGAACTCGATGCTGTTCGTCATCATGGGGCTCATGGTGGTGCTCGTGCAGAACCTCGATTGACGCAAAGTGACCAGAAGCCGCTCATCGGCAACATGACGTTTGCCGTCGTTGCGTTTTCCGTATTGGTGCAAGGCTCGACGATCGCCAAGTTGTTCAGCCCGAAGTATCTCAAGGGACTGGTGCGGTCGGGCTGAGACTCGTCAAGCATCGCCTCGATGTGCAACGATTCTATGTATGAACGCGACCACGAGTGACGTGCTCCAGCCAAACATCACCGTACCATTGGCTGCCTCGAAGGCCGACAAAAGCCGCCAATCGGTTCCCAAGGTCAAGTCGCCATAGCCGAGCGTGGTGAACGTCACCGTAGAAAAGTAGAACGCAGATTCGAGGTCCTCGAGCGCGCCAATTGCAACGTAGGCGCGGGCCCAAATCGACGCCTCGACCAGAGAGGCGAGGAACAAGAGCAATACGAGCAAAGAAACGACAAACGTGCCCCTCAAGAGTCTCGCGTGCTCCCAATGGAACCAGTGGTGCATCCTTCGCAGAACCGCGAACGACAAGAGCGTGCAGAGGCCGTGCACCACGGCGGTCACCAACACCAAGAAACTGCCGAGCGCGATCTGCGGGGCCATGCGAGGCCCGTTGTACGCAGCTCTCATCGAAAGCTCAAGGAGGTGCTCTAGGCTCCTGGAGCCTCGTGGCGCCCGGTCCGGATTCAACCGTCCGAGGTCGCTGCCCACTGGCTTCGGTCCTCTCAGCGCACGGTTGTTCAGCGACGCTCGTCGATGAACGCGCTGACCTCGTCAACCACCTGCTCGGGGATTTGGTCGGGCAACCAATGAGCCGACGGCACAGGTCAGCTTCTTTTCGAAGTCTGCGCGGTCGTGCTCCAGATCGATGCTTGCGGCGGCCGGGTGGTCTTCGCACTGTGCGTGGGGGAGTGGCCCGCGCTCTGCGGAGCGGTGAGCTGTTTGAAGGTCGACCCGGAGCGGTTGCCGGGGCGAATCTATGACATTTCTTATGACATATGCGTTTCTCAGAACGCTAACCCGCGGCAATCACTTGTCTTAGTTGGTGGAGGCGGTGGGAATCGAACCTTACTGCGCGCGATACGCCAACCCTGCGCGGACACTCGGTTTTCCCGCGTATCGCTTCGAAAGACACGCAGTCCGACCTCTTACCTCCGTACCCCGCAGTGCCCTGGAATCCTCCCGTTTGCCCTGGGCTCTGGTCACTATTTGATCACTGAGGTTTGGCGCGCCGCCTTCCGCGCGGTGCTCGCACATCCGGGCCGCGCGCCCGGCGACGCAACGGAGTGTCGTGTCAGTCGTCCGGGAGCGTCGGGATGGATGCCTTCTGCGCAAGGTTCTCGAAGTGAAGCCGCTCGAGCGTGCCCTCGAACGCGAAGGGCGCGCGGTCGAAGTAGGCGTCGGCCACCGGCGAGCTCGTATCCATGCCCACGTCGAAGGTCTCCGAGGCCGTGAACACGGCTGGCACGGTGCGCCGGACGGTGCCGCCTTGCGCCGGCTTGCCGTTGATCCAGAAGCTCAGTTCCGAAGGAGCCGCCCGCTCCACTGGGGTGCGCATCTCCATCGCGATCGAGACCTTGCCTGCAGGGAGCGGGCCGACCTCGATTGCGTCGCGCTTGAGCAGCAAGGCGCTGTACTCGTAGTAGAGCGTGCCCTCCGCGGCAAAGAGGCTGACGCCGCCGGCATAGCCGCCCATGGCGAAGATGACACCATTGACGCCTTCGGGAACCTTGGCCACGATCTCGGCGCGGAGGTTGCCGTTGCGTACGTTCGGGGCCTCGGACTCCGGAATGCGCGTGATGCCCTCGAAGAGCGTCCACTCGGTATTGGTGCTGCGCTTCATCTCCTGCGGGTTCAGTCCCGTGTAGAGCCCCCCGCCGACCGGCAGCACCTTGTTGTCCCGGGCCACCTGCATGAAGAGCGCCTTGAGCTCCTCGAGCTTTTCCGGGTTCTTCGCGGCGAGATCGTTCATCAGCGAGTAATCGCCGCGCGTATCGAACAGCTGCCACTCGTCCTCTGTGGGGTTCCAGCTCGTGAGGCCGGAGAGATCCGCGACCCATGGCGTGCGCGGACCGAAGGTGCTGGCCATCCAGCGCTCGTGGTAGATACCCCGGCTGCCCATGATCTCGAAGTATTGGGTGGTCTTGCGCTCGGGCGCCTCCGCGGAATCGAAGGTGTACGCAAAACTCACCCCGTCGATGGGATCCTGCTCCTGGCCGTCGACCTCCTTCGGCGGGCTGATGTCAAGGATGTCGTAGATCGTGGGCACTACGTCGTTCACGTGGGTGAACTGCGGCCGTGGCGTGTCGTCCGGGGCGATGCGCTTCGGCCAGGAGATGACCATGGGCGTCCGTGTGCCCCCCCAGTCGGCGGCGACGAGCTTGGTGTAGCGGAAGGGGCTGTCGCCGGCCCAGGCCCAGCCGGCGTGATACATGTTGTCCATCCTAGGTCCGCCGATCGCGTCAAGCCCGCCCAGCTGCTCCACCACCGCGATGTGCTCGGCAATCGTGGAGGGAATGCCATTCTGGGCGTTTAGTTCCGCCACGCTGCCCTCCATGCCCTCGGCTGACGCGCCGTTGTCGGAGACGATGTAGATGACCAGCGTGTTGTCGCGGATCCCCCGCGCCTCGAGCTCGTCGATCAGCTTGCCTACCTGCACGTCCGTGTGCTCGAAGAACCCGGCGTAGACCTCCATGAGCCGGGCCTGGAAGGCCTTCTCGTCGTCGGGAATGTCGTCCCAGGCGGCGATACCCTCGGGCCTCGGCGCCCGCTCGGCATGCTCGGGGATCCATCCCATGGCCTTCTGCCGCTGGAACACACGCTCCTGATAGGCGTCCCAGCCATCGTCGAACCTGCCCTTGTACTTGTCTACCCATTTGCGTGCGACGTGGTGAGGCCCGTGCACCGCCCCCGGCGTCCACCACATCAGGAAGGGCCGATCCGGATTCATGGCCAGGTGGCGGCGCATCCAGGTGATCGCCTTGTCCGCCATCGCCTCGGTGAGATGGAAATCCTCGTAGTTTTCGACGTGAGGTACCAAGATCGGGGTCGTGTTCTCCCACAGCGTGGGCTCCCACTGCGAAGTCTCGCCGGCGATGAAGCCGTAGAAATAGTCGAAACCGCGCCCGTTCGGCGTGCGGTCATAGGGACCGTTGGCGATCTGGTTTACCGGGGTGTTGTGGTCCTTGCCGAAGGCCGCCGTCGCATAGCCGTAGTAGCCCAGCACCTCGGCGATGGTCGCGGAGGACTTCGGGATGACGCCGGTGTAGCCGTCCCAGTCGTTGGCGAACTCGGCGATCTGCCCCGCGCCCACCCTATGGTGGTTGCGGCCGGTCATCAGCGCGGCCCGGGTGGGTGAGCACATCGCCGTGGTGTGGAAGCGGTTGTAAGCGATGCCTTCTTCCGCAAGACGCGAGAGTGTAGGTGTATTGATCTCGCCACCGAACGTGCTGGGCTGACCGAAGCCCGCATCGTCGAGCATGACGATCAAGATGTTGGGGGCGTCCTCCGGCAGGCGCCTTGGCGTCTTGCGCCACTTGTGCACCGACGTCTGCATCGTGGGACCGACTTTTCCGCCCATCGGCGCATCGTCGAACGGCAGCACCTCTCCGGGCGCGCGAGACGCGACCGCGTTGTCCGGCGTGGGCAAGGTCCCTGACTGCGTCGAAGCGCAAGCCCCGATGAAGCTCCAGAGCGCCATCGGAGCGCCCAGGGTGATGAGCGCGCGGTGCGAAATTCGTCGTCTCTTCAAGCTCGTCTCCAGCGGCTCGGGGCCAAGGACGAGGGGCGTCACCCCTTGCGGTCTACGTTCACCGAGCGAGTGGGAAATTAGTCCGATATGCGCGGGGCCTCAACCCCCGCGAGGTGCGGCGGCAGGGCGCGGGCCAGAGTGCGGAACGGACGATGATCTACGCTCATTTGAGCGAGTCACGACTCAAAGACGCGGTCGCCAAACTCGACGAACCAGCGCCGAGCCGACCCGACGATGGTCACTATTTGGTCACTCGCGATCAGCGAAGTCGCTAACCACAAGCAATGACTTGGTTAACTTAGTGGAGGCGGTGGGAATCGAACCCACGTCCGAGAACGGTCCAGAATGGCGTCTACGTGCGTAGTTTGTGTTTTGAAATTTCGCATTGGGTTGCGCCCACAAACAGGCTCGCACCAACGCTAGTGGCTCTTCATCTCGTCATCGCGCCGAGCCGCGGCTCGCGATGACCAGCCCGTTCAAATGACGCCTCGGCTAGAAGCACAGGCAAGCTTCTAACGTCGACGGCTCTCTTGGCTTTTCTTAGGCCGCGAGAGCAACTGCGTTATCGTTGGCAGTTGTACGTCCCAAACGTATTTACGTCGTGCTTGGGCCGACGGACACGCAACCAAACCTTCAACATCCCCGTCGAAACCGGTCGCCCCCATAATTTCAAAGACCTACACACTATGCGTCTGCCGAGGCTGCTTCGCAAGCGCCCGGAAAGACAGGGTTTGTGCGCAGGCCAGACCCTGATAGGCTGCGCGCCGGCAGGCTAGGGCATGCGTTTCGACAAGAGCCTTTTTCGTGAGGCGCTCCTCACCATCGACGTTCGCACCCTGGGCTTGGCCCGGATCTACATCGCGCTGCTGCTCCTTTTCGATCTCGTCAAACGCAGCGCCGAGATGTCCATCTGGTACTTCGAGACGGGGCTCCTTCCGAACGCCATGCTGGCCGAGCATCCGCTTCGGCCCTGGGGCTATTCGTTCCTCTTCTTCGTGAGCTCGGACGCGGGGGTGAAGCTGGCCTTCGTGTTGATCGGGTTGGTCTATCTCTGCTTCCTGCTCGGGATCTTCACGCGCCTGACTCATCTGCTTAGTCTGATTTGCCTCATCTCGCTCCAGATCCGCGTCGACCTCCTTTCCAACGGGGGCGACTTCGTGTTCTGCAACCTGATGGTTTGGACCGCCTTTCTCCCTTTGGGCGCTGCGTTTTCGGTCGATGCCTGGCGGAGAAAAAAAGCAGGCAAGCCGCGAAGCTCCCCGGTGGTGTCCTGGGCCGTGCTGGCCGTGTTCCTGCAGCTTGCCGTCATCTATTTCTTCAATGCCGTCCACAAGAACGGCCAAACGTGGCTCGATGGAAGCGCGGTCTATTGGCTGGCTCATCAAGAACGAATCGTGACCGTGCCCGGGTACTGGATGCGCGAGCATCTTCCGTTCTGGGTCTTTCAGGCGATGACCTATACGAGCTTGGTCATCGAATATGCGCTGCCCTGGTTGATCTTGTCGCCCTGGGGGCGGCCGTGGACGCGGCGGGCGGCCATCCTCGGCATCTGGGTGCTGCATTTGGGGATCGCCGCAGTGGCCAACGTGGGTCTCTTTTCCTTCGTGATGATCGGCTATTCGATGCTGCTCGTGAACCGCGAAGATTGGGAATGGCTTCGGAGCAAGCTGGCCGCGAAGCGTGGCGAGACCGACCCCGCGGTCCGGGTGCTTTCCCTTCCTCCCGGCGAGGGGCCCGAAGCCCCGAAGTCCCCGCTTCGTTGGATCGCTCTGGCAGCCTTGGGCTATCTGCTGGTGGTGGCCACTTCTCAGGTGCTGGTCGAAAACGGGGCCGTGCCAAAGTTCTTGAAGCATCGGCAACCTCGCTGGATCCAAGCCACGGTCGCGACGCTCCGCCTCAATCAAGGTTGGAGCATGTTTGCGCGCGACGCCCCCACGGACGACATGTGGATGGTGTTCGACGCCGTGACCGAGGATGGTCGCCACCTCGATCCCGTCAACCAAGTCGCTTCCCGGGTCGCCGACCCAGAGCTCCGCGCCATTCCTCCGCGCCTCGGCGAGAACTACTACTGGTGCGATTATTTGGTGCGCATCAAGGGCTTTCGCGCCTATCACCGCGCGTTGCATGACTGGATCTTTCGCTACCACCAGCGGACCGGGGACGAGCGGGATCGAATCGCGTTGTTTCGGGCGTACGAGATCACCCAGCGGCCTCCGCCGCCGGGGCAGGAGGGCCCCCGGGACGTGCGAAGCCACCTCGTGATGGCCAAGCGAAGATGACGGGCTTCGCGCTTGGGATCGCGTCGGCGCTTTGTTGGTCTGCGCTCGACGCCGTTCGCAAGATGCTGGTGACCAAGGCATCACCCACGTCGCTGGTGGTGTTTCTATTGGTAGGACAGGTACCCTTCTTGGGCCTTTGGGCCCTGTGGGACGGGACCTGGATCAGAGAGTCGGCCTATTGGCCTTTTGCCCTGGCGTCGATGGGCATGAACGCGTTGGCGAATGTCCTGTTCATGCGTTCGGTGCAGCTATCTCCGTTGAGCCGCACCGTCCCGTTCTTGTCGCTCACGCCGGTTTTCAGCGCGCTTGCCGCCATTCCGCTACTGGGAGAGGTGCCTGGGCCGATGCATGCGGCCGGCATCGCCTTGGTCGTGCTCGGTGCGCTGCTGCTCAACAGCGACCTCTCCGATTCGTGGTGGCGTTCGCTCTCTTTCGAGAAGGGCGGCCCGTACATGATCGCCGTAGCCGGGCTTTGGGCCTTTTCCACCGCGCTCGACAAGCGCGCTCTCCCGCACGCCTCTCCAGCCTCGCATGCGTTCGTGCTGACGGCGGGTGGTGCGGTGATCCTGGTGTCCTGGATCCTCGCCCGGCGAACCGAGGGCGAGCTCGGGGCTGTCTTTCGAGCTCCCAAGGGTTTGCTGGTGAGCATGCTCGCTTTTGCCGCAGCCGCTGTGGCGCTCCAGCTGATGGCCCTTCAGACCCTATGGGTCGCCGTGCTCGAGACCCTGAAACGGGCGGTTGGGGTGCTCGGCAGCGTCATCCTTGGGCGTGCGATTTTCCTCGAGGCCATTACGCCCCGAAAGCTCGTGGCCGGCCTGCTGATGATTGCGGGCACCTCGCTGCTGGCGTTTGCATGACGGAGCGCGGTTCCATGGCAAACAGGATCCAAATCCGCTAATGGTGAGGGGTGGCTGAAGAACGACCGCTTCCGCCCAAGCTCGATGTGGCACGCTACCTGCTGGCCCAGGGCAGCTTGTTCGTGCACCTCGACCCTCGCGTGGAGGGCGTCTTGGTGCCGCAATGGTATCGCTCGGAACCTCAGCTGGTGCTTCAAATTGGCTTCGATATGCCCGTACCCATTCGGGATTTAGAGGTCGATGACGAGGGTATTTACGGGACGCTTTCCTTCAATCGCTCACCTTTCACCTGCAGGGTGCACTGGGACGCGGTGTTTGCTCTTGCCGGGGACGATGGGCGGGGCATGGTCTGGCCCGAATCGATGCCCGAGGAGATTTCCCAGGAAATCGAACGCGAAGCCGGCAGGGAGCCACCACTGCCTCCGGTCGAAGAGCGGCCCTCGTTGAGGGTGCTGCCCTCGGTCGAGGGGGAGGGGCGAGATGCGGACCAGACCCCGACCGAGAGAGCGAAGCCTGGGAAACGACCGTCCTATTTGAAGGTGGTGAAGTAGGCGCCCCGCGCCATCGCTTTAAAAGTAACGGCCCGAAAGGGGGGGCTTTCGGGCCGTTAGAGAGATGGCGACTTGGATGAAGTGGGGGGAAACAAACCAAATCGCCCGGTCTAACAACGCCACGGGGGACGTGGGGGGTACGTCTTCGCCGCAGCGCTTATGTCACCACGTTAGTATGCTACTACCGTGCCAACTTGGTTGGACGGTGAATCATGAATGATCTCCTGGCCCTTGTCGAGTCGCTCCAATTGAACGTCGTTCAGATCTGAAAAATTTTTGAAGTTCTGAGCGTTTAACCCCTAAATTTCAATCGATCGACCGAAGGGGTGAGCCCAAATGTGGGGCGGATCACAAAAGACACCTGCCGGACTTCGCCCGTCCAGACTAATTACAGATGTAAACAAGCTGCTCAGGCGTGAGGGCGCTCACTTTTCAAACCTGAATCGGATTTTTCAGATCTGAAATGTGGCAAGGCGTACTCGAGCACCATTTGGTGCGTTCGCGACACCAGCAACTCGCTCGAGGAGCCGGCCGCAGGCTCCAGGAATCTGAATTCATTGGATGAAGCGCCGGCAAGCCCTTGAACGAGCTCGGCGATTTGCCGTGGCGTCCCCGATACCGACACCACCCCACCTGCACCCGCTTTCCGTGCAGATTTGATTGCATAGTTGAAATCCGTTGTTGCTGTATTCACCCCGGAGTACTCTGCTCCGACGGATGTGAGCCGCACCACCGCTTGGTCGGCCCGCGGTTCATACTTCTGCCGGAGCTCGGCCGGGACGTGGCTGTCATCGTTGTGTGCGACCAACTCCACCCGATCGCTCCAGAACCGCAGGGTCGTGCGTGCGGTGTTGCGCATCCGCCCGAGCGGCCAGGGAAACCTCTCTCGGACTCCGAGGAGCCCGGACAGCACGGCGGCGATGATCCCGCCATGGGTGAAGACGATGGCCCGGCCGCCTTCGGGAAGCCTGCGCATGATGGCAGCCAATGCGGCGTCGGCTCGCTCGAAGACCTCGGGCCAACTTTCACCCCCTCCGATGGCAAACGTCCGGCGGGCCTTGAGGGCCTCGATCTGTTCGGGAAAGCGTTGGGCAACCTCGGTCATGGTGAGGCCTTCCCAGGCGCCCACGTCGATCTCCCGCCAGGCGGCGTCGTACTCCACCTCCGTGCCGAGCGCTTGGGCCGTATCTGCCGCCCGGCTCAGGTCGGAGCTCACCGCGAGGTCGTAGCGCTCGTTTCCAAGCCCGTTGCGAAGTGCCTCCACCTGACGCCACCCCTCATCGCTGAGCGGCGAGTCCCCCTGGCCTTGCCAGATGCCGCTTGCGTTCGACACCGACTGGGCGTGTCGAACCAGACAAAGCTCGACCATGGACATGGCTCAGGCGGCGGGGGACACCGCGATTTCCTTACGCGGCACGATCACATCGTCTACCAACCCGTATTCCTTCGCCTCGAGCGCCGACATGAACTTGTCCCGTTCGGTGTCGTGACGGATCCGCTCCACGTCCTGTCCGGTGTGATGGGCGAGAATTTCGTTGAGCTTCTGCTTGGTGTTCAGGATTTCGCGGGCATGGATCTCGATGTCCGAGGCCTGTCCCTGATAACCGCCGAGCGGCTGGTGGATCATGACCCGGCTGTGGGGAAGGGCACGCCGCAAGCCTTTGGTGCCGGCAGCTAGCAAAAAGGCGCCCATCGACGCGGCTTGGCCCAGGCATACCGTCGAGACCGGGCAGCGCACGTAACTCATGGTGTCGTAGATCGCGAGGCCCGAGGAAACCATGCCACCGGGACTGTTGATGTAGATGGTGATCTCTTTGTCGGCGTCTTCGCTTTCCAGGTAGAGCAGCTGGGCGATGACCGCGTTGGCGACGAAGTCGTTGATGGGCGTTCCGAGGAAAATGATGCGGTCCTTGAGAAGACGGCTGTAGATGTCCCAGGCGCGCTCGCCTCGGTGGGTTTCTTCGATGATGGTGATCGCGCGCGTGGCCAAATCGTCGCTCATGCGACAGAACCTAGTCTCTCCGGCTTGGGCTGCAACGCGGATTTTGAGGCGACGGATTCGGCGCTATGTTGGTTGGATGATTCCTACAGCCACCGACATGCTGCGGCAGCTCATCGCGTCACCGTCGGTGAGCTCTCCCGACGAGCGGTTCGACCAGTCGAACCGCGGCGTCATCGATCGGGTGGCGGAGTGGGCCGAGACCCTCGGCTTGTCGGTTCGGATCGAAACGCTGCCGAGCGACCCCAAAAAGGCCAATTTGATCGCCCGGCTGGGGCAGGGCGATGACGGTCTGGTCCTGTCCGGTCACACCGACACGGTCCCATACGACCCTGACCGGTGGAGCTCCGACCCCTTCGAGCTCTCCGAGCGAGACGGGAAGCTCCATGGGCTCGGCACGGCCGACATGAAGGGGTTCTTCGCTGCCGCCCTTCATGCGCTGGCTCGGGTGGGCCCGGCACGCCTTCGCCGGTCGTTCGTCCTCCTCGGCACCGCCGACGAGGAAAGCACGATGGCCGGGGCTCGCGCGTTGGTCGAGACAGGTGAGCGGCTGGGCCGCTATGCCTTGATCGGCGAGCCGACCGGCCTTCGGCCCATTCGGAAGCACAAGGGTGTCTTTTACGCGCAGTTGGTCATCGAAGGAAGGTCTGGTCACGCAAGCAACCCCGCGCTCGGAGTCAACGCGATCGACGGGCTCGAGCGAGCGCTCCGCGCGCTCCAATCGTGGCGCGAGGGGATCGGCGCACGCCATCGTGACGACGAGTTCGAGGTCCCCGCGCCGACGCTCAACTTCGGTCGGGTGCGGGGCGGAGACAGTCCCAATCGAATCTGCGCGCGATGCACGCTCGACCTCGACATTCGCTTCTTGCCTGGAATGTCCCGCGCGGCCGTGTTGGCCGAGCTCCGTGATGTGGTAGCCGAAGCACTCCAAGGGGGCGCATGGTCTTTCGAGCTCGTCCAGCTGGGAGCAGGCGCCGAGGCCTTTGGCGGTCCTAGCGATGCTGCGTTTGCCCGATCCGTGGAGACGGTGTGCGGGTGTTCAGCCAAAACGGCGCTCTTCGGCACCGAGGCCCCTTATCTCGCGGAGCTCGGCTTGCAGACGCTCGTGCTTGGAGCCGGAGACATCAGCGTCGCGCATCAACCCGACGAATATGTCACCATGGCGGCTATCGAGCGTGCCACGGACGTGTACGCGCAACTGATCCAGCGATTCTGCATCGAGGCGCCATGAGTCCTCAAGTCGATCCTTTCATCCAACATTTCCGAGCCAGCGCCCCCTACATTCACGCGCATCGCGGGCGCACGTTCGTGATCATGTTCGGGGGCGAGGCCGTGGCCTCGAAAGACCTGCGCACGCTGCTCTACGACGTGGCGCTGCTCCATTCACTGGGCGTGCGTTTGGTGTTGGTGGCGGGTGCGCGCCCCCAAATCGACGAGGCCTTGGCCCGGCGCGGGCAGGAGCCCCGCTACGAGCGCGGGCTGCGAATCACCGACGGAGTCGCGCTTCAGTGCGTCAAAGAGGCTGTGGGGACGACCCGCGTGGAGCTCGAGTCGCTGCTGTCGATGGGGCTTCCGAATTCGCCGATGGCCGGAGCGCGACTTCGGGTCGCGACCGGCAACTTCATCACGGCGCAACCGATCGGTGTGGTCGACGGCGTCGACTATCAACACACGGGCAAACCCCGTCGCATCGATTCCGAAGCCATCATTCAGCGGCTCGATGACGGGGCGATCGTGGTGCTCACCCCCATCGGCTATTCGGCGACCGGGGAAGCCTTCAACATCAGCAGCCATGACGTCGCGGCCGCCACTGCCGTCGCGCTCCGAGCGGACAAGTTGATCGGGTTGCTCGAGGAGCCCGGGGTGTTGGACGCTGCAGGGGAGAGTCCCACGCAGCTCACCCCCCAGGAGGCCGAGGATATTCTCGCATCCGGAAGGGCACTCGGGCATGACGTGGAGCGCCACTTGGTTGCTGCAATCGAGGCGTGCCGCGGAGGTGTGCCACGGGCCCATCTGGTATCCAGGCAAAGCGACGGATCGCTCTTGCGGGAGCTTTTCACGCGCGATGGCGTTGGCACGTTGGTCACCTCGCAGACGTTCGAGGGCGTTCGGCCGGCGACCCGTTCCGACATCGGCGGCATCCTCGCGCTGATCGAGCCGCTCGAGGAGCAGGGCATCCTCGTGCGACGTTCCCGCAAGATGCTCGAAAGCGATATCGAACGGTTTACCGTCATCGAACGCGATGGGATGGTGGTGGCTTGCGCCGCGCTCTATCCCTACCCGAAAGAAGCAATTGCGGAGCTGGCCTGCCTCGTGGTGCATCCGGACTACCGCACCTCGGGTCGAGGGGATCAGCTCCTTCAGTACCTCGAACGGCAAAGCCTCGCCGGAGGGCTCGATCGCATGTTCGTGCTCACGACCCAGACCTCGCACTGGTTTCGCGAAAGGGGTTTCGAGAGCTGCGAGATCGAGGAGCTGCCTGGGGCACGTCGCTCCATGTACGATCAGGGGCGCCGTTCGAAGGTTCTGCTCAAAGAGCTCGGCTAAGCCACGGCCCCAAAAGCACAGCGCTTTCCGTTCGGGCTTGGAGTCGAGTCCGAATCGTGCTACTCGTCCCCGAATTCGCTTATGCGGGACATGATTCGTCCTTGATACGCGACCATGAAGCAGGCTGAGCTCAACCGAGATTCCGAAGCCGATCCACGCTCTGCAGACGTGGAGATGGATGAAATTGTCGGCCAAGAAGAGAAGGTCTTGGCTCGCGTCCACCGAACGGTGGCAGCCAAGCGGCCGAACCAAAGAGGACAGCTCATCGACTACGACGCGGAGCTCATTGCGCTCCGCGATCAAATTCGCGAGGCGCGCCTCGAAGACATCCCGCCGCTGGTCGAGGAGATGGAGCGACTGCAGCAGGTGGCGCAGCGGCGGGCTCGGGTGATCGAGGGCACCGTCGACCCGATGTCCCCCTATTTCGGCCGGATGGTGCTCGAGGAGGCCGACCGCAAGCGCGAGATTCTCATCGGCCGGAGCACCTTTCTCGATCCCAAGACGGGCGTGCGAATCGTCGATTGGCGCGACGCTCCGGTGAGCCGGGTCTATTACCGCTATGAAGAGGGCGACGATTACGACGAGATCTTCGGAGATCGCGAGGTCGAGGGCGAGGTCGTCGTGCGGCGCAATCTGTCGATTACGGCAGGCAAGCTCCGTCGCATTGGCAGTCCTCAAGGGACGTTCCGTCGCTCGCGTAGCGGCACGTGGCGTCGCGTGGCCGACCAAGCCACCAAACTTTCGGGGGGCCAAGGTACGGCCATGCGTCCCGAGTCGTATCACCGGCCTGGCGAGCTCGGGATCGGCGACGAGGATCTCCGCGAGGACAAGCATTTGTCCGAGATCACCGCGCTGATCGATCCACGCCAATTCGACCTGATCAGCAAGCCGACTTCGGGCCTCGTGGTCATTCAGGGCGGGGCTGGCAGCGGCAAGACCACCATTGGGCTGCACCGGCTCGCGTATTTGGCTTTTCAGGACCCGCAGCGCTTCCGGGCCGATCAAATGTTGGTCATCGTCTTCAACGATGCGCTGGTGCGGTACATCTCCCGGGTGCTTCCTGCGCTCGGGGTCGAGGACGTGCCGGTGCAGACCTTTCAGGGATGGGCCGAGCAGCAGCGGCGGCGTCATCTGCCGAAGCTCACGACGCGTTACACCGAGGACACGCCCACCCACGTCGTTCGGATGAAAAAGCATCCGGCCATGCTTCGCGCCATCGATCGATACGTCGCGGAGCTCGCCGAACGGGCCGAGGCCGAAATTCTGGACGAAGCCAAAAAGACGGAGGGCGGCGCCCGGGTCGCGCGCGTTTGGCACGGAAGTGCCAGTCAACCTCTGGGAGTCCGGCTGGAGTTGCTTTTCCAGTGGCTCCGTGCGCGAGAGGGTGAAGCCGAGCAGGTGGCGCTCGGAACGAGACACGCCGTGGGGCGTATCTGCGATCGCTGGGCCGCCCGTGCAACCGACGTCGTGACGGCGTGGGCCGATCTGACCACCGACCGGCAGCGGCTCACCGAGGCCTTTGCGCAGTGGGGCGCCGACGCCCTCAGCGAAACAGAGCTCGAGTGGGCGCATGCCTGGTGCAGCCGCCAATCGACGCGTGCGCTCTTGGCATACGAAGACGCTGTCGAAGAGGACCAGGACTCGGAGCAGCCAGAGGTTGGCGTGGATGGCGCGCAAGACGACGAGCCGGTCGCTCTCGATCGCGAAGACGACGCGCTGTTGCTTCGCTTGCACCAAACGCTTTTCAGGCCCCTTTCGGGGCGCGGCGCCTCGCTGGCATACGAGCACGTGTTCGTCGACGAGGCACAGGACATGAGCCCGGTCGAATTGGCCGTCGTGCTCGACACGGCAAGCGCGCAGCAGAGCGTCACCTTGGCCGGTGACATCGCGCAGAAGCTTCACCTGGACAATGGCTTCACGGATTGGCGCCACGTGCTCGAGCAGCTCAAGCTCGACCACATCCAAATCGAGCCACTCAAGCTCAGCTATCGCTCCACGCACGAAATCTTGGAGTTCGCGACGGATGTCCTTGGGCCGCTTCGCAACGAGGTGTCCGGTGAGGCCACCCGATACGGAGCTCCGGTGGAGCTCTTTCAGTTCGGTGGAAGCGGCGAAGCGGTGGGGTTCTTGTCGGAGGCTTTGCGCAAGCTGGTCAGCTCCGAGCCCCTTTCGTCGGTGGCGGTGATCGCGCGCTACCCGGAGCAAGCCGGCCTGTACTACACGGGCCTCCGTCACGGGGAGGTGCCAAATCTGCGTCGCGTCGCCGACCAGGACTTCCCTTTCCGTCCCGGGGTGGATGTGACAGACGTGCGTCAGGTCAAGGGGTTGGAGTTCGACTACGTGGTGATCGTCGAATGCAATACCGCGACATTTCCCGTGGATGACGAGGCCCGGCACCTCCTGCACATCGCGGCCACCCGGGCGGCCCACCAACTATGGGTCTTTTCCACCGGCACGCCCTCGCTTTTGCTGCCGGAGCGGCTGGTCCGGGCTTCGGTGTAGGCCGGTGCCTACGGGAATGCAGGGATCGCAGGGAGTTGCAGTTTCGGCCGCCCTGTGCAAGATTCGAATCTCGCGGCGGTTGCGGTCTACACCCGGGGTACCACGGTGGAACGAGCAACGGCGCCGCGACGGGGTGAAGACGCGATACGCGTAGTCCTGTGCAGGTCCCGCAAGGCTCCAAACAAAACCATTTCAGGCTCCCAAAAGCCCTCGCTCGATGGCCGAAACCGCTCTCCAAGAAACGGAAGAAGAAGGCGCGCAAGAACAGGCGGCTCCGAAAGAGCCTTCTGAACAAGAGGCGCCCACTTGGCGTGAGCCGACCACGGCCGTCGCCAAGAAGCTCGCTTCCATGAGTGATCGCGCGATCCAGCGCGTGACGGGAGGCAATGCATTTTTGCGAGGCCGCCTCTACGCTCGTCGCAAGGCGGTGGAAAACCTGCGTGAGGAAGAGAGCTCGGTCAGCGGCGAGATCTCGGTTCGGACCGCGGACGAGCCCTACCGAACCACGGTCAAGTACGACAGCGCAGCCGACAACTGGGAATCCAGCTGCACGTGCCCTGGTTGGCGGGGGCCCACCGGCCATTGCAAACACGTCGCGGCAGTGATGGTTGCGCTTCGTGACGAGGTTCGACCGCCTCGGGCCAAGGGCAACCAGCAACAACAGCAGAGCAAGAAGAAGAAAAAGACCGAGCCCGTGCACGTTCCGGGCACGGTTTCGGTGGGCGGCAAGAGGCGGCGGTCGCGACGACGCCGTCGCAGCGGCGGCGGTGGCGACGCGGGTGCGGCGCTCGACGTCTTGTCTCCACGGGAGCTACAAGCTCAGCGAGGCGAGGCCAGGGGGCCGCTCGATGCCTGGATGCCCGCTGAAGCGCTCGATAAGCCGCTGGAGTTCGAGTACCGCATGACGGTGCGTCCCGCGTCGATCACGGTGACCCCGGTGCTGGCGGGCTCTCGGAGCGCGGTGCCCATCAACGATGCGCTGAGCGCATTCAACATGGTGTCGATCGACGAGCGTCCTCTGTTTCGTGCCTTGGCCAGAAACGCAAACCGGGGCCAGGCAACCACCGCCGAGCTTCGTGGCGAAGACGCAGCCGAAGTCGTGGAGATGCTCAGCGATCGCCGCGTCTTGCTCGAGCCCGCTTCGATGGAGCTGCGGTTTGCCAACGAGGCCCTCAAGCCGCGCATCGAGCTCGACCCCGTGAACACGGACAGCCTGCGCGTGCGGGTGGTGTTTTACCTGGAGAGCAACAAGCGGCGCTTCGCCCTTTCGAGCGGCGCCTGGTTCGAAGGCACTCCCGGTTGGCAGATCGACACCACGGAGGGCGTGGCGCGGCCGTTGAGCGAGTTGGTCACACCCGCCTGGCTGCAACGTCTGTACCGCTCACCGGCGATGGTGCATTCCCTCGACGAGCTGCCCGCTCTGCTCGGTGAGTACATTCCCCGAGTGGCTGCATCGATTGGCGCGGAGCTCCCCGACTTGAACGCGGTCGCGGAGTTGGTCGATCAGAAGCCGCG
>JASFKY010000012.1:0-29404 GCA_050118395.1 Myxococcales bacterium | reverse complement strand
CAATCGATGAGCACGCGGATCGCATCGCTGCCGAAACGCTGGCGACCGGCTTCGATCGAGCGCAGGCCTCTAGCGAGCACGACACCGAAGTGGAGGGCAATCCGCTGGGGCTCTGCATCGACCCGGTCTGATCGCTCATTCGCTCATTCGTCGACTGGGACTGTCCTACGAGCGCGCCTTTCGAGCCGGCCGTCGAGGAAGCCCTCGATCAAGATCAAGGTGACGCCGATGGTGATCCAGGCGTCGGCCACGTTGAACGTCGGATAGGCCCAGCGGTCGTGGATGTGAAACCGAACGAAGTCGACTACGTACCCGAGTCGTACACGATCGACGAAGTTGCCGATGGCTCCGGCGATGATCAGGGGCACGCTGATGGCGAACAAGGTGCCCCCGCGGCCGGTGATGAACATCCACAGCAGCAGCACGACCGCTCCCGCCGCCGCCACGTAGAACACACCCTTGCGGACCGCGGTGGGCATGCCCCTCATGAAGCCGAAGGCTGCGCCACAGTTCTCCGCGTAGCGAAATTCGAGGTAGCCGTCGATGAGCACGATTGGAGGCTTTTGAGCTCGCTGCGACTGGATGCGCCCATAGGAGTCGGCCGCACATACCGGCTCTGCAGCGAGCGGCGAAGGTTGGGAAAGCCGCTCGAACGCCCATTGCTTGCTTCCGAGGTCGGCCACGGCCAGAGCCGCGATGGCGACCATGCATACGACGAGCGCCTTCGCGGAGCGGGGTTGGCGAGTCACGGCCGGCGACTGTAACAGGCGACCCTTTCCGGTCAAATCCATGGCCATGGTCCTCGCATCGAGCTCAGGAGTCCATGGGGCCGTGGGGGAGACGCCGGCCCTCGCGCAAATGCCGCACGGCATTGATGCCCCATCGCGTCAGGAAATAGGATGGAATCGCCACGACGAGGCCGCAGATGAGGCCACCTATCCAAAGCTCGGCTCCCGTGCTGGCAATGAGCTGACCGGCCCCCGACCAGAAGTCGCTCTCCAACAGGCGCCCTGGCCCACCATCCCGGAGGGCCCGTCCCGTGGTTCCGAGCCAATTCTTGATGGTGGCCTGTGTGATTTCCTTTTCGGGTCGAAGCACGAAAGCGCCCAGTGACCAGGTTGCATAGTAGAGCGGCACGGCAGTGAAGGGGTTGCTCACGAAAAGAATGGGAATACCCGAAACTTTGTTTGCGCCCAATAACGTCGCCACGGCCAGATAGATGACGATCTGGAAGCCGAGCGTCGGTGTGAATGCGACGATCGCGCCGATGAAAACACCCCAGGCGATTCGGTGAGGGGTGTCGTCGAGATGCAAGATGTTGTGGATGACGATCTGCTGGAGACGTTGCCACAGGGCCTTGAGATTCATCGATGGGCACCCCAGGCCCCGCCGCCCGGCGTTTCGATGCGCAAGACGTCGCCCGGCTGCACTTCTACCGAGACACGGTGTTCGAGTGGTCTGCCGTTGAGTAGGTTCATACCCCGCGCACCTGGACCGCCGCCGCGCATACCATAGGGCGCAAACACGCGCCGCTCGGAAACCACGGAAATTCGCATGGGTGCCAAGAGCTCGATCTCGCGAATCAGCCCGTCGCCCCCCGGCTGGAGCCCTCGCCCGCCCGAGCCGCTTCGAAGCTGAAACCGTCGAATTCGCACTGGGAACCGAGTTTCCAGCACCTCCGGATCGGTGCATCGCGAGTTCGTCATGTGGGTGTGCACCCCCGAGGCTCCGGGTTTGTGTTCAGTTGCGCCTGCGCCGCCTCCGAGCGTCTCGTAGTACGCAAAACGGTCATTTCCGAAAGTGACGTTATTCATCGTTCCTTGGCTCGCGGCCGCCAGTTGGAGCGCGCCAAACAGCACGTCGACGACGCGTTGCGACGTCTCCACGTTGCCCGCGGCCACCGCACGGTATGGTTCCGGAGACAGCAGCGAGCCTCGAGGAATTCGCACGGATACGGGGCGCAGACATCCGCTGTTCAACGGAATCGGCTTGCCGACGAGGACTCGCAGGACGTACAGAACGGCAGCCAAGGTAACGGCTCTGGGAGCATTCAGGTTGGAGTCGAGCGCTCCGTCGGTCCCCGAAAAGTCGATTTTCATCCTGTCTCCCGCGACTTCGATGCACACCGCGATACGCGCGCCATCGTCCAATCGGTCTTCGAACCGATGTTGTCCGTCGGGCAGCGCTGCGATGGCGCGGGCCGTGAGCTCGGCCGCGTTGTCTTGAATGTGTTGCATGTACGCAGTGACCACCGCGAGCCCGTATCGGCCGAGCAGCGCCTCCAAGAGTTGCACTCCTTTTTCGTTCGCTGCGATCTGCGCCTGCACGTCGGCCAGGTTTTCTCGCGGGTTTCGGGCCGGGTGTGGCCCCGCGTTCAGGATGGCGCGCAACCGGTCTTCGAGAAAAACGCCATCTTCCACGATTTTGAGACTTCGCAGGACCACGCCTTCCTCTTCGAGCGCCTTCGAAAACGGAGGCATCGATCCTGGCGTGAGCCCCCCTATGTCTGCGTGATGACCTCGCGACGCCACCACGAATTGGAGGTCTCCCCGTCGATCGTGAACGGGCGTGACGACGGTGACGTCGGGCAAGTGTGAGCCGCCGGCGGCCGGATCGTTGGTCACGAAGACTTCGCCTGGCTTGAGTGATGGATGCGCCGCGAGCACGGCTCGCACCGATTCGCCCATGGCGCCGAGGTGCACGGGAATATGAGGCGCGTTGGCTACCAGGCCGCCGTCCGCGTCGAAAACCGCGCAGGAGAAATCCAAGCGGTCGCGAATGTTGGTGCTCATGGCCGTGCGCTGGAGGACGATTCCCATCTGCTCCGCGATCGACTTGAACTGATTGTGGAACACTTCGAGCAGGACGGGATCCGCATCCGTCGCGGATACCTGCACCGGGCCGGCCGCCGTACCTCCATCGCGCAGGAGCAGATAGTCCTGCCGGTCGCGTGTGGCGCTGAATCCCTCATCGACGACGATGGTGCCCGTCGGGTCCAAGATCAAAGCAGGACCCGGGATGTCCTGCTCGATCGGGAAGTCCTCCCGGAAGTACACGGGCGCCTCCACCAGCTGGCCGCCGGACCAAAGAACCGTGTGGCGGATGGGTCGACCGCTTCCCGCCTCGACTGTGGGAAGCTCGGGATTTGGGTGCTGAAGCTCGACTACGACTCGAAGGGTTGCGGCTTCGACGGCGTGGTGGGGTCGCTCGTATCCGAACTCGCGCTTGTGAAGTTGCTGGAAAGCCGTGCGCATCGCATCGGGCGCATCCCAGTCCACCACGAGCTCGGTTTCGGTTCCCCGGTAACGCAACGTCACCTGGCGGCGGACCGCCCAACGTGCGAGGCCGCCGGCATCCGAATCCAACACGCGACGGCCCTCGGCCTCCAGCTCCGCAAATGCCGCCTCCCACCACTGCGGAATGGGATCTGCCAGATTCTTCCGACCTGCGTCGCGCTGGCCGTGCCACTGGAAGTTGGCCACACCCATGCCGAATGCCGACAAGGCACCGGCGTACGGGTGGAAGATCAGCTCACGGATTCCCAGCCTTCGGGCGACCAGGCATGCGTACTGTCCGCCTGCTCCCCCGAAGACGACCATGGCATGCGTTCGCACGTCGTGACCCCGTCCAACCGAGACTTTTTGGATGGCAGCCGCCATGTTTTCGACCGCCACGCGTAGAAATCCGTCCGCGACCTCTTGTGCGCTGCGTTCCGTTTTCATCGCCGCCAGAGACTTCGCAATGCCATCGAGCTTGGCCCGGACGGGCTCCTCGCGCAGCGGGAAGGGAAAGCGGTCGGTGGCAATGCGCCCCAAGTGAAGCGATATGTCGGTAAGCGTGAGGGCGCTTGCTTCGGGCCGGCCGTAACAAAGTGGACCCGGATACGCACCAGCGCTTTGAGGGCCCACCGTCATTCGTTTTCCCTCCAGCTTGCAGATTGAGCCTCCGCCGGACGCGACGGTGTGCAACTCGATCATCGGGGCACGGATCCGAATGCCGGCTATCTGCGTCTCGAACACCCTCGGGATCTCACCGGCGTACCGCGAGACGTCGGTGGAGGTGCCACCCATGTCGAATCCGATGACCTCGGCAAGGCCGCGTTCCTCGGCGATCACGCCGGTGGCGACCACCCCCGCGGCAGGTCCGGATAGAACGGCGTTGTGGCCGGTGAAGCTCACGGCTTCCACGAGACCACCATTGCTTTGCATCATGCGCAGCTGGCCGGCTTTCAAGTCCCCTTCGAGCTGCGCCATGTAGCGCGTCAGCAGCGGTGTGAGATAAGCATTGGCCGCCGTCGTGTCGGTTCTGCCGAGCAAGCCGAGCTCGTTGGCAATTTCACTCGAGATCGACACGTGCTCGAAACCGACTTCTTGGGCCACGGCCTTCACCTTCTGCTCGAGCGCGTCGTTGCGGTATGCATGCATCAGCGCGACGCCCACGGCTCGGGTCCCCCTGTCGCGTGCTCGCTCGAGCTCTCGTCGAAGCGATTCTTCGTCGAGGGGGCGCAGCACCGTTCCATCTGCGGCCATGCGCGCTCTCACCTCGATCGTGCTCTTCGAAAGAGGCTCGGGCTTTTCTATCGCCAACGCGAACAGATCGGGCCGCGTCTGGTCGCCGATACGCATCAAATCCGCAAACCCCTCGTCGCTGACCATCACCGTCGGACATCCCGCGCGTTCGAGGAGCGCATTGGTGGCAAGCGTGGTGCCCATCCGGACCTCGCACGGCGGGATGGGCATTTCGGGGGTCAGGCCGAGCAGGGCCCGGATCCCGAGGATGGGCGCCTCGTCCGAGGAGAGCACCTTGGTGACCCGCAGGCCGCCAGTCTCCGGATCACGATGGATGCAGTCCGTGAAGGTCCCTCCGCGGTCGATCCAGAATTGGTGCCGGAGGGCAGGTGCTTCCATCGGTTTTCGCATCGAAGCACGGCCGCAGACGGGGTCAAGACAGCGGCTGCGATCTGGTGACGAGCCCTCAGAAATCGCCCCAACAGCGTAGAAGCGAAGGGAAACGACTCCATTGGGAGCAGACGCGTCGCAATTTTCTGGTTTTCAAACGAGTTTCCTGGACTTATACAGGCCAGCAAGTCAAGGAACTGAGGACGATGGACACGGAAGAATTCACTGTCTCGTCCGTGATACCCGCAAGTCCAAACCGCATTTATTCTGCGTGGATGGACGAACGCCATCACAGCGCGTTCACGGGCGCGCGGGCGACGGTGGACCCTTGGGTAGGCGGCCGCGTCGTCGCGCGGGATGGTTTCATCGATGCGACGCACGTGTACCTGGTGACAGGCAGCCGGATCGCCATGACTTGGCGGACGCGCGACTTCCCGAAAGGAGCGAGCGACTCTCAGGTCGACATCACGTTCGAGCCGGTGGCGGGCGGCACCAAGGTCGAGATCACCCATACCAAGATTCCAGCGGGGCTAGGCAAGGCCTGTCAGGAGATCTGGAAAAAATTCTATCTGGAGCCGATGGCCACGTATTTCGCAGAGCCCGGAGCCATGCGCGAGGCCTACACGGCCGCGAAAAAAGCCGGTCACCTCCCCCTCTCCGGTATCAAAGCCAGTCGGCCTGCGCCGCGTCGTCCGTTCGTTCCGGCTCCCCCCCCAGGCGAAGCCGAAGCAGACGTCCCCGAAGAGGAGCGTCCGAAGAAGGCGCGCAAGCGCACGGAACCGAAGGCCATCGATCTGCGGGAGCTAGCACGTGCTCAAGCCGAAGCGCGCAAAGAAGCCGCGCTCCGCAAGAAGGAAGCCAAGAGGAAGGCGGAAGCAGCCCGTAAGAAAGCGGAGGCCAACAAGAAGGCCGAGCAGCTGCGGCTGAAGAAAGCAGAAGCCAAGCGTAAAGCCGAAGAACGAAAGAAGGCGGCCCTCGAGAAGAAGAAAGAGGCGGCCATGAAGCGAGCCGAGTTGGCTCGAAAGAAGGCCGAGGCCAAAAAGAAAGCCGCAGTCAAGAAGAAGGCCGAGCTCGCTCGCAAGAAGGCTGCCGAAAAGAAGAAGGCAGCGGCCAAGAAGAAGGCCGACGCGGCACGCAAGAAGGCAGCTGCAAAGAAAGCGGCGGCCAAGAAGAAGGCGGCGGCTGCAAAGAAAGCCGCAGCCAAGAAGAAAGCCGCAGCGAAAAAGAAGACCACCAAGAAGAAGACGGCGAGCAAGAAGCGAACGGCGAGCCGCAAGAAGGCCACCACCAAGAAGAAGACGGCGAGCAAGAAGCGAACGGCAAGCCGTAAGAAGACCGCCACCAAAAAGAAGGCGCCGAGCAAGAAGAAGACGTCCACCAAGCGGCGATCGAGCGCGGCCAAGAGCCGGTCTGCGGCCAAGAAGAAATCGGTCTCAAAGAAGAAAAGCGCCCACAAGACGACTTCCAAACGCGCGGTGAAGAAGGCCAAAAAAACGGGGCGGCCCGCCAAGAAGCGATCGCGCGGGACTGCGAAAAAAGCCAAGTCCCGTTCGTCGAAGCGGTCCCGCTAGCTGAGAGGCGATTCGGCCTGCCGCCGCAGCCCATCCAATAAGGACTCGAGGACGCGGTGCTCTTCGGCTCGCTCGATGACGATGATTTCCTCGATCTGGCTCAGCGGGGGAGTCGCAGCGAGCCAAAGCTGCATTGCGTCGAGAGGTGTGATCAAATCCATGCTTCGACCCGGCAATGCGAGCGCAGCCGTCGAGACGCCGGCTTGAGCCAGCGATTCCACGATCAGCGCACACGCCCGATTTGCGGTTGGACCGTCGAACTCGCCGCTGCTTCCGAGCCCCATCAAAAGCAGGCCGTCGGTCCTGATCTTCCCAGGTGATGCCAGGAGTGCCTTGTCGCCGAAGCGGCCCTCGAGGTAGCCGGCCATCAGCTTCCTCGACAACGCGCCGCACAAGCGCCAATCGGCCAAGCCGGCGGCGCCACGCAGCGGTCGTTCATCGGCGAAATAGGGGAGCACCACGACATCGGTCTGTAGCGAGTCCACACCATCGAGCGATTGGCTCATGAAATCATACGTGATCATGATTTGCCGAGCTCCGTGGCGATGCGGTCGAGGATCCCGTTCACGAAGGAACCGCTTCCTTCCGAGCCGAAACGCTTGGCGAGCTCGACGGCTTCGTTGAGCGTCACCCGCTTTGGAACGTCTTGCATGTCCCGAAGCTCCACGATGGCAGCGCGGATGACGTTGCGATCCACGATCGGCATGCGCTCGAGTCGCCAATGATGGCTCGCGGATCGGATCAAGTCGTCGATTTCCTCCCGGTGATCTGCATAGCCGCGGACGATGACATTTGCGAATTCGACCTGATCCGAAGCCTCGTTCGGATCCGCCAAATGGCCCCAATACGATTTGATCGCTTGGGTGCTGCTCACGCCGGCCACATCCATGAAGTGGAGGATGCGAACGGCAGCTTCACGGCCTTTTCGTCGAGATCCCATCTTCGGCAAGCTTGCGGTCGACCAATGCCATTTCGATTGCGGTCAGCGCGGCCTCACGGCCCTTGTGTCCATGGGCGCCACCTGCGCGATCCAAGGCCTGGTGGTCGTCATCGGTGGTGAGTACGCCGAAGATGATCGGAACGTTCGTCTCGAGCGTCGCCCGCAGGAGCCCTAGCGCCGTTCCCTCCGATACGTACTCGAAGTGCGGCGTGCCCCCGCGAATGACTGCGCCAAGCGCCACGATTGCATCGAACCGCTGGCTCCGGGCCAGTCTCTGGGCCGTATACGGCAATTCCCAGGCGCCCGGCACCTCGACCACGTACAATGAATCTTCAGAGACCCCGTGCTCGACAAAGCAAGCTTTGGCGCCGTCCAAGAGCTTGAGCACTACCTCGCGATTGAATCGCGACCAGACGATCGCAAAGCGCGCCCCAGGGGGAGCCTGGACCTCGACCGTTGGCTCGTTTCGATCACCGCTCATGACGGCTTTCTCGGGCGTTCCGGGTTTGCCGGGGCAAGCTCTCCCCCTGGAAAGACTTGGAGTTGCTGGACCACCTTCAGTCCGTAGGCGTCCAGGCTCGGAATCCGTCTCGGTCGATTGGTGAGAACCCGCAGCTGTTCGAGGCCGAGATCCGACAAGACCTGAGCTCCAAAGCCATACTCTCGCAACACCACGCCCGGTTCTTCGGGCGGTCGCGCGATGGGCTCGTTCAGATAGAACGCCAAATCGGTCTCCGGATCCGGATGGCCGGGCAAGAAGAGGATCACGCCGCGGCCCTCGCGTTCGATCGCCGCTGCGCAATCGGCCAGATGGACCCGCTCGCCCATTCGAACTTGAAAAGCGTCGCCGAGCACGCTTCCGCGATGCACGCGAACCAGCGTCGGGTCCGTGCTGATCTCTCCGAAGCTCAAGGCCATGAATTGGTGCTCATCTTCGACTTCGACCTGATAAACGGAGGCCGTCCACGTGCGTCCAGTCGGCATCTGCACCGGCGTTTGCCGAATTCGCGTCACCAAACGCTCCCTCGCCAAGCGGTACTGGATCAGGTCGGCGATGGTGAGCAGCCGCAAGCCGTGTGTCTTTGCAAACACCACCAAGTCCGGGTAACGGGCCATGGTTCCATCGTCCTTCATGATCTCGCAGATCACGCCTGCTGGCTTCAGCCCTGCGAGCCTCGCCAGATCCACGGAGCCCTCGGTGTGTCCCGTTCTTTGTAGCACCCCGCCGGGGACCGCCTTGAGTGGAAACACGTGACCGGGGCTCACCAGATCCTCGGGCCGGGCATCATCGGCGACCGCGGTCAAAATCGTCTGAGCTCGGTCGGCTGCGCTGATTCCGGTGGTGACGCCTCTTCGGGCTTCGATCGAAACCGTGAACGCGGTGGAGCGAGAGGATCGATTGTCGTCGACCATCATAGGCAGGTCGAGCTGGCGAATTCGATCTTCGGTCAGGCTCAAGCAGATGAGGCCCCGAGCATGGCGCGCCATGAAATTGATCGTCTCGGCATCGGCCTTTTCGGCGGCCATGCATACGTCGCCTTCGTTTTCGCGGTCTTCGTCATCGACCAGGACGACCATCTTGCCTTGCCGGATGTCGTCCAGTGCCGCGTCGACCCGCTCGATCGCGCTCGCCATACGGCCGGCACCATGACGCGAAAGCGTCCCACATTCCAGCGCAAGCCTGCAAATCCTCAGGGGCCGGCGCCATCGACGCCGGGCTTGCCCATCAGGCTCGCGACATACTTCGCCAAGATGTCGACCTCGAGGTTGACGCGGCACCCCACCGGCATCTCCCCGAACGTCGTATGCTCCAGGGTATATGGGACGAGCATCACGTCGAAACGGCTTCCATCGACCCCGTTGACCGTCAGACTGACCCCGTTCACTGCGATCGAGCCCTTCGGTGCGAGGAAGGGAGCAAGGCGCTTTGGCACATCGAAGGTCATGCGGACGTAGTCTCCGTCGGGAGCCCGACTCACGAGCGTTCCCACGCCGTCGATGTGACCGCTGACCAGGTGTCCGCCGAGGCGATCCCCAAGCGCAAGCGCCCTCTCCAAATGGACCCGATCGCCCTCGACCAGATCCCCCAGGTTCGTCTTGTCGAGGGTTTCGAGGGAAGCGTCCGCATCGAAGTGCCTTTCGCTGAACGATTTGACGGTCAGGCAAGTCCCGTTGACCGCGATGGATTCGCCAAGCTCGTACGGATGAAGAGCGCATGCGATCCGCAGCAAAAGCCCGTCCGACCGACGGGTTTGGTTTTCGATGGTGCCCACTTGCTCTACCAGTCCCGTGAACATCTATTGATTCCTTTCGAAGTCACCCGTGATGAGCCAGTCCGGGCCCACGGATCGGACTCGTGTGCGAACTAGCCGCGAAGCGCGCTCGATCGTTTCGGCGCCAGACCCTGCCGCAAACGAAGGCGCCGTGGCATCGCCCAGGATGCGAGGCGCGATGAAGATCGCGGCACGGTCGGCAAGCCCGAGATCCAGAAGCGTTCCGTTCACGTGCGCCCCACCCTCGACCAACAGCCGGACGACGTCTCGTTTGCCCAGCGTCTCCAACACTTCGTGCATGTCGACCCCGCGCGCATGCCGCGCCACCGGCATGATGTCGACACCGGTCCGGCGGAGCGCGTCCGATCGGCTGAAATCCGCATCGTGCGCGCAGAAGATCAGTGTGCCGGCGTCGGGCTGGTCGGGACGTCCGAGTACCGCGGCATCAGGCGGCGTTCGTAGGTCGGCATCCACGATGACCCGCAACGGGTTGCATCCTTTGAGGTGGCGCACCGTGAGGCGCGGGTCGTCCGTCAGGACCGTCCCGACACCCACCATGATTGCGTCGCTCTCGTCCCGCAGGCGGTGTGCTTCGGACCTGGCTTCAGGGCTCGTGATCCATTTCGAGCTTCCCGTTCGGGTGGCTATCTTCCCGTCCAACGTGACGGCAGTCTTCAAGGTGACGAACGGAAGACCCGTCTTTATGTGCTTTTCGAAGTCGGCGATCAATGCCTGACATGCCTCCTCGAGAAGTCCGACTTCCACTACGACGCCGCCCTCCTCGAGGCGGGCGATGGCTCCTGGAACGTGCGGAGCTGGGTCTCGGCAGCCGATGACCACGCGTGCGATCCCGGCTGTCAGGATGGCCTCGGTACACGGACCGGTGCGTCCATGATGATTGCAAGGCTCCAAGGTGACGAAGAGCGTCGCCCCTCGCACCCCGCCATCTGCATTCCGGATGGCATCGACCTCGGCGTGTGCATGGCCTGCCTTACGATGGAAGCCGAGCGCGACGACTTCGCCATCCCGAACGATGGCGGCACCGACTCGAGGATTGGGGCTGGGCCGGCCGCGCTTGGCCTCTTCGATGGCCCGCGACATCACGCCACGCTCGAAATCCGACCACATGTCAGCTCTTGAGCTTGGCAAGCTCCTCGAGAAACTCACCGACGTCCTGAAAGTCCTTATAGACACTGGCAAAGCGCACGTATGCGACCGGATCCAAGTTCCTGAGCTCGTGAAGCACGTGCTCTCCGAGCCGAGCGGACGAAACCTCCGGCTCGCCCGTGTCTACCAGCCAGCGCTCGACCTGGAGCAAGAACCGCTCGAGAGCATCGGCCGAAACGGGTCGCTTGACGCAGGCGCGCCGAAGGCCCGCGAGAAGCTTGTCGCGATCGTACGGCTGCCGGCGGCCGTCGTTTTTGACGATGAGCGGCAGCGTCTGCTCCACTCGCTCGTACGTCGTGTACCGGCGACCACAGTGTTCACACTCGCGCCGCCGTCGCGTGACCTCACCCCCCTGCGAGAGGCGCGAGTCGATGACGCGGTTTTCCAAGGTTCCGCAGTAGGGGCAGCGCATGTTCTGCCGAAGCTAGCGCTGGCCGCCATCGCCGGCAATGCTACGCGCCCTCATGCGCGTACGAGCCGAACGACCGATTCGAGGTGGGCCGTTTGAGGGAACATGTCGAAACCGATGATTTGGTCGATCCGATAACCCTTCGAAGTGGCGAGTCGAAGATCTCGGGCCAGCGTGGCCGTATCACACGATACGTAAACCACGCGTTTGGGGCCGGGCAGCAGCCGGCGATCCTCGAACAGGCTCTTGGCGCCCTGCCGGGGAGGATCGAGCACCACCACGTCGAAACGACCGGGAGGCGGCTGGTTCGCATCACCCGCGATGACGTTCGCGCGAAGGCCCCGCTGCTTGAGGTTTTCCCGGCATGCTTGGACGGCCTGCGGATCGCGCTCGACCGCGATCAGCTTGGCTGCGCGTTCGGCGAGCTCGATCGTGAAGTTGCCGATCCCGCTGTGGAGCTCGAGGATTCGCTGGCCTTCGGGCTGGGCGAGGTCGATGACCGTGCGCACGAGCTTGACATTCACTTCATCGTTGGCCTGGAAAAAACCGCCGACGGGCCCGCGAATCGGCCCCGTTTCGGCCTCTACCATGACCTCGGGATTCCCCCATGAAGCGGAGTGTCCAGTCCCGGAGGTGCGAAGCGTCACGCCTGCGATGCCTCGATGTTGCGCCAACGCCCGGCATGCCTCGTACAGAGCTGGCGGTTGGTCGACGCTGCTTTCGAGGCTCACCACCACTCGATCGGTTTCGGTCAGCTCGAGCTGGATTTGCCCTTCGCCTTCGAGTGACTTGCCGACGTTTCGTCGCACTTCGCTCCATGCGACGCGTAAGGGTTCCGTGAGCACGATGCAGTCCTCGATGTTCGTGATGCGTTTGGATCGGAACGCCCGGTAGCCCATGACATCTCGATGCCAAGCAAAGCGCGCACGGCGCCGATATCCGACGGCTCGGGGAGATGCCACCCACGCGGTCCGCGTTTGGTCTGCGCCCGGAAGCCCGCGGCAAGCCTCGATCAGAAAGCCGAGCTTGACCTCGCGCTGCAGCGATTCTTCGCCGGGCATCAGTGGACACCCGCCGCACTGGGACGCGACGGGGCATGGAGGGGAACGGCGAAGCTCCGATGGACGCAAGACACGCTTCAGGCGTCCCCGGTCGGCTCCGCGTTTGGAGGAGATCACCATGAGCTCGATTCGCTCGCCGGGCAGACCGCCCTGGACTAGGACGATGCCCCGGGAAGTCTCCACCACGGCCTCACCCCCTCGGGCCATGGCCCGAACCTCGCCTTCGATCGAGCGAGGCTCGGACATCAGTACTCGAAGAGCTGGGGGGGCAAGCCACGCTCGAAAAGGAACGAAAAATCACCACTCAGGACCGCTCTGCGTTGCTCGGGATCTTGCGTGTCGACCAGCTCCACGTTGGTGAAGGTGGCCGACGTTTCTTTGTTCTCGTTTTCGAGCCAAGGCACGAACAGGGAATCGAAACGGATCGTCCCCGACACGGCACGGTAGACCACGGGGAGACTCGTCCGACACATCGCATTGAGATAAAGAGTCATCTCGACCGGCGAATCGAGTAGTTGGAATTCGATGTCGCTTCCGAGCATCGATTCTTTGAGCAACTCCGGATCACGGACGAACACGGCAATGCCGTCGCTGAAGCTTTGGAGCTGACTTCCGCGCTGCACGAGGATGTCGATGATCTCCACCGAGCTGCTGGGCTGCATTGCAAAGAAATTCGGATTCAGCGAGTAAGGCTCTCCATCCAGCCCACATTCGGGGGCCCAGACTCGGCCGTCGACACTCCCCTCTCCGCTGCCCTTCGCACAGCCGACGACGAGCGACCAAGCCACCAGAGAGATGATCGCGCTACGCGATGAACCCACCACCGACGACCTCGTCATCGCGGTATACCACCGCTGCTTGCCCCGGCGTAATCGCCCGTTGTGGCTCCTCGAACCGGACTTCGAATCCGTCACCGTGGGGAATGATATCGGCGCGCGCACCTCGATGTCGGTAGCGGATTCGAACTTGTCCGCGAAACGGGGCCGTGGGACGACCCGCGATCCAGTGTGCATCGGTTGCCCGAAGCCGTCCTTCGTAAAGTTGCGACTCGTCTCCGACCACCACCTCGGCGGTCTCCGGGACGATCCGGAGCACGTACCGTGCGCCCCCTCCCCCGAGTCCCAGCCCACGCCGCTGCCCGCGTGTGAAGCCGGCGACTCCGTCGTGGGCGCCGAGCACCGAACCCTCCGAATCGACGATGCGACCGGCCGGCGCAGGGCCTCCGTGGCGCTCCACGAAGTCCTGGATGCGTCCGTCCGGAACGAAGCACAGCTCCTGGGACTCGGGCTTGTCCGCATTGGGCACACCCAGTCGCCTTCCGGCGGCACGAGCTTGGGCTTTGGTGAGCTCGCCCAGTGGGAAGAGCAACCGCTCCAGGGTCGATTGCGGCAGCCCGAACAAGAAGTAGCTCTGATCCTTATTCTCGTCCCGGCCGCGCAGCAAGCGAAGATGGCCCTCGGGGGCCCGCTCCAGGCGAGCATAGTGTCCGGTGGCGACGTGGGTCGCCCCGAAACGCCGGGCGACCTCGGTCAGATGGGTGAGCTTCACGGTTCGATTGCAGCTCACGCAGGGAATCGGCGTTCGTCCTGCTCGGTAGTCCGCAACGAAAGGATCGACGACGTGCCTGCGAAAAGCCTCTCGCTCGTCCAGCACGTAGTGGGGAATTCCCAACTGCTCGCAAGTCCGCCGGGCATCCTCTCGATCCTCGGGGGCGCAGCATCGACCGACCTGCTGGTCCCCTCCCGCGTCCCAGAGGTGTAGCGTGACGCCGACCAGCTCGTGTCCCGCTTCTTGCAAGAGCGCTGCGGCTGCCGAGGAGTCCACTCCTCCGCTCATCGCTACCAATACTCGCTTCACCGGAATCATCGGATTGCCACACTGAACAAATCAACCGTGGGCCATTCCACTTAATGGAAAACACGGTATTGCAAAACACATAGTCAATTCATCTTATATTATCGAAGTGTTATCGAGATAATCTCGATTCGATCTCAGGTCGGTGTGCTGGGACTTCCAATTTGGTTGAGGTTCGAGCCGCTGCCGCGGGCCAGAACGCGCCGAAATGCCTCGGATGCGACCGCTACGTCCTGCGCGGTCGTCTCCATACCTAGACTGATTCGGACCGCCGATCCAGCGCGCCACTGCTCATCCGGATACATGGCTCGGATCACGGCGGAGGGCTCCTGGAGCCCCGATGAGCATGCGGCTCCGGTCGAGATGCAAATCCCCTCGAGGTCGAGGGCTGCGGCAAGCACCGGACCCGCCCAGCCTTCGAAGCTCAGGTTCGACACGGTGGCGGTTCGCCGAGGCCCTCCGTTGACCCGGCCACCCCACGTCACCAGGTCTCCCTCGATGCGGTCACGAAGGGCGGCCAACCTCGGCTGGGCCGCCAGACGCTCGCTCACGAGGCCGCATGCGGCGCCAAAACCCACCATGCTCAGCGTGTCGGGCGTGCCTGGACGCCGACCTCTCTCTTGAGAGCCTCCCTCGAGCACGGGATCGAGATCGAGGCCGCGTCGGACCCAGCAGGCTCCTGCCCCGGGCGGCCCGCCAATCTTCTGCGCTGCGATCGCGATGGCGTCCGCCCCGAGCGTCCTCGAGTCGATGGGAAGCTTGCCGAGGGCCTGGGTCGCATCGACGAATAGAAGCGCCCCGCGTTGGCGGCAGATCTGCCCATACTGCTCGATGGGAAACACCGTCCCGGTCTCGTGGTTGACCCATTGGACGGCGAGCACGGTTTCCGGGCCGAGGTGGGTTGCCAGCTCTGGGGCCTCCGGAGGCTTTCCTGCGGGAACGTCGAGAAGCAGGAGTTGCCGTCCCTCCCGTTTCAGCCGTCGCGCACTGTTCGTCACCGCTGGGTGCTCCACCTTGGTCGACACGACGAGGCTCCGTCCCTTGGCTAGACCGCGAAGGCCGAGATTGCAGGCCTCGGTGCCGCCACCGGTGAAAACCACGTCGGCCGCGGAGGCCCCCATCGCGCTCGCCACCCGTTCGCGCGCCTCTTCGAGCAGTCGCTTGGACGCGCGACCGGCCGCATGGGTGCTCGATGGATTGGCCCAGGCGGTGTCGGCGGCTCGCTGCATGGCTTGCCACACTGTGTCGGGCATGGGTGCGGCGGCATGATGGTCGAGATAAATCACTGGGACGGCGTCTCGGGACGTTCGGGGCTTCGGCTCACGCGGAGCTCCACCAACGTCCCCGATAGCTGACGTTGCGCGACTTCGCCGGCCGGCGGGCTCGAGATTTCGATGCCGCCGCCCAACGCTTCGGTTACGCGCCGCGCGAAAGCCAGTCCGAGACCGACCCCTCCATGGTCTCGCGTCACCGAGCCATCGACCTGATAAAACGGCTCCATGATCCGGGTGATGTGCTCGGGGCGCACCCCAGGCCCACTGTCCGCGACCGCAAACAAAAGGCGGCCGTCGTCTTCGGCCCGGACCTCGACCGCCACCTCGCCTCCGATCGGAGTGAACTTCGTTGCGTTGTCGAGCACGTGGACCATCGCGCGGACGAGCTTGTCGGGGTCGCCCTGGGCGGGCAGTGGCTCGTCGGGCAAGCGCTCTGTGAGCGTCACATCCCGCTCTTCGAGCTTGGCGCGAATCGCGTCGATTGCGCTTTTGGCAACCTGACGAAAGTCGTAGTCGCGTGTGTAGTAGTGCATGCGTCCGGTTTCGAGCGAGCTCACGTCGAGCAAAGTATCGACGACAGCGCGAAGTCGTTGGGTCGATTTTTCGATCGAGTGGAGGCACTTGCGTTGCAAATCGGTGAGCGGCCCCAGCTCCTCGTTCAGCAACAAGCGGAGGTAGCCGACGACGGGCGTCATCGGAGTGGCGAGCTCGTGGCTGACGTTTTGCATGAACTCTTGGCGAAGACGGGCCACGTCCTCGAGCCGTCGATTCGTATCCGAGAGCTCGACGATCTTTTTCTCTAGTCGTTCGACGATTTTTTGGGTTCGTTCACGGAGCAGCCGCTCGCTTTCGTCATCGGCCCACTCGCGGTGCCCGCCCAGAAACTCGCCGACTGTCTCGGCAAAACGAGCAGCGTCAATTGGTTTGGCGATGAATCCATCGCACCCGACGGCCAGTGTGGAATCGCGATCCCCCTCGGCGGTGATGGCGACGATGGGCACGTTCTGCAGCGCTCTGATGCCCCGAAGACGGAGGGTTACCTCGTACCCATCGAGATCGGGAATGTTGATGTCCACCAGCACGAGGTCGGGCAGCGTTTCACGGGCCAGCTGGATGCCCTCGACGCCTCCTTCGGCCTCGATCACCTCGTGACCCGCGGCTCCGAGCAGCTTCTGCACGAGGCGCCGATTGTTTGGGTCGTCCTCGATGTGCAGGACCCTAGCCATGCCGCCGCGATGCTATCAGCCTCTCGTGCTTGCCGCACGCGGGCAGGCTCGCTAGGGATAGTCCATGCCGGGCCGCTTGGTGCAGCAGCTTCTAGAGTCAGGGCTCGTCACGGACGCGCAGGCGCGCGCGAGTGATCCCGACGATCCCCTCGTGTCTCCCAGCCGCGTGATCCAGAACTTGGTGGATCAGGGGCTCGACGAGCGCGTCCTGGCAGGCTTCTTCGTATCCATGGGCTTTGGACCGGTGCTTCATGCGGCCGAGCTCGAGCGGGCGGACCGCGAGCTCGTTCGGAGGCTTCCAGCAACGGACGCCCACGACTTGTGCGCCATGCCGCTCCGTGCGAGCACCTCGGGCGTCATCGTCGCAATGGCCGACCCCAGCGACGATCGTGGGGTCGATAGGCTTCGCGAATCTCTCGGGCCCCGCATTTTGCCGACCGTGGCCAAGCTCTCCGATCTGCTCGATGCGGTCGACCGTGCATATCCACCGGATCGTCCCACTTTAGTCAGTGATCCCAGGGCACTCGTCGAGCCCCGAGTGCCGAGCGGCGTCGTCTCGCTGCCGAGGCAAGAAGCGACGGCGAGCCGCGAATCCACGTGGGCTTCCTTGGATTCGTCGCTATCCGATTTCGCGTCGACTGCGAGCCCGGTCTGGGACCAGGCGTGGAACGGCTCGACCACGGAGCGCGACTTGCCTGCAATCCCAGGCCTCGAACCGCCCAGTCCCCCGGCTCCCCTCGTCGAGACCGAGTCTCTGAATCAAGCCCTCGGCGCGTTGGAGCGCGCCACCACGCGAGACGACGCGGTTCGCATCGCTTGCGAAGCTTGCACGAACTTCGCGAGAGGCGGCGCCTTCTTGGCGCTTCGCAAGGGTGTATTTCGCGGATGGGATGGCGCCGGCGAAGACGTGACCGGCGCCGGCGTTCGGAGCTTGTGGATTCCAGCAAGCAACCCATCGATTCTCAACGACGTCCTACACAGCGGGGAGCCGTTTCGCGGCACCTACGGTGACACCGCAGCGGATCACTTGTTTCGCGCCGCCTTCGGAAGCCGAGGACGCGAAGTGGCCGTGGTCCCGATCTTGATAGGAACCCGAATGGTCGGGGTGCTGTGCGCCGACGATCCGCTGGGAGACACGGGCCTGCTCGAGCGGGTCGGCAGGGCATTGGCCGAGGCTTTCGAACGGCTCATCCTCTCCCGCAAGCCCACGAATTAGTTCACGAAAACCGTGGAGTAGCCGGGATTGGCTTCCTTGGCCAGCTTGAGCAAACGCCGCCGCTCGCTCAACACCGAAGCCGCATAGCCGTTGCGCTTGTCGCACCGACCCGAATTGTACCACGCCAGCCCTTGCTCGACGTCGCCGCCACAACGGCTGAGAGCCCACTTGTAGAGCCCGAGCCCTGCGTCGAGCACCTCGCGCTGGCAGGCCCCCGGTCGAACGCTGCACTGTTCGCGATAGCGCTCGTTGTACACGAAGGGCACGGTCTTGCCTCGGTAGCGAGGATTGAGCTGCACGACGCCGCGAGCGCCGACCGGGCTCACTGCGAGCGGGTTGAGCCCGGACTCGCGCATTGCGATGGCCGCCGTCAAGAACGGATCGACATTCGCCCGATTGCTCGCCTCCGTGATCAATCGCGCGAGGGTGGCGATGCGGGTGCGGCAGCCGCCCGTGCTCACTCGGCAGTGTTGCACGTAGATGGGCTTGCCGCTCCTGCTCTCGCGTACCGTGAGACGTGCATCGATGGCATGCGCCAGCGCTAGCGCAGACGGCTCATTGCCGAGGGCTGCACGATAGTCGAGCGAGTCGGTCGTCGTGATGGGCGCACGTTCGTCGGACGAAGGACCTGCCTCCGAATGCGACTGCCATGCGCTGACCAGCATGACCCCAATGACCAATAGAGCGATTCGCATGCTGTGTTCCCGATCACCATCAACCGACCGAGAACGTAGGGCATGGACGCACCTCACGCCACCCTGTAACCGTGGGGCTGTATCCTTTTAGACACGAGCCTAGGCATCCCGCTGGGGGAGACCGAGGGCTTACACAGCTTCTTTTTCTATATCTTCGGTAACTTCCGGACCAGAATCCGAGCTGGCTTCCACTTCGGTTGGCTTTGCCTCTGCTCGGTCCGAGTCAGTTGGCTCGGCCGCTTTGTCTCCGCGAGCGGTCTCCGCCGGGCTCTCTTCGCGCGAGTTGCGCCGGCGCCCGCGTCGTCGTCCGCGCCGGCGTTTGCTGCCGCTACTCGAGTCGTTGTTGGACTCTTCGCCTTGGTTCGCACTCGAGCTCTGGCTCGACGGTCGAGCGACACCGCCGCCCAGCGAATCGAGAAGATCGACGTCGAGGACGGCCAAAGGAAGCGAAGCACGGACGATGCCCACGTTCACTTCTTCCATCGATGCGGCCAGGGCGTCTCCATCGAAAATGGCGCAAGGTGCGGCTCCTTCCGCATGCGCCTCTTCGGCGGTGCCCCGTTGCACCTGGCCGAGTGCGATCACCCAGCCCACGTGCGCGTGATCGAAGTTGTGCAGCCCTCCGCGCAGCGCCACGACCGCTTCCTTGTCGACCGGTTGCTTGCCTCTGTAAATGGTGATCGCCAGGGGGGTCTCTTCGGGCCCTCGCCGCAAGGTGCCGGCGAGGCTGAAGTCGCCCACATCGGCTCTGACCGCTCGCAGTGAATGGACACCCACAGCGTTGAGCCAGGTCGCGAGGAGCTCGAGGAGCGCTCCGTCCGGGAGCTCGCGCATTCTTCGGATCAGGGCTCGCTGAACGCTCTGGCGCTGCCGGTCGGCAGCCCGAACTGCGTCGTGCTCCGCATTGACCGCATCGTTGGGAAGCTCCCACTCGAGCAAGGCCACGGCACCGTCCGTTTCGCGGAATCGCGGCCGTCGGCCAGAGGCTCGCCGCCTTGCGTTATCACCGCGGATCGCCGCGGCCAGCGTCGGAGCAAGCGTGGCGGGGCTTCCTTCGAGTCGCCCGGACTCGATCAACTGCTCTGCGACCTGGGCCAAAGTCCTCGACTGGCGTCCGCGGGCCCTGAGGGCCGTCTCGATCGAGTCCGATAGGTCTCGCCCCACGGGCTCTCCGGCCGCGGCTGCTCTCGTCGCAGGCGCCTCTGGCTCCTTGCGGGATCGCTCTTTGGAGGGCTGGCGCCGTTCGGGTCGCGTGTTGGCGCTGGGACCGGCATCGGACTCGCGATCTCGACGACGACGAGGGCGGCGTTTTCGGCTCCTGCGGCCTTCTTGCGAATCTTCCTCCAGATTCGCAAGAATGAGCTCGTCGTCATCCTCCTCTTCGGGGAAGACGTCGGCGCCCGGGTGCTCTCGTGCGGAAGTGGGCTCTTCCTCCGTTTCACCACCGGACTCCTCTTGTTCGCCTTCTTGCTTGGCCTGCTCGGTCTGCTCGGGGGCGTCCCTTCGCGGCGAGGCCTCTTCCTCCTCTTCCTCGCCGATTTCCTCTGAAAATTCCCTTAGGGCAAAGACCCCGGGCTTGACCTTGATGATGGGTGCATCCCCACGATCCTTTTTGACCATCGTGGCCAAGCGCGAGCTCATCGTGGTTTCCGGTGTTTTACCAACGTGCGATAAGAGGTTCCGCTCGATCGCAATTTCCGTAATTTTCTTGTAGTGGAGGGGCTTTCCGATACTGCGGAGCACCTCCACGGCTGCTTCCGTGAATGTCATTGTGCTTGTCGTTCCTGTCACTCCGGTGGGCGAAAAACAGCGGCATCTGGGTTATGGCGACGGGGAGCGTTGACTCGCTCCACCCGCGCATCGCCCCGTTGCCCTGAGGGCTATCAGCCATGCTCGTTCGCACTCCGACCGGACAAAAAGCGTTGATTGATCGATTTGCGCGTCCCAACGACGCGCTCTTGGAACACTCGGTACCATCGAGGCGAGTCCGAAGCAACGAAACGACTCCACCAAAAGACCGAAATCGACACCGCACCTCGTCGCCAAGGGCCCGAAAGAGCCTGATTCATGGGCATTTCAGCCTGGGTGGTTGACTTCGAGCCGGCCGGAAGCCAAGAGGCGCCCTTGCCGCTAATTGGCTCTACCCGATCGCCGCTGTTACAGCCGGAAGCATAGGGGTGGTGTGTCACGGGGGGGTCAGCATCGTGGCAGGTCAGACACGAGCTCGGATGCTGGGGCTCACTTTTCGTAGGTGATTTGGGTTGGCCCATTCTTCGCATGGGCCTTACGGGTCGTGGAGAGTCCAATGAAAGACAAAGACATCGGCATCTTGCTCGGAGGCGTCAGCGCGGAGCGCGACATTTCACTCAAAACCGGAGAAGCGATGTTCGACGCCCTCCAGGGCCGTGGATATCGTGTCCGCAAGCTGTTCGTCGACTCCGACATCGACCTGGTGCTACGCCAAAGCCGAATCGACGTGGCCGTGGTCGCGCTGCACGGAACCTACGGAGAGGACGGTTGCATCCAAGGCCTGCTCGAGACGATGGGCATTCCGTACACGGGCTCCGGGGTGCTCGCGAGTGCCCTGTCGATGGACAAGCTCAAGAGCAAGGAGCTTTTTCGCCTCTACAACGTCCCGACCCCGCCCTACTACGTCATCAATCGAGATGATCTGGACCGCCTCGAGCAGATCCACAGCTCCTTCGGCTTTCCGAGCTTCGTCAAGCCGCGAAGCGGCGGCTCGAGCGTGGGAGCGGGCCCGGCCAGCAGCCAGAGCGAGCTTCGCCAGCGCTGCGAGGATGCGGGGCGCTTCGATCAATGGGTTTTGGTGGAGCGTCTAATTCGCGGCCGCGAGGTGGCGGTCGGTCTGCTCGACGGTCACGCGCTCGGGGCGATCGAGATCGAGCCCAAGGCCGGCTTCTACGACTACAAGTCGAAATATCAAAAGGGTCAGAGCGAGTATCATTTTCCGGCCCGCCTTTCGCCGACCCGTTATCAGGGGGTGTTGAATCTGGCCGAGCGCGCGGTGCACGCCGTGGGTGCGAGTGGCGCGACGCGCGTCGACTTGCTGGTGACCTCGGACGAAAACGAATACGTGCTCGAGGTCAATACCCTACCCGGGATGACGCCCACCTCGTTGCTGCCGAAGATCGCAGCTGGAGCTGGCTACGACTTCGGCGACCTATGCGAGGCGATTCTCGCCCGCGCCGCCCTACGCGTCGGCGAGGGCTTGCCAGGCACGCATGGAGACCGCGGCGCGGGTCACGATGGGTCGATTCCTCTCAGACCCGCGGAATAGGCATTGTTGACAATTCCGATGTGGGAAACCATATATCCCACAGCGTGAAGCTTTCGAACAAAGGGCGATATGGCGTTCGGGCGATTTTCGACATCGCCTTTCACAGCGCCGGCAAGGCGACGCAGATCAAGGACATCTCTCGACGCCAGGCGATCCCTCCCCGTTTTCTAGAGCAGATCTTTCAAGACCTGAAGAAGGCGGGTCTGGTGACCTCCAAGCGGGGCCCTCGAGGCGGCTACGCTTTGGCCGTGGAGCCGGCTGCGATCCGACTGGGAGACATCATTCGGGCGCTCGAGGGACCCGTCATCCTCGGTAGCGCGGATCCGGAGGGACAGGGTGACGAGACCAGCCACGTGGTCACCGAGAACGCCTTTTCTGAGCTTTCGGACAACGTCGAAGCGTGCTTCGATGCGCTGACGATCCAAGATTTGTGTGACCGGGCCGATGCGCACGACCAGCGACGCGCGCCTCCCCGACGCTACGTGTATTCCATCTGATGCCCGCACCCGTCGTCGATAGCGTCCTCGATTTGGTTGGCGAAACGCCAGTCGTCCGCTTGCGCAGGCTCTCACCGGAAGGTGGGGGCACCGTTTGGGGCAAATGCGAGCACTTGAATCCGGGAGGCTCGGTCAAAGACAGGATTTGCCTTTCCATGATCGAAGCGGCTGAAGCGGAGGGGCGGCTTCGACCCGGCGACACGATCGTAGAGCCGACCAGCGGCAACACCGGAATCGGGCTTGCGCTGGTCTGCGCGCGCAAAGGCTACAAGCTCGTCCTGACGATGCCTGCCAGCATGTCTCTCGAGCGCAGGGCGCTGCTCGAGGCCTACGGGGCGGAAATCGTGCTGACCGAGCCCGACCGCGTGATGGAGGGCGCGATGGAAGCAGCCGAGCGGCTCGTGAAAGAGCGTGGTGCCTTCATGCCCGAACAGTTTTCGAACCCCGCCAATCCCGCAGTGCACCAGACGACCACGGGGCCCGAATTGTTGGAGGCCTTCGGAGCTCAGCCAATCGATGCGTTCGTCGCTGCCGTGGGGACTGGCGGGACGGTGAGCGGTGTGGGCCGCACGCTCAAGGCACGAAGCGCAGCGACACGAGTATTGGCAGTCGAACCCGCCGCAAGCCCCGTCTTGCAAGGAGGTCCGGCAGGACCAACCAAGATCCAAGGACTCAACGCCGGCTTCATCCCGAGCAATTACGACCCGGACGTAGTGGATGGCGTCATCGGGGTCACCGATCGGGATGCCTGGGACACCAAGCTGGCGCTCGCCAAGCAAGAGGGTCTCCTCCTTGGCATCAGCGCGGGAGCCAACGTGTGGGCGGCCATCGAGGTCGCCAAAAAGCTCGGGCCGGGAAAGACGGTCGTGACCGTGCTTTGCGACACCGGCGAGCGCTATTTCAGCTTGGGAGAGTATTTCCAGTGAGTCGATCCGCACGAATTCTGGTCGTCGGGGCCGGCGGTCTGGGATCCCCATTGCTTCGGCTGCTGAGCAACGCGGAGCCGGCTCACATCACCTTGGTCGACGACGACGTGGTCGAGGAAAGCAATCTGCACCGCCAGACGCTCTATCGAGATGACGACGTCGGACGTTCGAAGATCGAGTGTGCGGTTCGCACCCTGCGCAGCATGAATCCAAAACTCTCGATCCGTGCAATCGAGGGTCGCTTCGTACCCGACACCGCCATGGATCTGTTGTCGGATCACACGGTGGTAGTCGAGGGGGCCGACAATCTCGCCACCAAGTTCTTGGTGGCCGATGCAGCGGCGCTGGCGGGCATCCCTGCCGTGCAGGCGGGAGCGGTCCGATGGACGGGCTGGGCCTTTTGCTCCGTTGCGGAATCCTCGTGCATGCGGTGCTTGTTCGAGGACATCCCTCGCGACCGGGTCGAGACCTGCGCCGACGCAGGCGTCATCGGTCCGGTGGTCGGAGTTTTGGGTGGTCTGCAGGCGACCTTCGTGCTTCGCCTTCTGCGCGGCGAGCGCCCCGGCGGGGAGCTTTGGCATTATCAGGCCTTGCGGGGCGCCCTGCGCAAGACCTTCGTGCGCCCGCGTGAAGACTGTCCGCTGTGCACGGGAAAGATCAAAGACTTGCGGATGGAGCGATATGCCGCGGCTTGCGCCGCCTGACTCAAGCTCGCATCCATTGGGACTCAGAAAGGAACGAACATGGCTGTCACGGTACGCATTCCAACCCCGCTCCGAAGCTTGACCGGAGGAGCAGACGAAGTGTCCGCAAAGGGTGGCACGGTCGCCGAGGTCATCGAAGACCTCGAAGCCAATCATCCAGGAATGAAAGATCGACTCTGCGATGAAAAGGGTGTGCGGCGTTTCGTAAACATCTACGCCAACGACGAGGACATCCGGTTTCTCGACAACCTGCAGACGACCTTGAAAGAAGGCGATACGCTGAGCATCGTTCCAGCCATCGCGGGAGGGGCGGCGCGTTGAGCTTGCAGGGCGCACAGCGGCGCCGCTACGCACGTCAGCTTCTTCTGAGTGAGGTGGGCGAAGCCGGTCAGGAGACCTTGCTTGCCGCCCGCTTTCGTCCGAATGCTGGCTGCGACCGCGAAGCCTATGCCGTGGCGTCCGACTACCTCGAGCGGGCCGGCCTGGCGCCCGAGCCCACTGGAGCGGAGGTCCGCGTCACGGATGCCGATGCAATCGAACGGCTCGCCGGCTCGCCCTCGCTTCGAGAGGCCGCCGTGTGGATCGCTGGGTCGTTTGCCGCGGTCGAGCACCTCAAAGAGGTCTTGGGAATCGCGGCGGCACGCGACCTCCCTTCCGATCTTTGCTTGTGTCCTGACAGCTAATGCGCTTTCGCAAGATGGATTCGATCGTGGAGGCGGTGGGCAACACACCGCTCGTGCGCTTGCGTTCACTCGAAAAGGAAGCACCAGGCGTCAAGCTCTACCTCAAGCTCGAGTACACGAATCCTGGAGGATCGGTCAAAGATCGCCCTGCTCGTCAAATGATGCTCGATGCCATCGAGGATGGGAGGCTCACGCATGACAAGATCCTCATCGATGCCACCAGTGGAAACACGGGCGTCGCGTACAGTTTGTTTGGCGCGGCGATGGGCTACCGGATCCAACTCGTGATGCCATCCAACGTCTCCCAAGCGCGCAAGGACATCACACAAGCCTTTGGTACGGAGATCATCTACAGCGATCCGATGGAGGGCTCGGACGGGGCCATACGCAAGGTGCGAGCGTTGGTCGCCGCGGAGCCGGACCGCTACTTCTATGCCGATCAGTACTCCAATCCATCGAATCCGCGGGCGCATTATCTCGGTACCGGACGCGAGATCCTCGACCAAGTGGGCGACGAGATCACGCATTTCGTCGCGGGGTTGGGCACGAGCGGCACGTGCATGGGCACCACGCGCCGGCTTCGGGAGCACACGCGGAAGATCGAATGCATAGCAGTCGAGCCCGCCGAAGCCTTGCACGGTCTCGAAGGCCTCAAACACATGGGAAGCTCCATCGTGCCCGAGATCTTCGACCCTACCGTGCCTGACGAAATTCTCCCGGTGGGCACGGAGGCTGGTTGGGACATGTCCGATCGGTTGGCGGCTCACGAAGGCCTGCACGTGGGTCATTCGACGGGTGCCAACGTCGCAGGGGCCTTGGAGGTTGCCAAGCGCATCGAAGTAGGGTGCGTGGTGGCCATTGCATGCGACCGCGGAGACCGATACTTCGCGCCGATGAAGTGGGAGAAGCACTATGAGTGGTGAGCCGTTTCCTTGGATCTCCGGCGATTTGGAGATTGAGAAGTCGGTCATGGACCAGATCGAGCAGCACGCGCTCGAGTGCTATCCGAGTGAGAGCTGCGGGTTCGTCTTCGGCCCCGCCGATCGCCCTTCGCTCCTCGATGCGATGCAGCGAGAGGAAAACGAGGCAGACAAGTATCATCGCCTCGATCCGGCGACGTTTCCTCGGACTTCGAAGACCTACTTCAAGATCAACGAGCTCCGCGCAGCCCGAACCTTCGAGCAGGGCCAGCACGAGGGGCGCCCCGTCAAAGTCATCTATCACTCGCACTGCGATGCGGGGGCGTATTTTTCAGAAGAGGACGCAGCGACCTTCGCCAATGAAGGACAACTCATGTGGCCCTGCGCCTATATCGTGGTGAGCGTCATCGACGGAGAGATTCGCGACCGGCGCTTGTGGGTTCACCAACCCGGCACCAATCGGTTTCGTGAGTCCGGGCTCACGATTCGGAACGGCTAGGCGATCAGTCGTGGGTTTGGCGTTGGCGCTCCCTGAGACGCGCCTTTTTGCCACGCAGATTCCGCAGGTAATACAGCCGCGAGCGCCGGACGTGCCCTCGGGCGACGACCTCGATCAGCTCGATCCTCGGGGAGTGCAGTGGAAAGATGCGCTCGACGCCCACGCCTCCGGAGACCTTGCGGACCGTGAACGTTGCGCTCGCGTTGCCCCCGGTCTTGCGGATCACGACGCCTTTGAAGACCTGAATCCGCTCCTTGTCCCCTTCCCGAATCCGAAAGTGGACGTTGACGGTGTCACCCACGCGAAATGGAGGGCGCTCAACCATCTGCGCTTTTTCGATCGCGTCGATTTCTGGAACGGTTCCGCTCATCGCCAAGCCTCTTACCAAAGGGAGCCGGGGGGTAGCACGGGCCGAAAAGGGGGTCAAACCCGGACAGGCCTTCTAGGAGCCAGCCGCAATTAGCCGGTCGAACGTGATCGCGGCGGCGGCACGAACCGACAGGTGATTGAATTGAGCCGGCCCCGAAATCGGATCGAGGACCGCGTCGGCATCGCGAAGGACTCGCTCGCTCAGGCCGTACCCCGTGCCAAACAGCAGCAAGACAGGCTGGCGATCGTGTCGCAAGCGTTCTGCCTCTAGCGACCAGGAGGCCCGATCGGGCCCTGAGCTCGCGCTGGTTGCGACGAGCCGGGGCCGACGCCCCTCCCGTCGCTCGACCTCTGCCGCCGCCTGGTCGATGGACGCGCAGAGCTGCACCAGGGCAAGTGCCTCGGATCGTTCCGGAATCCGCTTGGCGCCGGCGCCCCCTACCCAATGCTCGGTGATCCGCTCGACGATCGGGTGTTGGGCATCGATGGGCGTGACGATGAAGTAGCCTCGGAGCCCGTAGGTTCGTGCGCTTCGGGCGATATCATGCACGTCGATGTTGGTCACCGAGGTGGTTGCCTCCTCTCCCTGCCGATCGAGGACGGGATGATGGACCAGCGCGCAGTAGACGGGAGCCACGGGAAGGTGGGGTACCGCAGGGCCCGCCCCAGCGCCAGCCCGCGGCCTGTTCCTGGCTGCTAGTCCCCCTCCTCGAGAATCTCGTCCAGAAGTGCCCGGTCTTGCTCCGTGAGAGTGGCGGTCTGCAGTAGATCCGGCCTGCGTTCGAGCGTGCGGTGAAGGGCCTTCTTTCTCCTCCAGCGCGCGATGGCTGCGTGATTGCCCGACAGCAACACCTCGGGCACGCGCTGGCCTTCGAATACCTCGGGCCGCGTGAACTGTGGATATTCGAGCAGTCCTTGGGCGTGAGACTCCTCCGCTACCGATCGCTCGTTACCGAGCACGCCAGGCAGCAGGCGGGCGGTGGCCTCGAGGATCGCCAGGGCGGCCACCTCGCCTCCAAGCAGCACGAAATCGCCTAGGGAGATCTCCTCATCGACGAGGCCACGGATTCGCTCGTCGAAACCTTCATAGCGGCCGCAGACCAGCGTGAGGCTATCCAAAGCCGAAAATCGCCGGGCGTCGTTTTGTAAGAACGGCCGCCCCTGCGGCGTGAGCAGAACCTTGTGCGACCCCTGGCCGCCTCGCACCTCGTCCAGATGCTCCAATGCGGCGGCAAACGGCGCCACCATCAGGACCATGCCGCTGCCTCCGCCATACGGCGCGTCGTCGACCGTACGGTGGCGGTCGGCGGTGAATTGCCGGGGGTTGATGGTGTGGACTCGGAGCTTGTCTGCATCCTGCGCCTTGCCCAACAGCCCCAACCGCGTGGCCTCGAAGAGCTCCGGAAAGAGCGTGACGATTTCGAATCGCATTAGGGCAACCTTTGAAGGGGAAGGTCCTCCAGTTGCTTGAGGACGACCTTGCCTCCTTCGATGTCGACTCGCTCGAGCCACTGCGGCAGCATCGGTACCTCGAGAAATCCCCCTTCAACCTCGATTTTCAGACATTCGACGCTCGGATAATCGATCACTTCGGTGACCTTGCCCACGCGTGCGGAGCCCTCGAAGGCTTCGAGGCCGAGTAGGTCCGCATGATAGAACTCTCCTTCTTCGAGGTCCGGCAACGCACTTCTAGGAACGCAAAGCTGGTATCCTCGCAGCGCTTCGGCGTCCTCGCGCGAGCTCACGTCGGCAAGCCGCATCAGGAGGCATTTCGGCCCAGGTCGGGTCGATGTCACCTCCACCAGCGCAGGTTCGTCATCCTCGTCGCCGATGAGGAATACCTCGCCAAGCTCCCGCAAAAGGGTCGACTCCGGGTTGAATACGTGCACCCGCAATTCTCCGGTCACGCCGTGGGGTCGCGTCACCACGCCGAGCTCGATCCAGCGAACGGGTTGTGCGTCTCGGGTCACGGATCGCATTCTTAGCCCCTTTGGCCCCAATTCGCCGCCCTCGGACCCGAGGGTCCACGCAAGCCGAAGAGGCTACTCGAGGATGTCGAGGATCGCGCGCTTTCGCAATCGGGCCGACGTGGCCGCAAGCAGCGTGCGCATGGCGCGGGCGGTGCGCCCTTCCTTGCCGATCACCTTTCCGAGGTCATCGGGAGCGACCGTCAGCTCGAGCACGATGGCGCGGTCTTCCTCCACTACGTTGACCTCGACGGCGTCGGGATCGTCGACCAACGAGCTGGCGATGTACGCGATCAGGTCTTGAAGCCTGTCTCCTGCCACTACAATGCTCGTCTTAGCTCGCGGAGGCCGAGGCCGCCGCGGTCTTTTTGTGCTGATTCACCACGTGGCGCACGCGGTCGCTGATCTGGGCACCCACGCCCACCCAGTAATCGAGGCGAGGATAGTCCACCCTGGCTTCCTCGATCGGCCGGCTCGGATCGTAGGTGCCGATCTGCTCGATGAACCGTCCGTCACGGGAGTTTTCCTTGTCCGTAACGACGATGTGATAGTAGGGGCGCTTTTTTGCGCCGGCGCGTGCCAGTCGAACCTTGACCATGGATTCCTCGTAAGCGGCAGGCTGTGCCCGCCCGAAAGACGCCGGAAGCTAGTCAGATGGCGCCCCCGCGTCAAGCCGGAGCCATGGGGGGATTTTTGCCAGCTGCTCCGCGGTTGCTAGAAAGACGGGGATGCGGTGCTTCCTGGCGATCTTGAGCCTCACTTTCTGCCTCGGCTGCAGCCGGGACCGGGCGGGTACGAAGTCGACGAGCGAGGGGAAGCCCGATCTGCGGCTTGCCATCGTGACCGACCTCAAAGGCTACCTCGAGCCGTGCGGGTGCACGAGCAGCCCCCTTGGAGGGATCGACCATTTGGCGGCCCAGGTTCGAAAGCTCCGCGAAGAAAAAGTCCCGGTCGTCC
>JASFKY010000011.1:0-29832 GCA_050118395.1 Myxococcales bacterium | reverse complement strand
AAAGAGCTCGAGGATTACAATGCGCTCGACACGGGGGTTTTCTTGATCACCGGGGCCCTGATCGAAGCGCTGGATGCGGTCGATGGTCCCGAGGGTTGCTCGCTCTCTCAAGGGGTCGCCGCATTGGCTGCGGAGGGCCGAATGAAGGCCGCAGACGTCGGCGATGCAACCTGGATAGACGTCGACACGCCCGAAGCGCGCGCAGAGGCCGAACGTTTGATCGCCGAGCTCGGCGACGCGTTGGATGCACGTGGCTCGGAGCCCGGTATAGTAGCCGCCCAAGGAGTTCGAAATGGCCGCACCGCAAATCAAGCCTCCTAAAGGCAAGCTCGGCGTCTTGCTGCCTGGAATGGGTGCAGTAGGCACGACGTTCATCGCCGGTACCCTCTTGGCACGCCGGGGGCTCGCGCAACCCGTGGGCTCTCTCACCCAGATGGGCAGGCTCCGACTCGGGAAACGGACCGAGGGCCGGTCGCCCTTGATTCGCGATTTCGTGCCCCTGGCGAGCATGGACGACCTCGTGTTCGGGGGATGGGACCTTTTCCCCCAAAATGCCTACGAGGCAGCGGTCGAAGCCGATGTCCTTTCAGCTGAGCATCTGAACGCCACCAAAGAAGAGCTCTCCAAGATCAAGCCGATGGAATCGGTGTTCTTTCAGGAGTTCGTGAAGAGGCTCCGTGGTAAGCACACCAAGAAGGGTGCGGACAAGATGGAGCTCGCGGAAGCAGTTCGCGAGGACATTCGCAAGTTCAAAGCCGACAACGGGCTCGATCGTTGCGTGGCCGTATGGTGCGGGTCCACCGAGGTGTTTCGGGAGCGGACGGACGTCCATTCGACGCTTGCGAAGTTCGAGGATGCTTTGCGTCGTTCCGACCCGGCCATCAGTCCGTCGCAAGTCTACGCGTACGCATGCCTTCGCGAAGAGGTGGGCTTCGCAAACGGCGCGCCGCATTTGACGGTGGGTGGTGTTCCGGCGCTCCTCGAGCTTGCGCAGGAGACGCAGACGCCGGTTTCGGGCAAAGACTTCAAGACCGGGCAGACGCTGATGAAAACCATCCTCGCACCCGGCCTTCGAGCCCGCGTGCTCGGCATTCGCGGTTGGTTCTCGACGAATATCCTCGGCAACCGCGACGGCGAGGTGCTCGATGATCCAGAAAGCTTCAAGTCCAAAGAGGTGAGCAAGCTCGGTGTCCTCGAGACCATTTTGCAGCCCGAGCTCGAACCCGAGCTGTATAAGGACCTGTACCACCAGGTGCGGATCAACTACTACCCACCGCGCGGTGATCAGAAAGAGGGCTGGGACAACATCGACATCTTCGGCTGGCTCGGCTATCCGATGCAGATCAAGATCGACTTCCTTTGTCGCGACTCGATTCTCGCGGCTCCGTTGGTCCTCGACCTGGCCCTGTTCACGGATCTTTCGCATCGCGCAGGCCTGAGCGGAATCCAGGAGTGGCTGTCCTTCTACTTCAAGAGTCCGATTACGCCGCCGGGCCTCTATCCCGAAAACAACCTTTTCGTGCAGCTCGGCAAGCTCAAAAACACGCTGCGCTGGATGCAAGGCGAGGAGCTCATCACGCACCTCGGCCGTGAGTACTACGACTGATCCGGTTCGCTGTCCGAGCCTGCGGGCCGTTTTGCAAGCCTCTTGATCATCCGGTAGTCGTCCATGACGAACCCATTTCCGATATCGGTGACCACCGGTTTGGCGATGGTGAATCCGGCCTGTCGGTAGAAGGCAATCGGGCCGGTGTTGTTCTTGTTGACCGTCAACCAAAGCTCCCGGATCCCACGCGTGGTGCAGGCTTGCTCGACGAATGAGAGCATCGCCTTACCCCAGCCCCGGCCCCGGTATGCTCGCTTCAAGTAGAGCTTGCTGAGCTGCATCGAGCCACTTCGTTCATCCGAGACGAGCGCGAAGTACCCAACCGGCTCGTTCCCGTTGGAAACCAGGTAGTACTCGTAGCCTTCTTCTCCGATTTGCCGTGCGATCGCCGTCGGGCTTTGGAGCGTGTCCAACATGTAGGCGACCTGCGCCTCGCCGATGATGGGCGTGAAGTGTTCAGTCCATACCTCCCGTGCCAGCACTGCGACCGCGTCGATGTCCGCTTGGCTGCTGATCCGCTTCATGCTGCGCATCGACTCACCGCTTCAGGTCCAGGTCCAGCCGAGGTAGGATGCAGCATGGTCGCCTCCCGAAAGATGACGGTCGCACCCGCGTGGGCACAAGTTGCCGTGGTCACCTTTGCGCTCGGTTTCGGAATCCTCGGCTACTTGGCGTACCGCATTCATGCCGACCATCCGCCGGTACCCGAAAGGTATCTCGGCCCAGATGGAGCCGTCTTGTTCACGCGAGAAGAAATCCTCGCGGGTCAGCAAATATTTGCAACGCGCGGTTTCATGGAGCACGGCACTATCTTCGGGCATGGTGCCTACCTCGGACCGGATTTTACCGCGGATGCTCTCCACCGCATGGAGAGCTCGATGCACGATTACTACGGAGGTGGCCCTGACGCGTCTGCGCTGGTTCGTGCGGACCTGAAGGCGAACCGCTTCGACGGCGAAGACGTGGTTTGGACTGCTGCGCAGGTCGCTGCATGGGAGGATTTGGCGGCCCACTATACGGAATGGCTCACCCGAGGCGTGTCCGAAGATGGGCTTCGCGGCCCGCGAATCGAAGACCCCGCGGAGATGCGTGCCGTCAGCAGTTACGTCGCTTGGTCGGCGTGGGTTGCAACCGCTCGGCGACCGAATACCGATTACTCCTACACCAACAACTGGCCGCCAGACCCGGCCGCGGGCAACACTCCGACTGCCGACATGATCCTCTGGTCGGCTCTTTCGCTCATTGCGCTGCTCGCCGGGATAGGCGCGACGCTTTTTGCGTTTGGCCGATGGCAGCAGCTCGGCTGGCACAAGGAGGAGCCCGAGCCTCGTGAGGTCACGTTTCGAGCCCCGGGCGACGTTCGGCTGACGCCGGCGCAACGAGCCACGGTCTGGTACTTCCTCGTCGTCGCTGGGCTGTTTTTGGCCCAAGGTCTGTGTGGTGGCGCCAACGCGCACTACCACGCAGACCCATCGAGCTTTTTTGGAATCGATATCGCCAACTGGTTTCCGTACAACCTGACGCGCACGTGGCACGTTCAGCTGGCGATTTTCTTCGTGTCGTCGTCGTATCTCGCCATGGGGATCTTCCTCGCTCCGATGATCGCGGGAAGTGAGCCCTTGCATCAAGAGAAGCTGGCCATTGGGCTCTTCGTCGCGCTCGTCTTGGTAGTCGTCGCATCGCTTACGGGAGAATATCTCAGCTACCACGGTTATCTCGACCCGGAGGCTGCGTGGTGGTTCGGCGCACAGGGGTGGGAATATCTCGATCTTGGAAGAGTCTTTCAGATCGCACTGACGGCCGGCCTCGTTTTTTGGGTGATCATCGTCTACCGAGGCCTTCGCAGCCGCCTCGCTCACGAGCATCCAGGCAACATGCCGTGGCTCTTTCTCTACTCCACCTTGTCAATCCCCCTGTTTTACGGGGTAGGGATGGTATTCGGTCCTCGTACCAACTTCGCCGTGATGGACTTCTGGCGCTTCTGGGTCGTTCATTTGTGGGTCGAAGACTTCCTCGAGCTCTTCACGACCATCGCCGTTGCCTACGTATTCGTGCTCTTGGGCGTCGTTCACCCGAAGACTGCGACGCGGCTCGTCTACCTCGACGTGATCCTCTACTCGATCGGGGGAGTGGTCGGTACGATGCACCACCTGTACTTCTCCGGAGCGCCGGCAATCCACATGGCATTGGGCGCGTTCTTTTCTGCGATGGAAGTCATTCCACTCGTTTTGCTGACCTACGAAGCGTGGCGCTTCATGCGGTTGGGTAGTGCCCAACCGGGAGAAACGGTGGTGCGCACTTCCGATGAGCGCTTCCCTCATCGATGGGCTGTCATGTTCCTGGTAGCGGTCGGCTTCTGGAATTTCGTGGGCGCCGGAATCTTCGGATTCCTGATCAACCTGCCCATCGTCAGTTACTGGGAGATCGGCACACAGTTCACTGCGAATCATGGGCACGCTGCGATGATGGGCGTGTATGGGATGCTGGCCATTGGCTTCTTTCTTTTCGTCGCCCGCTATTTCGTGCCTGCGGACCGTGGCGCGGAGCGAGCGATGAAGACGTCTTTTTGGGCTCTCAACGGGGGCCTCGCATGGATGGTGGTCACCAATCTCTTTCCGATCGGAGCCCTTCAGTTTTACGACGCCGTCGCGAATGGCTATTGGCACGCGCGGAGCCCCGAGTTCTTTGCCCAGCCGGTAGTGCACATACTCGAATGGGCTCGCCTCGTAGGAGACACCGTGTTCATCGTGTTCGGAATCCTGCCGCTTCTCTACCTCGCGATTCGAATGATCCAGCACCGCAAGCGACCAGGTCGGGTTTCGCTGGGCGAAGCCACGGACATGTTGACCAAAACGGCTTGAACAAGAGGGATTTCTGGCAATGGCATTCGTTGAATGAAGATCCGTTCAGTCATCTTCGTCCATGCCGCCTTGGGTCGATCGGTGGGACGCCATTCACGAGCCTCCTCCGCACGATTTTCCTGTAGACAGGCGCGGCGAATCGGTGTCTTCTAGGAGCTTCCCACTACGCAGTGATCCCATGTGGAAGCAATGGATTCCAGACAAAGTAGGCCGTCGGCGCGATAGCAGCACCATGGATCTCCGCGTCGAGCTGAACCGAGCGCTCGAGCATGGACGGGTGGACGAGGCGCTCGAGCTTTACGATCTAGTCGAGGCACGAAAGCCCGACGAGCCGCGCTGGTCACATCGAAAGGCCGACCTGTTGCGCCGGATGGGTCGCAAAGAAGACGCGCTTCGCGCATACGAGCGCGCTGCTTACCTCTATTCCGAAAAAGGCTTCGACGCTCGCGCGACTGCCACTGCCAAGCTCATGCTGATGATCGATCCGACCCGCATCGACGTGCTGGAGCGCGTGACCCGTGCTGCGGTACGGCGGAGCGAACGGCAACGTCGTTTCCGTCATCTGATTCGCACCCGCCTGCCGGACTGAGTCTTTGGGGTGTAGGACCGCCCTCTAGGCAAATCTAGCGTGGAGGCGCCCTAATCGACCCCTCGGTCCTGCAGCCACTTGCTGAGAGGAGCGGGGAGCTCTGCCGGGCGGTCGCCCCAGTCGTAGACGACCGCTGTCTTGGCCGCGACGTCGTGCAGTGTGCGCTGCCTCTTGTCGAAGACGATTCCCAAGAGGCCGACGACCGTCGCAATGCTGACGGGCTGAACTAGCACTCGAATCGCTGCGTGGCCGGGGCTGATCGGGAGGCCCCGGTTCGTGACGACTTTGACGCCCACGATGCTCATGCCCAAAGTCTTGCCTGCGATGGCGACTCCAACCCAAAAGTAGAGAAAGAGCCACGCCGAAAAGACCAGGAAGCCTAGCACCCCGGCTTGCCAGTCCCATTCCAAATCGACGCCGAAGACCGTATTGATCGCGCCCACGATGGCCCCTGCAATCAGGCCGAATCCGGTGAAAGATACGGAGGCATCGATCACGTAGGCCAACAAGCGCGAGAAGGGCCCGGCGTAGAAGCCACTGATGATGGCGCGGCGGCTGCGCGGTGCGGGGGCCGCCTCCAACCCTTCGGGGACCAGCTCGGGAGGTCCTTTTTCCTGTTTGTCCGGGTCACGACCCAACACGCGATCCACGAAGCGCATGATCAAGGTGTCGAGACCCACCGCCTGTCGTCGCACTACGTCCAACGTGGAGCCCGCGAATTCGGTGGTTCCCCGCGCGACCATTTCTCCGACCTTGGCCCTGCTGGTGACCGCCTCGATGTCGACGCGTTGTACGATGGCGTTGACATCCACCCTCGCGATCAACGCATCCACGTCGACGTGCGCCAGCAAGCGATCGACGTCGACCCGATCGAGCAGGCGATCCACGTCCACGCCATCGAGCAATCGGTTCACGTCGACGTGATCGAGCAAGCGGTCCACATCGACGCGGTCGAGCAGTCGGTTGATCTCGACTTGGTCGAGCAAACCGTTTACGTCGACCCGCTCCAGCATGGCGTTGATGAGCCTTGCCCTTGGGACGTCTTTCGGGTCGGTCATCGCGCGTTCGAGGCTAGTCCTAAATGGGTGCGTCTGTACACAACGGATCGCCTTCGACGCGAGCCACGCGACCATTGATCGATTCCTAGCATCGCGGGTGTAGTCTCGGTAGAGTTCTGCGCGGCCATCACAAAAAGGGCGGAAAGGTGAGACGACGCACAGCATTCGTGACCGGAGCTGCCACCGGCATAGGCAAAGGGCTGGTACAAAAGCTCGATGGCGAGGGTTGGCGGGTTTTTGCAGGCTATAATCGAGCTTCGCCCGACGCGATCATCGCGACCTGTGGCTCCGAAATGCAACCGTTGCGTTGCAACATCAGCGAGCCTGAAAGCGTCGTCGAGGCGACGCGTGAAATCGAAGAGGCCTTGCGGGGCGGGCCGCTCGATCTGCTGATCAACAACGCGGCGACCACGACCGCGGCTGGAGGTGCGATGGAGACCGTCGACCTCGCTGACTTCCATCACTTGTTCGAAGTGAACTTTTGGGGTGCGCTCCGCGTCACGCAGGCTTTGCTTCGGCACATTCGTAAGAGCGACGACCCTCGGATCATCATCGTCGGATCCCCTTCTCAATATCTCACCATACCGCTCGGCGCTCAGTATCCAATCAGCAAGGTAGCGCTGGCGAAGATGACCGAAGCGCTTCGCATCGAGCTCAAGCCGTTTGGGGTTCAAGTCACCTCGCTCGAGCCGAACGGAGTCAAGACACCGATGACCGACTTCAGCGAGCAAGAGAAGCAAGCCTTGTGGGCGAGCTTTCCGAAGCACCTGCTCGAAGACTACCAACGACACTTCGAGTACCCGGGCGACGTGCTGCGCGCCTCGTTTTCGTTTTGGTCGCCGGAGAGGTTTGCCGAAGAGGTCTTCGCAAAGGTGATATGCAAAAAGAAGATGAAGCCCCGGTACGTCATCGGTCCAAACGCCTGGGTTTTGCCTACTTTGAATCGGTGGGCCTCCAGGAGCATGCAAGAGCGGCTCTTCGAAAAGATGTTTCGAAAGTCATGATGGGATCAGCACCGATGCCCACGCGGATTACCGATTGGGATAGGCCCCGTGTGCCGCTTGCGCTCAGCGTGTGCCATCGATCGATTCCTCGTCGAAAATCCAAAGGGCAAGCACGGTCTCGTTGACTATAGGCTGGAAGATCTGGGAATTGATCCCGAAGAGCGCCGGCAAGCGTTGGAATTCTATCGACGACGATTTGGCGTGGACGAGGACTGAGGCCCCGCGGCACTCGACGAGTTGCCGAGGGTGGGGTAGTGACAGGGCCATGGAGGGGGCTATGCACAGGAACCAGATCATGCCTGTCGCGCTCGGAGCTTTGATGCTCATGGGATGCGCAACACGGCTCAAGACCGCGACGACCTTCGATGACACCGTGGATTTCAGCGCTTACCGAACCTTCGCACAGGCTCCCCCGCCCCAAGCCATCGAAGGGATGCCGGGTTACAGCGAGATCACAGGGCACCGCGTCCAAGAACGGATCGCGTACGACCTAGAGCAAAAGGGGCTGCAGCCGGCTTCCTGGGATGAGGCCGACCTTCAGGTGAGCTTCATGCTCGGCGGGCAGGAGCGGCAAGATACCGAGTATTGGGGGGGTTGGGGTTGGTACGGACCTGGCGAGGTCACGACGGAGAACTACGTCCAGGGAAGCTTGGTCATCGACATGGCCGACCGCGTGAAGCAACGCCTGGTCTGGCACGGATACGGAACCCGAGACGTGTTCTCGCAGCCCAAGAACGACGATGCCCTGATGCAAGCCGTCGACGAGATCCTCCAAAAGTTTCCGCCTTCCACCGGGGAGCCGCCGGAGGCTCCAAAGGTCAAAGCCGATGACGTGAGACGAGAAGAGGGCGCCCAGTAAAAATCGGAGCCCGGCGCTGCCAGATCCTGGTCCGCAAATTGCAGAGATCTGGACCATGATTGAGCTGCAACAGGGGCGGCGGAGGGTGTCCCTGCGCCACCCACGAGGCGCTGAGGCGCGCTGCCTCGATCGTGGCATCGTGCCTCAATTGGAGGTCCTTCCATGGGTGCGCTGAGCGAGCTGCAACCGGGCGACGCCTTGCTGGTCGTCGATTTGCAGCGTGACTTCTGTGAGGGCGGCGCGCTTCCCGTTCCGCATGGTGACGCGATCGTTCCTGTCGTCCAGAAGCTCGTCGACCGAGCCGCGGAGCGCGACATCCCAGTTTATGCCTCCCGAGACTGGCATCCGCCCGAGCACGTGAGCTTCGAAGCACAAGGAGGGCCTTGGCCGCCGCATTGCGTCCAAGGCACCGAAGGAGCGGAGCTGCATGCTGACTTCGAGCCTCCCGAGGGTTGTATTCCGGTGGTCAAGGGCAACCGTCTCGACAAGGATCAGAATTCAGCGTTTGACGAGACGGGCGTCGCGGTCGACTTGCGTCGGCGCGGCGTTCGACGGGTTTGGGTCACGGGATTGGCGCAAGAAGTGTGTGTTCGAGCTTCGGCGCTCGACGCCCTTCGTGAAGGTTTCGAGGTTCACGTAGTCGAGGATGCGACGCGGGCGATCGATGACGAGAAAGGCCGTCGCGCGTTCGACGAGATTCGGGCTTCGGGCGGGGTAGTCGCGGAGGCAGGAGAGTGATCACGAATCCCGAAGACCTGGCACTGTTCACCGATCTCTACGAGCTCACGATGGTCCAAGCCTACTGGGCCGAAGGTATGCACGACACGGCCACCTTCAGCTTGTTCAGCCGCAGGCTTCCGGAACATCGAAATTTCTTGGTGGCGGCCGGCGTCAACGAGGCGCTGGAGATGGTGGAGAGGCTGCAGTTCTCTTCGGACGCAATCGAGTACTTGCAGAGCCAAAAGGTGTTTCAGCCCGCATTTCTCCAATGGCTTTCCGATTGGAAGTTTCGAGGCGACATCTCGGCTTTGCCCGAGGGTACGCCTTTCTTCGAGAACGAGCCGCTTCTCGAGGTATCGGCGCCGCTGCCGCAGGCACAGCTCCTCGAGAGTCTGTTGATGAATCAAGTGCATTTGCCCACGCTCCTTGCGTCCAAGGCGACGCGCGTGACGTCTGCTGCTCAAGGCCGTACCGTCATGGACTTTGGGCTCCGTCGGATGCACGGCATCGATGCGGCTCTCAAGGCCGCCCGTGCATTTTACATCGCGGGCATCGATGCGACGAGCAACGTGTTGGCGGGGCGACGCTATGGCATCCCGGTGGCAGGCACCATGGCCCACAGCTTCGTCGAAGCATATGACCGAGAGATCGACGCATTTCGAGACTTCGCTTCGATTTACCACGAGCCGGTCCTCCTCATCGATACTTACGACGTGGCCGAAGGCACCCGAAACGTCATCCGGTTGGCACGAGAGCTCGATGACCCCGCGCGCATTCGAGGCGTCCGTATCGATTCTGGAGATTTGGGGCCGCTGGCTCGCATGGTTCGAAGCATGCTCGACGCGGCAGGGTTGGGAGACGTTCAAATCTTCGTGAGTGGGGGCCTGGACGAACAGAAGATCGAAGCGCTGGTGACGGGTTCATTTCCGATCGACGGATTCGGGGTCGGCACGAGCATGGGCGTTTCCGAAGACGCGCCTGCGCTCGACATCGCCTACAAGCTCACGGCTTACGCCGGCACCGGTCGGCTCAAGCTGTCGAGCGGCAAGGCCACCTTACCATGTCGCAAAGAGGTGTTCCGAGGCTTTGATTCCGAAGGCTGGGCCACCGGCGACATGATCGCTCGGTTCGACGAAGAGTGTCATGGAGAGCGCCTACTGCACTCCGTCATGCAAGAAGGCAGACGCGTTGGACCCGCGCTCGAGTCGCTCGACGCCTCTCGGAAAAGGGCGGCCCGGAGAATCGCGCAGCTTTCTCCGGAGCTTCGAGCGTTGACTTCTGCCGACCCGCCGTATCGAGTATCTGTGAGCAGGTCGCTCGGCGAGTCGCAAGAGCATGTCATCGATCGGCTGAGACGGGAAATGTCTCTTTGATTCGTCGACTGGCATTGCGTAGGATCCCCACCTACGAGATCGGATAGACTCGCAATCGATGACCCAAACGACGACAGAGTTGCTGGTCGTTTTCGCCGTCTGGTGCATTCTCGTCGGATACGGCATCGTCGAACGCATCCTGCACGAACGAGCCCTGACTCGGATACCGGTTCGGATCCACGTGAACGGCACCCGTGGAAAGACCAGTGTCGTACGATTGGTTGCTGCCGGACTGCGGGCTGCGGGCAAACGGGTCTGCGCCAAGACGAGCGGTTCGTTTGCGGCGATCATCGATCCGGAGGGGCGAGAGTATCCCATTTATAGGGTGTCGCAGCCGAACATCATCGAGCAGGTCCGAATCATCGATAGACTCTCCAAGGTCGATCCCGATGTTTTGGTGGTCGAGTGCATGGCCCTACAGCCTCATTTCCAATCACTTACCGAGCTCCAGATGATACGCTCGACGCACGGCGTGATTACGAATGCCCGTGCCGATCACCTCGACATCATGGGTCCGACCAGCCGCGACGTTGCCCTGGCACTTGCGGGAACCACCGCAGTAGAGGCGGAGCTGTTCACCGCCGATCGCGAGTATATCGACATTTTCGAGGATGCGGCGCGGGATCGGTCCACTTCGCTGCATCGAGTGACCGCAGACGAAGTCGAGCGCATCGAAGACGCGGTGCTCGAACGCTTTCATTATGCGGAGCATCCGGAAAACGTCGCTCTGGCGCTTCGAGTTTGCGCCGCTCTGGGTGTTGAGCGTGATACTGCGCTCGAGGGGATGTTCGAGCTCGAGCCGGAGGCGGGAGCGACCCGACTGTCATGGGTTGATTTCTTTGGACGAGACCTCTTGTTCGTCCAGGCCTTCGCCGCGAATGATCCCGCATCGACCGAGACCATTTGGGAGCAGATGGTGGCAAAACATGGCGACGGCCGCCGCAAAATCGCAATCGTCAATTGCCGAATAGACCGGCCTGACCGCTCGCGGCAGTTCGCCGAAGCCATGGCGTCTTGGAGTCCCGCAGATGCCTACGTCGTGATTGGCATTGGCACACTGCTCTTCGTACGCGGGGCCGTGCGTCACGAGCTGCCGGCGCATCGGATCACGGTGCTCGAAGGCGCTAGCACCGATGAGGTCATCGAGGTGCTTCTCGACCTCGGCGGAGAAAAGGCGCTGATCGTGGGGATGTGCAACATCTACGGCGCGGGCTACGAGCTCGCGCGGTATTTTCAGAACCGATCGAAGCGCACGGACACATTGTGACCATTCTCAATTTACTGGCTGTATCCATTGCCATCGGACTCATCTTGACCCTCGTGATTACCGAGGCGTTCGGCCTGGCGGCCGGCGGCTTGGTGGTCCCGGGCTACATGGCGCTATCGCTGCTGCAACCCTGGTCATTCGCGCTCACGGTCATCATTGCACTCGCAACGTTCGTGATCGTTCGGACGTTGGCCATTTACGTCATCGTCTTCGGTCGTCGTCGTACGGCTCTGATGATCGTCACCGGATACCTCCTCGGTGGGCTCGTCGATCTGTTGATCGGTGGGGGCTTCATCATCGATGCGGCTTCGATGGCGAACGATCAGGCAGGCATGGCCGCCGGAGAGCCTTGGTTTTTCGAGGTCTCGGTCATCGGATACATCATACCTGGCCTGATTGCGATTTGGTTCGACCGACAAGGGGTTCTCGCAACGCTTACCGGTCTGATGCTCACATCGGTCCTCGTCCGTTTGGTCCTCGTGATGGTCATGCCACAGGCTCTTCAAAACTACGACGCGACACAGGCGCATCAACTCATCGAGTGGTCACGTCTTTTCATGGAGCCGTAATGGCCAGCTTCGACAAAGTCTATTGGCAAAACAAATCCACCCCCGCTGGCGCTCAGCTTTTGTTGATACTCGCGTCGGTCGCCGCCTTGTTGGCAGTGCAAGTTTTCAAGAAGCGCGAGAGCACCGGAGACTACGAAGACATGCTGGCGGCGTCGCAGACTTGTTCGGAGGGACTGGAGCTGATCGGCCGGTGGCGGCGCCGCATCGAACGAATCGACCCCAAAGTGGACCCGCTTCGCACCGGAGTCATCGGGGTTGCAGCGAGCCCGGTGACCAGTGTCTCCGGGCACCTTCCGAGTAAACAAGCCACGGTCAATCCCAACTGGGCTGCGGTGATCGTTCGATTGCTGCGCAAAGCCGGAGTTCGCGAAGGAGACGTCGTCGCGGTGGCCGTCTCTGGATCGTTTCCGGCTCTCAACCTCGCCGCTTACTGTGCGCTCGAGCAAGTCGGTGCCCGTCCCATCATCATCGCCTCGGCTTCGGCGTCGCAATGGGGAGCCAACGTACCGGGCCTCATTTGGTTAGACATGGCACGCAGGCTGCGCGCAGCGGGCGTCATCGATTCCAAAGCCGTGGCAGCGACACTGGGAGGAGAGGACGACCGAGGCGTGGGTATTCCCGAGCAGGGGTTGAGCATTCTGCAGAGGGCAATCGAAAGAGCCGACATCGAGTTGCTGGAGCCCGAAAGCTACGACGAAGCCGTGGCCGAACGAATTGCAGTCTACGCGAAAGAGGCGGGCGAGCAGCCCGTCCGGGCATTCCTCAACGTGGGAGGCGGAACTGCGACCACGGGTCCAGCCAGCATCGATCAATTCTTCGACCCCGGGCTGTTGACGGGCGCGCCGCCGCGTGCGTTCACCATGCAGTCCGTCATGGGCCACTTCATCGACCAAGAGGTCCCGGTCATCAATCTTTGGAACATCTCGACCTTGGCGTCTCGATTCGGTCTGCCTTATCCACCGACCGAAAAACCTCGCGTCGGTGAGGGGGGAATCTACCGCGCCACGACCTACCGTCGTTGGCTCGCCGCCCTGTTGGCCCTGGCATTGTTGGCGTTGACCTATTTCCTGACCCGGTCAGCCGGTCTGGGGTCGGTGTTCGGGCGCTCCAAGGCTCAAAACAATCCGGCCGGGCCCGCTGTATAGATGGGGACACGCTCACCCCCAGCGAACGAAGCGTTTTCAAACACTTACAGGCCTTACCGCGCAGACGGACACCGAGCCCACAGATCCGCGAACGCCGAACCGATTCGCTTGCGGTCCGGAGTCGAGGCAATGTAATTCCACGTGTCCTCTTTCAGCACCCGTGTGGCTTGGCACTTCGCCTGCGTCTTCATGCTCTTGCTAGCCACCCCCGTTGCATGCCAGGGGGGCGTTAGCAGTCACTCTCAAACGCCGTTCCTGGTGGAGTCCAAGGGCTCGATTTTCGAGCAAATCGATGGCAACGGCGATGGCAAGCTCGGCTTCGAGGCGTTCCACCGAGGCCTCAGCTTTCACTACTATTTTCGTCAGGGCCTCGATCTGGATGGCGACGACATCATGCAATACCCGGAGATCACGACGGCATCATTCGAGCTCTGGGACGTGAACGACGACGGCGCCCTGAGCCCAGCCGAATGGATGACGGGCATGTCGGTCTGGTTTCCCAACCGCGCTTCAGAGCAATCCTTTGCAGATTGGGATTTGGACGGCGACGGGATGCTCAGCGTCATCGAGCTCGGAGACGGTGCGCTTCGATCGCAGATCTTCGATGCCTACGACCTGAATCACGATGGAATCATCGAAACGCGCGAAGCATCGGGTTACCTCTTCAGTCACTGGGACCGCAATCACGACGGTGTCATCGAGGTCAGCGAATGGCCCCTATGAATGTCGACTCCGATCCAAGCGCGGCCCGGCCGGCCCAGATTCCGAGCTCGATCGACGTGATCTATCGAGACGACACCATCGTGGTGATCGACAAACCGTCGGGACTATCCGTACACAAAGGTGACGATCAGGGCGCGACCTTCGCCTTGAACCTGACGCGGAACGCGATCGGCCAATGGGTATATCCCGTGCATCGCCTCGATCGTGCGACCAGTGGGGTGCTCGTGTTTGCCTTGTCTCCGGAGCACGCCCGGACTCTGCAAGAGGCTTTTTACAGTCGCACCGTGAGCAAGACGTATCTGGGCCTGGTTCGGGGCACGCCTCCTGCGCACGGGATCATCAACAGCCCCATGGAGAAAAGAGAAGGAGGCCCGGACGTCGAAGCCGTCACCGAGTATGAAACACTCTTCGTGTCGCACGCACGCTTGTCGCTGGTGGGAGCCAAGCCGAGGACCGGCCGTCGCCACCAAATACGACGTCACCTTCGGCGTATCAATCATCCCTTGGCTGGCGACGTGCGGTACGGCAATGGCGCCGACAACCGGCGATATCGTGCCGAGCTCGGCCTCTATCGACTTGCTCTGCACGCGCAGCAGCTTTCTTTGGCACATCCGCGGAGCGGCGAGCTGGTGACTTTCCAAAGCGCCGTTCCCGAGGATCTGGCCGGGCCCCTGAGACGCCTCGGTGTGCCCGAGACGCTCTATTCGATTCCACGGTGAACTACTGCGAAAGAGCTTTGAAGAGCTCGTCGGCGTGCATTTGGGGGCACCCCAAGCCAGCGCGCTCGGCCTCCCGCACGAGCTCCACCATACGGCGATTCCGAGGGGCATTCAGCGAAAGCTCTTCAGCCAAGAGGACGATCTCCCCATTCAAGAAATCCACCTCGGTGGGTCTGCGGCGCTCCAAGTCTTGCCACATCGATGCGCGCGACTGTGGATCGACCCGCAGCTGTGCGCGCACGACCAGGCGCACCAGAGGCGTCGGAAGCTTCAGGATGAGGGACATGAGCCGAAGTGGAACGCCGCGAAACCTGGCGGGTCTGATGCCTGCAGCTTCGATCACGAGGAGGGCTTCGTCGAGGAGCATGGTCATGATCCGACGATATTGCCTCGACAAGATCAACTCTTGGGTCGGCGCGCCAGACAATGCACTCACGGCATTGTTGAGATTCACCAAGAGCTTCGTCCATTGCTCGGGGGCGATATCCTCGACCTCCTGGACCTCGATGCCGGCCGAACGCAGCGCCTGCACCCATTCGCTATCGCGAAGATCGTGGCCTGTCTCGACGATCAGGGCGCCCGTGGTGGTATGGTGAATCACGGGCCCTTCGTGCATCACCACGTTGAAGCCGACCACGCCAGCCACGACGCGGTTGTGGGGCAGATGCTTGCGTAGCAACGCTGGGTTTCGGAGCCCGTTTTGCAGGCTGACGATTGTGGCGTTGGCATCCAATTCCTGGGCCAAGGTCCGCGCGGCATCTTCCGTCGCGCCGCTTTTCACGCACAGAAAAACGACGTCGCACGAGGAGAGCGCCTTCACGTCCGTTACGAAACGCATCTTCGAGGCATCGACAAGCTCGTCGTGATCGAATTCCCGGAGCACGAGCCCGTGCTCCGCGATCGCCTTCGCGAGACGCATTCGACCGATGAGGGTGACCCTGGCCGCTCCGGCCGCTGCCAATCGGCCCCCGACGTAGCAGCCTATGGAGCCTGCACCCATGATTCCGATGTGTAGTTGACGGAGTGGTGAGCTCACCATCGGCTTGCAGTCGCGATGCCAGTCCGTTACGGGTGGCTTGCCCAAGAGTAGATCGGTTGAGCGTTCGTTGCGAAGGGGCTGCCTTTGGAGGTGATTCGCCGGACATCGAGGTGATCCTCGCTTGCCTCTTGGACAATCTTCAGCCTGCGATATAGTGACGCCCTACGCATGTATGATCTCAAAATCACAGGAGGAATGCTCGTCGACGGCAGCGGCGAAAAGCGTCGGCCCGGAGACGTTGGCATCAAAGGCGGCCAAATAGTGGCCGTTGGAAAGTGCGACGAAAGCGCTCAGCAAACCATCGATGCAAGCGGCGCGATCGTCGCCCCTGGCTTCGTAGACATCCACACGCACTATGACGGCCAGATCAGTTGGGACGAAGAGCTGGCTCCATCATCCATCCACGGCGTCACCACTTGCGTCATGGGAAGCTGCGGCGTGGGGTTTGCGCCAGTCAGGCCCACCGATCACGACAAATTGATCGAGTTGATGGAGGGCGTCGAAGACATTCCGGGTACTGCCTTGTCCGAGGGGATTCGTTGGGGATGGGAGAGTTTCCCCGAATACATGGACGCACTGGATCGGATGCCGCATGCCATCGATTTCTTGGCGCAAGTTCCACACGACGCTCTTCGGGTGTACGTGATGGGCGAACGAGCCGTCTACGACGAGGCTGCTACGCCGGAGGACATAGCCGAGATGCGAAGGCATCTTCGGGTTGCGCTCGAAGCAGGCGCGGCCGGCTTCAGTACCGGCCGCAGTGACAATCATCGTAGCGCGGTCGGGGCCTGGACACCGGCTTCCGAAGCAGGGGCGGAAGAGCTCGCCGGGATCGCGCAGGCATTCCAGGGCTTGAGCCACGGTGTGCTTCAAGCGGTGAGCGACTTCAACATTCTTCACGGTGATGAGCATTTCGACGCAGAGTGGCGCGTTCTCGAGCAGATGCTGGAGGCGGCCGGGGGCCGACCCATGAGCGTGTCGACCATGCAGCGCGACCACAGCCCCAATCAATGGAGATGGATCTTCGATCGTGCCGCGAAGGCCCACGACGAAGGCTCCACCGTCCGATGTCAGGTGGGCGCTCGCGGGATCGGCGTCATGTTGGGGCTTCAGGCCACCTTTCATCCATTCATGGGTTTTCCCAGCTACAAAGCGATCAGCCACTTGCCGCTGTCCGAGCGCGTACGAGCCATGCGGGACCCCAAGCTCAAGGCGAGAATGATTGCGGAAACGAGCGACCCCGTCGCAGGGGACGGAAGCATGCTGCCGCCTTTGGCCGACTTTTTCCTGTCGAACCTGGACATGGTCGCCATGCGCCTTTTTAGGCTCGGAGAAAGACCCAACTACGAGCCATCGCCAGCAGACAGCTTCGGCGCAGCGGCGAGGGCTACGGGCGAGCCCGTTTTGGGCTTGATCTACGACGCGATGCTGGAGCAAGAAGGGGAAGCGCTGCTCTACTTCCCCGTCTACAACTACACCGAGATGAGCCTCGATCCCGTGTACGAGATGCTGACGCATCCACTCGCGCTTCCCGGATTGAGTGACGGTGGCGCACACGTGGGCACGATCTGTGACGCCAGCTTCACGACGTTCTTGATGACGCATTGGGCACGCGATCGGGCGGGCGATCAGGTTCCGCTCGAGCGTGTCATTCGGATGCAGGCTCACGATACGGCACGCTTCATCGGATTGACGGACCGAGGTTTGCTGGCTCCGGGCCAACGTGCGGACATCAACATCATCGACTTCGACAACCTCGAGCTTCAGCACCCCACTATGCTCAAAGACCTACCCGCGGGTGGGCAGCGACTGATGCAGCGCGCCAAGGGCTACGTAGCGACGATGGTCAAGGGCGAGGTCATCGCCGAAGACGGGAAGCTCACCGGGGCCCGGCCGGGTCGGCTCGTGCGCGCTGGGCATTGAAACATCATGATGAAGACCACTACAGCATTGATCCTCGCGTTGCTCGGCGCTGCCTTTCTGGTTCCGGGCCACGGCTTCGTTTCGCACGTGAGCGCCGACGGGCCCATCGTCATTCGATTCGCGTCGTTGGCGCCGGCGGGCTCCGGCTTCGACAAGGTGACCAGAGCTTGGAACAGGAGCATCAAGAAGGAAACGGAAGGACGCGTCGAGCTTCGCATTTATTCGGGGGGAAGTCAGGGAGACGAGCGTGACTTCGTACGAAAGATCCGCGCCGGACAAATGGACGCCGCTGGTATCTCGACGACGGGGCTGGGCATGGTTGCTCGACCGGTGCTGGTATTGACCGCGCCGGGTCTGATCACCAAGTACGATCAACTCGCCCGAGCGCGCGCCGCGCTGCAAGACCGGTTTGAAAAGCTTTTCGAGGATGCAGGCTTCGTTCTTCTCAACTGGGGCGAAGCGGGAAAGAACCGCCTGTTTTCAGTCGATGCATTCGCCAAACCGTCCGATCTCAAGTCACGCCGCCCGTGGGCATGGAAGGACGACCCGGTTTTTGCGGAGCTGGTCGAGGTCATAGGGGCCAACCCCGTTCGCATGGGACTCCCCGAGGTTTACGGAGGGCTGCAGACCGGGATGGTCGACACGGTTCCCATCTCGGCGATCGGAGCGGTCGGGCTCCAGTGGTACACCCGCCTCAACTACATGGCCAAGCAGAATCTGAACATCATGATCGGCGCAGGCATCATCAAGAAAGACAAGTTCGACGAGCTTTCCGAGCACGACCAAAAGGTCCTGCTCGAAACGAGCGCTCGTGCCGGAAAGGCCAACGACCAGCTCGTTCGGCGCGATGATGAGCGGGCCTACCAAGCGCTCGTCGAGCGCGGCATGATCGAGGTGGACACCTCTGCATACGAAGCAGAGTGGGACCGTGTCGAAAAAGAAACGCGCGAAAAGCTCATCGGACGCGTGTACAGCAAGAGCCTACTGGAAGCGCTCACGCGCGTGGTGGCCGACAAGTAGCGGGCCGGCGGTCTTAGGGCTTCTTGCCGACGTGAAAGAAAGTTTCGGTGATTTGTGTGCCGAAGTTGACGAGCGCTACCTGAACCTCGTCGAGGTACTCGTGCAATCCGGATTCGATCACTGCGTCCGCGGTACGTGATGTCAGAGATTTCAGTGCCTCCAAGGTATCGCGACGAAACGTCACGCTCTGGAGATCTTCGTCGGATAGAAGCTCGTCCAATGCGACTTCGATGTTGTTCACACAATGCGGGAGCGAACGAGGAAAACGGGGGCTCAGCAAGATGAATCCCGCCACGGTCGCCGGCGTCATCGCAGCCGGATACACTCGCCGATAGCCGTGATACGCGGAGGCGGACCGAAGCAAGGCGTTCCACTGCGCGATGTCGACCGGAGAACCGACGTCTTTCCACGACGGCAGCAGCGCGTGATACTTGATGTCGACCAGCCGCGTGATTTGATCGGCCAGCTCGCAAAAGGTCCCCAGACGGTAAAAGGACCAGACCTGATCGCGGTAGAGGGTGCCCGTCACGATCCCGTAGTGGAGCTGACAAGCCTCCTTGATCCGACCGCAAAGCCTTGCGAGCTCGGATAGACTCAAATTTCGGGGCGTCAGCGAGGCGACCCAATTGTAAAACACGTTGAGCTGAACCCAGGTTTCCAGGCTGATCAGGTGGCGAATGCTTCGAGCGTTCTCACGCGCGGCCCGCACGGAATAGATGATGGAGTTCGGGTTTTCGGAATCGATTATGTAGAACCGGACCACTGCTTCCGAAGTGGCGTTCTTGTGGCGCTCGAAGAATCGCTCTTCGTCACAGTGAAGCTTCAGTATGGGCAACCAGTCGTTGGCGCCGTGCACGTCGCGGGCAAACGTCTCGTTTACCTCGAGAATGCGCGCGAGGTTCTCGGCGCGCTCCATGTAGCGCGCCACCCAAAAGCTGTTCTCAGCAAATCTGGCGAGGAGATTACTCAAGGACCCAAGTATCCTTCGTACCGCCGCCTTGCGACGAGTTGACGACTAAAGAGCCCTTTCGGAGCGCCACCCGGGTCAGCCCTCCGGGAAGCACCCAGCTCTTCTTTCCCGTGACGATGTACGGTCGAAGGTCCACATGACGTGGTTCGATGCCGTCGTCCACGAGGGTCGGACACACCGATAGATCGACGACCGGTTGGCTGATGTAGTTGGTTGGGTTGCTTTCCACCCGCTTGCGGCACTCGGCAAGTTGCTCTTGGCTTGCTTTGGGACCCACGATTACCCCGTAGCCACCCGATTCACCCACCGGCTTGACGACGAGGTTTTCGAGGTTGGCCAAGGTATAGGCCAGACCCTCGGATTCGCGGCATAGATGCGTGTCGACGTTTTGAAGTATCGGGTCTTCGTCGAGATAGTAGCGAATGATGCGAGGCATGTATGCATAGATGGCCTTGTCATCGGCCACTCCCGTTCCCACCGCATTGGCCAGCGAGATGCGACCTGCGCGGTACACCTTGAACAAGCCTGGTACGCCGAGGAGGCTCTCCGGGTTGAACTGTTCTGGGTCGAGAAACGCATCGTCCACGCGACGGTAGATGACGTCGACCCGACGGAGCCCGCCGGTCGTCTTCATCCACACGTATCCGTCTTCGGTTAACAGGTCGCGGCCCTCCACCAGAGCGACACCCATCTCGCGAGCCAAGAAGACGTGCTCGAAATAGGCCGAATTGAAGACGCCCGGTGACATCAAAACGATGTTGGGATCGGGCACGTCCGTTGGCGCGATCTCCGCCAGTGCAGTGCGTAAATGCATCCCGTAATCAGACACTTGGCGGAGCCCTATTTGGTCGGTCAAGTCCGGAAACGCGCGCAACATCAGGTGCCGGTTCTCGACGACGTACGAAACACCCGAAGGCGTTCGGGCGTTGTCCTCGAGAACGCGAAAGACGCCCTCGCCGTCTCGTACCAGGTCGATTCCGCAGATGCTCACATACGTGCCGTGGGGCAAGTCCAACCCCTTCATTTCCTGACGAAAGCAAGCGTTGTTCAGGACGAGCTCCGAAGGGATGGTTCCATCCTTAAGGATGTGTTGATCGTGATAGACGTCGTATAAGAACCGATTGAGCGCTGAGACACGTTGCACGCAGCCCCGCTCGATGTGCTGCCAATCCTTCGGCGAAAGCACCCGCGGGATGACGTCGAACGGGAGCACCCGATCGATGGCGTTTCGATCATCATAGACGGTGAACGTGATCCCGAGATTGTAGAGCTCACGATCGCTCGACTGCGCACGGCGCCGCAACGCAGAGATCTTCATGCGTTGCATGCGGTCGCGAATCAGCTGGGTGTGCTCGGCGGGATGGGCATCGTTTCCGAACATTTCGCAGTAGAACCCCCCGCGATCATAGTTGGAAAACAGCCCTGTTTTCGAATCCGGCAACGACCCTCAGCAACTCCCCGGTAACACCGATGGTATGACAGGGACTCGGCATTTCGGCAAGCACGACTCTGTCCGACTTCCATTCCGAACCGATCCCTACGAGCCCGAAGGCATCTTGAATGCCGCGGGCCTCGACCGGGGCCTCGTTTGGGCCGGGGAGGTCGAAGCGGTACGTGATGCTCGGGCTCCCGACTTGCCGATTTGGCTGGGCGAAACCGGACATGCGCAGTGCGGGGGTCAACCGGGCTCATCCGACAGCTTCGAGGGGACGTTCTGGTGGCTGGACCAACTGGGCGCCATGGCGCGCCGCGGTCACCAGATCATGGTCCGTCAGACGCAATCTCGACTCCGAAAAAGGCGTTCGGCTGCAAGTCGAAGGCCTGAATGGCGTGAAGGACCTCTACCTGCTCACGGCTGACTCGCTCGACTCGAAGGATCTCCGGTTGAACGGGGTCATCCTGAGGGATGATCAGGGAGCGCTCCCGGACTTGTCGGCACAATCCATTGGAAATGGACCTGCTGACCTACCGCCGCGTTCGATGGCGTTCGTCGTGTTTCCGGATGCGAATGCGAGTGCTTGTCAGTGAGTCGAGGTTGCGCGCCGTCGTAGTGAGACTGCAACACCGGCGAAGAACACGGCTTGTGGATCCTTGCGCAACCGAGTACGAATCACGCCCATCATGAAGGCAATCCAAGTAAAGGAATATGGAGATCCATCCGCGGTTTCCGTGGTCGAGGTCGAGGACCGTGCCCCGAGCGCGCACGAGGTCAAGATGCGTGTCCACGGCGTGGGCATCGGATACTTCGACGGCCTTCTCATCAAAGGGGAGTATCAGATCAAACCTCCCCTTCCGTTCATTCCGGGGAGCTCTCTTTCCGGAGTGGTCGAGGCCGTGGGCGATGCGGTCACCCATCTGCAGCCCGGTGACCACGTGGCGGGTTTTTCATTGCTAGGCGGTTTGGCAGAGTACGCTTGTCTGCCAGCCAATTTCGTCTTCAAGATTCCCGAATCGATCCCCTTGGACGACGCTGCCAATTTCCTGATCGCCTACTCCACGGCGGTGCTCGGGCTGGCGGAGCTCGCCAAGACCAAGCGAGGTGAACAAGTGCTGGTGCTCGGGGCTTCGGGAACGACAGGATCGACCGCGATCGACGTGGCTCGGGCTCTCGGGGCCAAAGTCATCGCTTGCGCTTCGACCGAGCAGAAACGAGCCCATTGCCTCGAGCGGGGCGCCGACGTGGCCGTAGACTACACGCGACCGGAATGGCGTAATGACGTCAAGGCAGCGACCGGAGGGCGAGGCGTCGATGTGGTGTTCGACCCGGTAGGAGGAGATCTGGCCGAGCCCGCTCTGCGCAGCATGGCACCGCACGGGCGTTATCTCGTCGTCGGGTTCGTGGCCGGCATTCCTCGGGTTCCTCTGAACTGGCCCTTGATCAAGCGCTGCTCGATCATGGGGGTCAACTGGGGTGGCGAGGTGTTTGCGAGTCCAGGCGTGGTGCAACCCGTGATCGATCAAATCGTTCGATGGGCGGCGGAGGGTAAGCTCCAGGCTTCGCCCGATGCCATCTATCCTTTGAACCGGGCCGGCGAGGCTTTTGCATCGCTTTTTGCCCGTACCTCGAGGGGAACCATCGTCGTCAGATGTTGAGAAGCGGCTCGTGCCACCTCAGCGTCGTGTCCCATGAACAGCACACTGTGCTCCTCTGAAAACCGAAATCGCTTTTTCGGGACGTGGCATCGCCATGGAGCGCATGCAAACCCTGAGCCGCTGCGGAAATCGGCTCTTCCCGCCCGTCTCGGCGCCTGCTAGAGGTCGAGTTGGATGACCCTCGCTCGGCCTTTCATCGTTGCCTTGGTTCTGGCCGGCGCTATCGGTTGCGCTTCGAAACCGAAAGATGAGCCTCTATCCCTCGAGGTCGTGGACTCGTCGGGCGTCGTCCATGTGGAACGTCTGACCGACGGCCAGCGCGCGCTCGAGGGCGCGCCTTGGAATTCAGACACGGCGGCCTTTTTCGAAGGCAACCGAGCGTTCGTCACCTTCGATCTCGGCCGGGTCAGCCCGATCGATGGAATTTACCTTCAGGGCGACAACAACGACACGTTCATCTTGGAAAGCTCGGAGGATGGAGCCGAGTTCGACCCTCTGTGGACGGCCAGCGCGGTCGACGGTGCAGGGCATCGCGGCCGTTGGCACAGTGGGCTCGGTCGCCGGGCCCGGTTCGTTCGCTTGCGATCGGTCGGTGGTGATGCCTTCGTGAGCGCCACCGAGCTCCAGCTATTTGCGTCCAAGCCTTCGTCATGGCCACCCAGAATTCGCACCAAGCTCGAGTTCGGCGCCTCGGTGTGGGCTCCTCTTGCGCTGGTGCTGTTTGGAAGCCTCGCTTTTTTTTCGGCGCTTCTCCATCGGCGCGATTCGAAAACGATCGCTTCGATGGCTTGGTGGGCTGCGACCGGCGTCTCGGCACTGCTGGTGGCTCTGTCCATCGCGATGGCTTGGCCGCCCGAGCCGAGCGTCATCAACGTTTCGCGTGCCGTGTCCGCCTTTGTCGCCTGCGCGGTGGTGCTTCGCCTCGGTTTTCGGCCGACGTCCGCTCGAAGTTCGGTACTCACGGGGCTTCTGGCCGCAATGGCGTTCCTCTCGATGGCGAGCTTTTACAACTTCGGCCATCCGCAGTTCTACGATCTTTCCAAGCTCAGACCGTCCTACGTGCACACATGGGACATGCGAGTCTATTTCCCCGCGGCGAAGTACTTCGACGAGCTCGGATACGACGGCGTCTATCTCGCGAGCGTCGAAGCCTATGCAGAAGACGAGCTGGGGGGCTCTTTGGAGCCAATCAAGGACGTTCAACTTCGCGATTTGCACAGTTACGACATCGAGACTGTCGAAGAAGCCGCTCCTGAAATCCGTGCGATCAAAGGTCGGTTTTCCGCGCAACGGTGGACGGAGCTCAAGAAGGACATGTCTTATTTCTGGAAGGCCATGGGGCGACAGGGGTACCTTGGAAGCCTTCGCGACCACGGGGCGAATGCGACGCCCGCCTGGATGGTCCTCGCCCACTGGATTTTCCGGTCCGCTTCGGCGGATGAAACCACCCTGCTCTGGACCGCTCTGCTCGATCCGGCATTGCTGCTGCTCTTTTTCGTCGTGGCCTGGAGAACCTTCGGATTGCGCCCAGCGCTCGTTTGTCTGGTGGCGTACGGGGCCACGACCATCTACCAATTTGGTAGCAATTGGGGCGGCTCGACGCTTCGAAATGATTGGATGGTCTTGTTGGGCTTGGGCGTGTGTGCCCTCAAAGCCAAACGACCTTTCGTCGGCGGTGTATTGCTTGGGTGGAGCGCCATGATCCGCGCCTTTCCCGTCTTGGCGCTTGCTTTCCTGGTTGCTCCGGTCGGCTGGAGGCTCCTCGCCCGGTGGCGCGCTCGCAAGCGGGAAGAGCTCCTCGACGAAGCGCCTGCTCGGGCGAGTGCGCTTTCCTTGGCCAAAGCGATGGCAGGTGCCATGGTCGTGGTGGCTGTTTTGGGTGTGGCATCGGCCGCCACGTTCGGTGTCCACGAGTCGTGGGGTGTGTGGTCGGATAAGATCGCGCTTCACGCTGCCAAGCCCAACGTCAATCACCTCGGCATCAGGGCGCTAGTCGGATACAAGACGGAAAATCTTTGGGACAACCTTCGTGCTCGAGGACGAGATCCGGAGCAATGGGGGCCGCTCACTGCACAGACGGTCGAGGAACGCCGCTGGATGATCACGCTGGGAATGCTATTTTTTACGCTGCTTGCGCTGCTGGCTTGTCGAAGCGCGCGGCTTTCCGACGCTGCCGTGATCGGAACGATGATGATACCGGTCTACCTCTATCCTGCGAACTATTACTTGCATATCCTGTTCTTGTGGCCGCTGCTGCACGCGGCGCGGGGCAGTGAAGGATCCGACCGCAAGTGGGCTTTGATCGCGACGTCGATTCTCGCGTGTTGTGTCATTCAGTCGTTTGGCTGGCTCATCCCAGGCCGATATGGGCAGTTCTTGTTCTGGAGCGGCACCCTCCTGGCCGTGATTGCCGTCGTATTGCTCCTCGCAGCCCAGGGCGCGCAAGGGGGCGAAGATGACGTTCATGCGGCCCTCATGGGCGGAGCTTCCTCATGAAGCTTCCGTCTCCTCTTGCGGTGATCGCCTCGCGCGCCGCTTCGTCGACCCGACTTGCCCGACGCTTCTTGGAGGCGCAACGGAGAAGCGGGCCGCTTCTTTTGGCGTCAGCCGCGGTAGGCACGGCCACGGGAGGCTTGGTCAGCCTGTTTCACATGTTGCTCGGCTGGGCCGAAGGTGTCCGTCTTGCAAACTGGCCGGCCGCAAGTCCCTGGGGCACTTGGGTGCTGTTTCCGCTGGGTGTCGCGCTCGTCCTTCTTACCTCCGTTTTTCTCGTGAAAAAGCTGGCTCCGGAAGCTGGAGGCAGCGGCGTGCAAATCGTCGAGGGTGCGCTCGATGGCGTTTTGCCGATGCGATGGGCGCGGGTCATTCCGGTCAAGTTCATCGGGGGTAGTCTGGCGCTCGGCTCGGGTGTTTTGATGGGCCGCGAGGGTCCATCCATCCAAATAGGCGCCGCGATCGGCCAGACGTTCGTCGACTTGTTTCGTTTGCCCAAGAACTCGATTCACGCGCTGCTCGCCGCAGGCGCCGGTGCCGGCTTGACCGCGGCGTTCAACGCACCTTTCGCTGGAATTCTCTTCGTGGTCGAGGAGATGCGACCGCAGTTCCACTACAACGTCTTGTCAGTCCAGGCGGTGGTCGTCGCCTGTGCCATCGCCGACGTCGTCACTCGCTTGCTGACGGGGGATGTGAACGCGATCGCCATGCCGCTCTTGGACATGCCCGATCTCGGCATGCTTTGGCTTTTCTTGGTGTTCGGAGTCTTGTTTGGTTTTCTGGGCTATGCATTCGAGGTCTTTCTGCTCCGTTCGAGCGATTGGATCTCGAAGCTATCGACCCCGAGACTCGTGATGGCGATAGCCTCGATCGGGCTTTGTATCGGATGGGCTGGCGGGGTCGATCTCCGCTTCTTGGGCGGCGGTGAAAACGTGCTCGAAGGCTTTCTCACCATGTCCTCTCCGATGTCGGTTCTCACGACCGTATTCGCGGTTCGGTTCGTTCTGACGATCGCCAGCTACTCCACCGGGGCTCCGGGTGGGTTGTTTGCTCCGATGCTGGCGTTGGGGACCATCGCCGGTATGGCGTATGGCGAACTGGTCGTCGCCCTAGGCATTGGAGGCGCTTTGGGGCCAGCCCATTTCGCGGTGGCGGGGATGGGCGCCTTCTTTGCGGCCGTGGTTCGTGCCCCGCTGACGGGCATCATCCTCACCGCGGAAATGACCGGGAACTTCACCCTGATCCTGCCTTTGATGTTGACCTGCATGGCGGCCACCATCACCGCACATGGTCTCGGAACCCGCCCGATATACACAGCGCTTCTCGAGCGCGATCTCCGGCGCATTCACACCGCTGCCGTCGAGCAAGGCGACGCCGTCGACGGAGAGCCGCGCGCCGAAGCCAGCCGCGCGGAATAGAGCTCGTCGGGTCGGCCAGCCCGTCTATACTGCCCCTCCATGCGTGAGATCGCGGCACCGATGCAGGGCTTGGTCGTTCGGATCGACGTCGGCCCCGGCGACGTCGTGAAACGAGGGCAGACATTGCTCATCCTCGAAGCGATGAAGATGGAGCACGTGATTGCGGCAGATCGTGCAGGCATCATTCGCACGATCAGAGCTCGCCAGGGTGATCAGGTCAGCAAAGGCCAGCCGCTCGTTCGCATCGAGGAAGCGGAAACCGGCGAGGAGGCCGCATCGTTTCAAGCCGAGCATGATCTCGACGAGATTCGCGCCGACCTGGCAGCCCTACGTGAGCGTCTTGCCTTGGGTCTCGACGAAAATCGAACCGAGGCGGTCGACAAACGGCGAAAGACCAATCAGCGAACGGCCCGGGAAAACGTCGCAGACCTGGTCGACCCGGAGACCTTCGTCGAATACGGGGCATTGGTCATCGCGGCACAGCGTCAGCGGCGCTCCGTGCAGGATCTGATTTCCAGGACACCCGCCGACGGTTTGATCGCAGGCATCGGCGAGGTCAACGGACACCTTTTTCCAGGCCAAAGAGCCCGCTGCGTGGTCATGTCCTACGACTACACCGTCCTGGCTGGCACCCAGGGAGTGATGAACCATTACAAGAAGGACCGACTGTTCGAGCTCGCCGAAAAGCTTCAATTGCCGGTCGTTCTTTTTGCAGAAGGCGGGGGCGGGCGACCGGGCGATACCGACAGCACGCAAGTGGCCGGCCTCGACTGCCGAGCGTTTCAGTACTTCGCGGAGCTTTCAGGTTGGGTCCCGCTCGTGGGTATCGGCTCCGGACGGTGCTTCGCGGGCAATGCCGCGCTGCTTGGTTGCTGCGACGTCGTCATCGCAACCCGAGATTCCAACATTGGCATGGGCGGCCCTGCCATGATCGAAGGAGGCGGCCTGGGCGTCTTCCAGCCCGAGCAAATCGGTCCTTCCGAGATCCAGTCCAACAATGGTGTCATCGACGTGCTGGTCGGGGACGAAACTCAGGCGGTGGCCGTCGCCAAAAGGTACTTGAGCTATTTTCAAGGTCCCCTGGAAACCTGGTCCTGCGCCGACCAACGCCGATTGCGCTCTTGCGTTCCCGAGAATCGCCTCCGCGTCTACGACGTTCGGGAGGTCATCGATACGCTGGCGGACACCGATTCGGTGCTGGAGCTTCGCCCAGGCTTTGGACGCGCCATGGTGACGGCATTGGCTCGGTTCGAAGGCCGGACCGTCGGCATCGTTGCGAACGACTCGGTCCATCTAGGCGGCGCGATCGACGGGGATGCAGCGGACAAGGCAAGCCGGTTCATGCAACTTTGCGACGCGTTCGACATCCCGCTGTTGTTTCTATGCGACACCCCGGGCTTCATGGTCGGGCCGGAGGCAGAAGCCACGGGGCTGGTTCGGCGTGCAGCACGCATGTTCGTGGTGGGGGCCAGTCTCGATGTCCCGTTTTTCACGATCGTCTTGCGCAAGGGCTATGGGCTGGGCGCGCAGTCCATGGCGGGAGGGAGCTTCAAGGCCACGAGCTTCACGGTGGCATGGCCCACCGGCGAATTCGGCGGCATGGGCTTGGAGGGCGCTGTGAAGTTGGGCTATCGCAAAGAGCTGGCGGCCATTTCAGATCCTGCCCAGCGAGAGCAGGCCTACCAAAACATGGTCGCCATGGCTTACGACATCGGAAAAGCCACCAATGTGGCAGCCCAGTTCGAAATCGATGCTGTGATCGATCCGGCCGACTCCAGACACTGGATCTTGAGCGCGCTTCGATCGGCACCCGAACCGCAGCGGCGAAGAGGCAAGAAACGGCCCTGCGTCAACCCCTGGTAGCGCCCGACAAACGAGCCCTCGGAGGCCGTGCTTCAATGAGACACATCGAAACCCACAAAACGCATCGCATTGGATGGCTCCGCGCAGCCGTCCTTGGAGCCAACGACGGCATCGTATCGACCGCCAGCCTCGTTCTGGGTGTGGCCGCGGCCGGCGCGACACCGGACAGCATCTTGATCGCGGGCGTCGCGGGTCTGGTGGCCGGTGCGATGTCCATGGCCGCGGGAGAGTACGTGTCGGTCAGCTCTCAGGCCGACACGGAACGCGCGGACTTGGAGCGCGAGCGTGAGGAGCTTGCCGCCAATCCGGAGCACGAGCACGCCGAGATGACCGCCATCTACCGAGAGCGGGGTCTCGATCCGGAGCTCGCTTCCCACGTCGCGACGCAGCTCATGGAGCACGACGCGCTGAGCGCGCATGCGCGGGAAGAGCTCGGGATCGTCGATGCCATGGCGGCTCGGCCCATCCAGGCCGCCTGGACCTCCGCGACGTCGTTTGCGGTGGGGGCCGCGCTGCCTCTGTTAATCGTCTTCGTCACGCCGCGTTCTGCCCTGATGTATGCCGTCGCAGCAGGCGCGCTCGGCTTTCTCGCCGGCCTTGGTTCTCTAGGCGCCTATGCCGGGGGGGCGTCGATGAAGAACGCTGCCATTCGCGTCACCTTCTGGGGGGCCCTGGCCATGGCGGCGACGGCGGCCGTAGGGGCCTTGTTCGGAGTGGCGGCGTGAGGATAACCCAGACGTGGGACGGCCCATGTGATGGGGCGCGCGGCACGCCCGATGAGCGTGCCGCGCTGGGTTAGGTTAGATGAACAGATGAAGCTGGAGGATGAACGAGTTGCCCTGCCGGTTCCGTACCGTGCCGGGGTTGTCGGGGTCGCTGAGCGTATTGAAGATCGGCCGGTTTCGGTACTCCAAGGAAACCTTCGCGTTGTGGTTGTGGACGAACATGTTCAGACCCAAACCGAAGTGAGCCATCATGTCGTCGAGAGCTTCGAACTTTGACAACTGTGTATTCACGTAAGGCTGAAACTTGATGTCTTGCCCGACCGTGAACGGGAGCACGAAACCGAGCTCGCTATACACGGTGTGCCCGGTTCCAATCATCGGATACCGATTGCCTGCTCCGTTGAAGGACGGATTGTCGTTGGGATCGATCGCTCCTTCGGCCATGATGCCGATGTTGCGGATGTTGTTGGGACCGAAATTCTGGTAGTAGTAGACGGCGTACCAGGTGGCTGCCCCGCCGTGCTCCGTCTTGAAGGGCATGTCGAGGAACAAGTCGACACCTGTGACTACGGCGGTGGACGATTTGGTCTCGCCGTCCGCGTTTACGTACTGCATCGCCCAGGGTTGCGTATATCCGCCGAAGCCGAAGTTGAAGACCCTCTTCGCTCCGATGTAGGTTCCCACGGTGTAGGGGAGCACGTCCGACTCTTCGTCCAGAAACTGCAACATGAAGTAGCCCGCGTAGGCCCAGGTTTGCGCATCCTGTCGGAAGCTCGCCACTTCCGACGGAGCGGG
>JASFKY010000010.1:0-31181 GCA_050118395.1 Myxococcales bacterium | reverse complement strand
TTTGCTCGGGCTGAGCGGCGTCATCTTGACCAAGCTCGACGGCGACGCCCGAGGCGGCGCTGCGATTTCCATCAAGAACGTCACGACCACGCCGGTGAAGTTCGTCGGCACGGGCGAGTCCCTCGACCGCCTCGAGGAGTTTCGCGCAGAGGGCATGGCGAGCCGAATTCTCGGCATGGGCGACGTCGTCGGCCTGATGAAGGATTTCGAAGAGGTCGTCGACGAAGAGAAGGCCGAGCAGGACGCGAAACGCATGCTTCGCGGTCAATTCACGCTGGACGATTTCCTCGAGCAACTCCAAACCCTTCAGTCCATGGGGCCTTTGCAGGATCTGCTCGACAAGGTTCCCTTTTTTGCCGACAGCGTTCCGGAAGGATTCCAGGTCGACGAGCGCGAGATTGGGCAGATCAAGGCCATCGTGAGCTCGATGACTCGGCAGGAGCGAGCGCGATCGGAGCTCTTCCAAAAGCAGCCGACCCGTCTGGCGCGCGTGGCCCAGGGCTCGGGCACGAGCGAGCGGCAAGTCGCCGAAATCCTCCAGCGCTTTGCCTTCATGAAGCAGATGATGGGCAGCATCGGCTCTCAGGCGGGCATGCTGTCGAAGATCCCAGGCATGAAGCAGTTGGCTGCTGCCAATCGACTGCGGGACGCGGTCAAAACCGGTGGTCTGGAGGGCAATCCGATGATGGCCAACTTGGCCGACAGTCTTTTGGAGGCGGCCATCGTAGAGCAGGGAGGCGGCCGCGCGGGGGGCGACTCGACCAAGCGCGTCGTGAACAAGGGCAAGAAGAAATCGAAGCGAAAAATGCAGAAAAAGTCTCGGCGTAAGTCCCGCAAATGAGCGTCTTACGCCCGATCGCGTTCATGTTACTGGCTACCGGATGCCAACGCTGCGACGCGCAACGCACACCTCATTCCGTTCCGAAGCTGGTCGTCGAGCATGCCGAACGGACACCGATCATCGACGGTGTGCTCTCCGATGCGGCCTGGGAGCACGCGAGCAGCACGGGCCCTTTTTTGCACCCCCGGAGAACGGCTCCGGCGCCGTTCGCCGCGTCCGCAAAAATGCTTTGGGACGAACGGTATCTTTACGTGGGCGTCGAAGTGAACGACGATCTCCTGACGGCGAGTGACACCGAGCACGACGCGCATCTTTGGACACAGGATTGCGTCGAGTTGATGATCGCTCCGAGGGGTTCTCTTCCCGGATATTTCGAGATCGAGGTATCGCCGCGCGGCATCGTGTTCGACACGCGCTTCGAATCGAGACGTGAGCCCGCCCCTTTTGGCCACGTGGCCTGGGATGGCCAGGTCGACGTCGCCGTGACGCTGCGTGGCGAAATCGGCGACCAGGAGCCGGACGGCGGATACACCGTCGAGATGGCCGTCCCGTGGCAGGCGTTCAGTCCCGGTGAGCCCGAGTCGCGACCGCCGGCCTTTGGTGAGGAGTGGCGAGCCAACGTCTTTGTGTTGGATCTTTCGGACAAAGGGCAGCAGGCGGTCGCATGGTCGCCCCCCGACGTCCCCGATTTTCACGTACCCGCTCGGTTCGGCCGCCTGGTGTTCGACGGTCGGGAAAGACTTGAATCGCCGAGGGCCCCTCACTAGGGTCTAGCTGGGCGGTACGATCCGCACACGATGCTCCGCACACGCCTCATCGCTGGTCGCACCTCCGGGTTGGTTCTCAGCGCCGTCTTCGCGTCGGTGATGGTGCTGGCCAGCCACGTCGAAGTGGTTCTCGAGCCTTTGCGTGTGGAACCGACTCGTCCGGCTCCCGTCACGCTCCGAATCCCCGCGAGCCAGCTGCCCAAGAACCTCGTGCCTCAACGCCGCGGTCCGGCCCAGCCGCTGGTCATTGCACGAGGACAAACCGTCGACGATCTCGGCGAGCAGCGCGTCGTCCGGGCATTCGAGCGATCTCGACGGCCCCCGGACCGCGGCATGCTGTTCGGGGTTTGGGTCAGCTACTTTCTCATTGCGTACATCTTCTTGGCCTATTTGAGACTTGCGACGGGCGGTCGCGGTGGACTCTTACGCACGCAAGCCGGGCTCATGGTGCTGGTGGGCGCCACGTGTCTGTTGGCCAAGATGCTGCTCTTGTTCACTGACTTGACGCCCTTCATTCTCCCATTGGCGACGGTCCCGCTTTGGGCAGCCCTTTACTTCAACCGCGCGACGGCGACGGCTTGCGGCCTGGTCATCGCGGTGGTCTGCGCGTCGTTTCTGCATTTTGCCATGCCCGTGATCGTCGTGTACCTGGCAACGACCCTCGGCGTGGTCATCTTCTTCCACGACCGCAAGCATGCGACCCACATGTTGGTCGCTGGAACTGCCGGGGGCTTGTTTGCGGCCCTGGTGCTGATCAGCGTCGCTCTAGCGGCAGGCAACGGAATCGACGTGATTGGAGATGTGGCATTGCTCCAGCGCTCGATCGTACTTTCCACCATTGCAGGTGGAATGATCTCCGGGGTGCTTGCCGTCCTTTTGCAGCGGCTTGCCACGGCCACTCTCGGTGTGGTGACTCGGGGCAAGCTCCAAGAGCTCACCGATGTCGACCATCCTTTGCTGAGAAAGATGGCTCGCGAAGCACCGGGCTCGTGGCAGCATGCCCGTGCCATGGCCAATTTGGCGGAGGGTGCGGCAGCGGCCATTGGCGCGGATTCACTGTTGACCAGGGTCGGTGCCTACTACCACGATCTTGGCAAGACGATTCAGCCCAAGTACTTCGTCGAGAACTTGACCCCCGGTGAGTCTACGCCCCATGCGGAGCTCGATCCGGACGTCAGCGCCGACGCGATCATGGCCCATGTCGTGGAGGGTGCGCGAATCCTGCGAGAAGGAGGCATCCCGGAGCCGGTGGTCGAGTTTGCATACACCCACCACGGGACCAGCGTCATCGAGTATTTTTGGCACAAATGCCTGGAAGCCGGAAACCCCAAAGGCCTCTCGGAGACTGCCTTTCGTTACCCGGGCATGCGCCCGCGTACGAAGGAAACCGCGATCCTGATGCTCATCGACGCGATCGAAGCAGCAGCCCGCACGGTGGATGAGCCGACGCGCGAAAAGTTCGAAACGATCGTCCAGCGCGTGATGAACATCAAGTTACGGCAGGGCCAGCTAGACGAATCAGGCCTCACCGTCGAAGACCTTCGCGTGCTTCAGAGCACGCTCACGGACACGCTGTGCAATGCGTATCACAACCGGATTAAGTATCCCTGGCAGGAGAAGTCCGGCGGTGGAGAAGCAGCGCTGCCCGTGCCGGGCGTCGCAACCGAGCAAGACGTCGCACGGGAGCGCAGCCGTGATTCGACCTAGGGGCGGCGGCTCGGCCTTCATGGCACTGCTCGGTCTGCTGGTGGCCTGCGATCAACTGGGTAACCCCGAGCAATACTCGACGGGGCCGACGTCGTGGACCGATCAATACGGCGAGTTGGTCACTACCACGCGTTCCTTTCGAAACGAAAAGACCATTCGGCGCTTGATGTCGGAAGGGATCAAAGACCTCGACTATGCGGACGCATCCATCGGGCCTTCCGAAACGCTCACCTTGGTGCTCGTGGCGCCCCGGAGGATCCTCGTCGAGCATGGACCGACCTTGAACCTGGTCACGCTCCTCAAGCTTCCCGATCGCCCGCCCATCGTGCGTCGATGGGTGGCGCCGGCCGCAACGCGTCACTGGACCGCAGCGTTTGCACTCCCCGTTCCGCCGGTGAGCGCCGTCACGTCCTTGGTGCCATGAGCCCCGAGCGGGTTTCTCGCACGTCCGGGAATTCTTCGAGACTCCGTCCTTCGTCGCGAAACTCCTCGATCGACTTCAAAAAACCGTGAGCGATTTCCGGGTCGAACTGGCTTCCCCCACAACGTTGAATCTCTGAAATGGCGATATCGTGCGCGAGCGCCTTGCGATAGGCGCGGTCGCTGGTCATGGCGTCGTACGTGTCGGCCACGGCGATGATCCGTGCGATGAGCGGGACCTCGTTGCCCTCGAGACCCAGCGGATAGCCCAGGCCGTCCCATCGTTCATGGTGCAGATGAACTCCCGGGATCAAGGGATGCAAGAATTCGATTGGCTGCAGGATGTCGCGCCCGTGCTCCGGGTGCTGTTTGAAAATTTCGTACTCCTGCTGTGAAAGCTTGCCCGGCTTGTTGAGATTCATGACGCATCCGATTTTGCCGATGTCGTGCATCAGTGCCGATTGTCGGACGACCTCGATCTGCTCGTCGCCGAGCCCGAGCTTGATGGCCAAGATTTGAGCATAGGCGGCCACGCGGGCTGAATGTCCTGCCGTGTAGCGATCCATTTTGTCGATGGCGCTCGCCAATCCGCGGATGGTTTGTTTGAAGGTCGCCTGCAGGTCTTCATAGAGCCTGGCATTCTCGATGGCTGCAGAGGCGCGATCGGCGGTCGCGTGCAGTAGCTTGCGCTGCCCTTCATCGAAACGCTTGCCGTGCGTGTAGCTCACCGCGCACAGAAAGCCGATGGTCTCGCCGCGTGCCGCCAGGCGCGCCACCGCCAAGGACTGCGGAGACGGGTCTTCTCCCACTTCGTCGAAGTAACGCCAACATCGCTCGGCATGCTCCAAAAGAGCCGGCGTGTCTTCAAAGTGCTCACTCAGCGCTTCGATGCTCAAAGTATCCGGATCCCGTCTCAACCGAAAGGCCGGATTCATTTCGGTGCTGCGACGATAGAAGCTTCCTCCGCCGTCGCTCAGCAGCACGGTGACCAAATCCGAGTCCACCTCGTCGATCGCGGCGCGACTGAGCGTGTGGACCACCTGCTCGAGCGACAGGCTGGCCGCGATGGCTTCACTCACCTTGTAGAGCGAAAGTGCTTCTTTGAGACGAAAGTTCTCGGCCTGAAGCCGCTGCTTTTCGAGCCCTCGCCGAATCGTGTGAACCACTTCTTCGACCTTGAAAGGCTTCAGGACGTAGTCGTAGGCGCCCTGCTTCATGGCTTCGATGGCGGTCTCGACCGTCCCGAAGCCGGTCATGATGATGGTCACGACGTGAGGGGTGTGTTTGCGGATGGCGCCCAGTAACTCCAGGCCACCCATGTTGGGCATCTTTAGATCGCTCAGTACCAGGTCGAAGCGATCCCGTGACAGCTCGACCAGCGCGCTGCTTCCATCCTCGGCGGTGCGCACGTAGAAGCCTTCCATGCTCAGGAAGTCGGCAAGAATCTCCCGAATCACTTCCTCGTCATCGACCACGAGGATCTTGGCGGCGTCTTCCCCAGGCTGCACGGTCATCCGCGTAACGCCTTGGCTAGTACTCTGCTGCCCGCAGACCTGTCAAATGTGCCTCCCGACCCCATTGCCGCCAGTGCGACACTTTGATACATCGACGCGACACTTGCCATCTCCTCGCCGGCTCATCTCGCTCGCTCTGTTGATCTACGGCCCGTTGACCATCGGCGGGCTGATATGGGCCCGAATTGGCGGTCACCGTTGGGCGTGGGCTTTCGACGATCCTTGGCTCCAGGGGCCCGGGTGGGCCCGGTTCCTCGTCTCGATGGGATTGGGATGGTTTGTGGCTGGCATGGTCGTGGGCATGACCCCTTGGCTCGCGCGAAGGGCCGAGTGGGCCCACGCGCTGCACCGGGAGCTCAAGGAGATCATCGATCCACTGTCCGATGTCGAGGTCACCGTATTGGCGGTCGCCAGCGGCTTTGGCGAGGAGATCTTCTTTCGCGGCGCCATGCAGCCCGTGCTCGGGCTGCTGGTCACCTCGCTCATCTTCGGCGCCTTCCACTTGGGCCCGAGGAAGACGTTTCCGGCGTGGGCCCTTTGGGCATTCGCCGTGGGACTCGCGCTCGGTTCGATCTTCGAGCTGACCGGTACGCTCTGGGGATCGATCCTGGCTCACGTTTGGATCAACCAGCGCAACATGATGTTCCTCAAGCGGGATTGACGCTGCCGGCCTGCCTTTCTACGCTGCAGCGAACTCGTGGAGAGCGAAATCAAGACGAGGGTTGCGCCCTTCTCGGAGCCGCCCATCTCCCTCGGAAGCGGCGAGGATTGCTTGGTGGTGATCTACGCCCCGAGCTCCAATCAATTGGGCAAACGCTTCTCGCTGGTCGATGGCACCGTGCTGATCGGACGTGGCAGTGAAAACGACGTCGTGCTTTTCAGCGACAGCGTCTCACGACGCCACGCGCGCATCGAAAGCCGACCCAACGGCTATCGAATCGTCGACATGTGCTCGACCAACGGCACCTACGTGAACGATCAGCCAGTGCAAGAGCGAACCTTGTGCCGGGGCGACCAGATCAAGATCGGCGACACGATCCTGAAGTTCCTCAGCGGAGAAGACCTCGAATCACAATACCACGAGACGATCTACCGCATGACGATCATCGACGGCCTCACCGAGATCCACAACAAGCGCTACTTCGCGGAGCAACTCGAGAGGGAGCTGTCGCGAGCGATCAGACATCGCCGCCCGCTGGCTTTGGTGATGTGTGACATCGATCATTTCAAATCGATCAACGACGAGTTCGGTCATCTCGCGGGCGACTACGTGCTCAAAGAGGTAGCCCGAATCTCGAAAAGTCGTCTTCGCCCCGATGACGTGATCGCGCGGTACGGGGGCGAGGAGCTTGCCCTCATTCTTCCCGAAACCGACCTCGGAGGCGCGCGGTTGATTGCCGACCAGCTCCGCGAGATGATCGCAATTACGGCCTTCGTATTCGAGGATGAAGACATCGACGTCACCGTTTCATGCGGCGTGGCCGAGTTGGACCCGAGCTGGGGCCCTCATGATTTCGTCAAAGCTGCGGACGAAATGCTCTACGACGCCAAGCGAGCAGGACGCAACCGAGTGCATCCTCACTGACGTGCGCCGCCCTTGGCATGCTAGGCTCGCCGCACATGCGATCGATCGAAGAGGCTTTGGCTGCGATGTGGCCTGCGTTCGCCACGGTGGGCGAGGAAGAGGTTCATCTCACCCAAGCAGCGAGCCGCTATCTCTCCCGAGACGTGGTGGCCTCGCTCGACCTGCCGTCCTTCGACAACAGCGCCATGGACGGATATGCGGTGAGGGCCCAGGACGTCGCGGGTGCCACGGCCGAAACGCCGGTCGAGTTGCCGGTGCGTGGAGAGTCGCGAGCCGGCGGGCCGTCTCCGGCGGCGCTACGCGAGGGAGAATCATGCCGCATTTTCACTGGGGCCCCCATGCCTGCTGGAAGTGATGCGGTCGTCATTCAGGAAGACACCGAACAGATCGGGGATACGGTTCGAGTCCGTTTCGCTTCCGCGCCGGGGCGGCACGTGCGCGCGCGGGGAGGCGACGTCCGTGCAGGTGAGACTTTGTTGCAAGCAGGAGCTCGCCTCTGGCCTGGAGAAATCGGGCTCTTGGCGAGCCAAAACGTCGACCGGGTGTACGTTCATCGTCGACCCCAAGTCGCCCTCCTTTCGACGGGCGATGAGCTTCGCGAGCTCGGAGCGAGCCTCGAACCCGGAGCGATCGTCAACTCCAACGTCTACGTTCTGACCGAGATGGTGCGCGAGCTCGGAGCCATCCCGTTGGCCCTGCCGGCCGTACGCGATGACGCGGTCGAAATCGAGGGAGCTCTGCGCCGGGCCCTCGAGGCCGATGTGGTGATCACGGTGGGCGGCGTCTCCGTGGGCGCTTACGACCTGATTCACGAGGGCTTGGCGCGAATCGGCATCGAGCCGGCGTTTTGGAAGGTCCGGATCAAGCCCGGCAAACCACTGACGTTCGCTTGCTTCGAGAGCAAGCCGGTCATCGGGCTGCCGGGCAACCCGGTCAGCGCCATGGTCACCTTCGAGGTACTGGTCGCTCCCTGCCTTCGAAAGATGCTTGGCGACCCCCAGCCGCATCCGCAGCCGGTGTCTGCCGTGCTGCGGGACCCCTACACGCGGCGCCCCGGCCGGATCGAGATCGCCCGCGGCCACGCCACGAGGCGCGGGGACCACATCGTGGTCGCGCTTCACCATCGACAAGGCTCGGGTTCCTTGCCCTCGTTCGTGGGGGTCAATGCCCTCGTCATCTTGGGTGCCGACCAAGCGGAGCTGGAGGCCGGAGATCGCGTCGATGCCATCCTTTGGGGACCGGGTCTCTGTGGCAAGCGTTCCTTTTTCGAGGGACTTGCCTGAGGACTTTTCTCATGATTTCAGCACCTTGAAGGCTGTTATCTTGACTAGCGGGGCCTGATCACTATGCTCGCGCTCCCTCAAAGGGGGGGTGACAAGCATGAAGAAGTCCGAGCTAAAGCGGTTTCGCCAGATCCTCGAGGAAAAGCGCGAGGCCGTCATTCGACGCGCGCGAGAGACGATGGATCAGGACATGACCCTCGATTCCGCAGAATTGCCGGACGAGATGGACCTCGCATCGAGCGAGTACATGCAGTCCTTCACCTTCCGGCTTCGCGGCCGAGAGCGGGTTTTCCTTCAGAAGATCGACAAGGCGCTCAAGAAGCTCGACGAGGGCGTGTTCGGGATTTGCGAGGATTGCGAAGAGCCGATTGGGCTCAAGCGGCTCGAGGCTCGTCCCGAGACCGAGCTCTGCATTCGTTGCAAAGAAGACCAAGAGCGCAACGAACGCGACTTCGCGTAGGCAGGTCGCGGGGCGGGGTCTGAGGATCGGGGTTGGAGTCCGCGAGTCACTTTACTCCGCGGCGGCTGGTCGAGTGCTCACCTTGGGTTGGGGCTGCGGGAGCACGATCGTGAATGCGGTGCGGCCCGGCTCGCTGTCCACTGCGACGTTACCGCCGTGGTCCTCGATGATGCTCTGCACGATGGCCAGACCGAGCCCGGTGCCTCCCTGTTTTCCATGGGTGGTAAACGACTCGAATAATCGGCCGCGGATCTCCTCGGAGATGCCCGGTCCGTCATCGGAAAACGTCAGTACCAAGTTGCCGTTTTCCCATCGGTCCACCTCGAGCCTGCAAACTCCGCCACCGTCTCCGATGGCTTCGGCTGCGTTGCGAGCGAGATTGTGGAAGACGCGTTGCATCTTTTCCTCGTCGAAGTGGGCGACCCCACGATCGCGCAAAATGAGCTCCAAGCGGATTCCCCGCTCCGCGAGCTCGGTCCGCAGTTGCTCGGCGAGCTCTTCAAAAAAGCTGTGCAAGTACACACGGCGAATCAAAATGCGACGCTCCCCTTTGGCAAAGGCCAGGGTCTCGCCCATCATGGTCTTGAGCAGCTGAAGTTGGCGCCGGACCGAGGAGGCGATGTCACGGCGCTTTTCCCGGTCGTCTTCTTCGACGAGCATCTGCGTATATCCCGAAATGATCGTCAGCGGCGTCTTCAGGTCGTGGAGTATGCTCGACAGAAACCGGCCCAACGTCGACAGGCGCTCCTGCCTGGCTTTGAGCGCGCGGGACTGGGCTTGAGAAATGGCGGTGGAAAGATGGCCCGCGATCACCGTGGCCATTTTGAGGTCGTCGTCGATGAAGGGGGCCCGCCCTCCGGATTTGTTGAGTAGCTGGAGCGCACCCGAACCTTCGTCCCATCGCAGCGGGACGCACAGCACCGACTTCGGGTGATAGCCGACCTGGTCGGAAATGTGCTTCGAATGCCGCGGATCGTCATCGACCTGATTGACGATTTGCGGCCTGCCATGCTCGGCGACCCACCCGGAGATCCCCTGCCCGGCTTTGATCGTCATCTTTTTGACGCGGTCGGGCTCTCCGCCCACGGCCGCACGGAAGGTCAGGTCTCCGGTGTCCTGGTCGGCAAGCAGGATCGAGGCGGCCTCGGCGTCGGTGGCTCGCATGGTGCGAGCCAGCACCCCTGCCAACAGATCGTCGAGCTCCATCGCGCTCGCGGCTACCTGTGTGATCTCGAAGAGCACGTCGAGCTCCCGGATCTTCTTTTCGAGCTGTTCCTTGGTTTCCAAGAGCTCGATGTTCTTGCCCACCACCGACAAGAACAGCTTGGAGTTTTCGATCGACACGGCAGCATGGCTCGCGAGCGCGCTGAGCAGCGCTTCGTCGGCGACCGTGAAGTAGCCTTCGTGCTTGTTGAGCACCTGAACCACTCCGATGGTACGTCCGTGCTGGTTCTTCATGGGCACGCACAGCGTGGAGCGAGTCCGGTAGCCCGTTCTCCGGTCCCACTCGGCGTCGAAGCGGACGTCTTGGTAGGCGTCCTTGATGTTCAACGGCTTGCCCGTTCTGGCCACGGTCCCCGCGAGCCCCTCGCCCGGTCGCAGACGAATCTCGTGGACTTCTTCGCCCTGGATCACCTTGGACCAAAGCTCGTCCGTTTCCTCGTCCAGGAGATAGAGGGTCGAACGATCGGCTTCCATGACCTCACTGATTCGGTCCAGGACCATCTCGAGGAGCTCGCCCAAGTCCAGGGTGGATCCGAGCGCCGCGCTGATGTCCTGCAACGCGCGCAACTTGGCCCGTTCACGCTCGACCACGTGTTGTAGCCGGAGTGTTTCCTGACCGTCACGATCCCCGTCTGAAGCCATTCTCAGGTCGATACTCCCCGAACCCGGGCATACAAGCAACGACCTTCGAGACTTGGCTATTCCCCTTCGCGCAATTCCGCGCGATCACCCATGCGGACCGCTCGCGTGGCTTGTTCCAACAACACGGCGGTCGTGGTCGGTTGGACGTTCACCGCGCGACCGATGGCCACGACTTCCCAAGGATAGTGCTTGGGGGGCTTGGGAAGGGGCACGGTGGTCTGAATTTCCCGACCGATGCGTCCCTCGGCGCTTCGGCGCCACTCGTCTCCCTGCCGGACGATGTAGAAGCGATTGCCCAGGACGACGCCTTGCTCCGAGCCCGCATCCACGAACACGATCTGGTCGGTCGAGGGCAGCTTCCGAGGATAGAGGCTCGCCACGACCGTGGCGCGCAAGGAGTGCTCGGCGGGCACCACGTCGACCCAGTAGAATCGGCGCTCCAGAGGCGCAAGTTGGAGGCCCCGTACCACCGGGTCCAGCGCATTGATGACGACCGCGCGTCCGAGTCGAAGCTCCTGGTCGTAGTCCTTCAGTCGGAGCTCGCCCACGATTCGCACCAGCGTGCCTTTCTCCTGGGATTCCCGCTCCACGGATTGGATCGTCCTGAAACGTTCGTTGGGCTCGATGGTTCGGAAGATGGTGTAGACTTTGCCGACCTCGGGTTGCACATCGTCGTGGAAGCGCACGTAGGGCTGGTCGTAGTCGGACAGCATCATGTTTTCTTCGTTGGCAGCGATGATATATCCGGTTTCCTGCAACGCGTTCTTGTCCAGGAAGCCGTACTCGGCCATGTAGATGGCATGCTCGCCGCCCGCTCTGGTCTTCGAACGCTTGAATCCGCGAGGGGCTACCTTGACCACCTCCTCGTCGCTTGGTCGTAGCCGGATCTCGGTTCCAGGATAGATCCAATGAGGGTTGGTGATGTCGGGGTTGTAGGACCACACGCGGGGCCATTGATAGGGGTCACCGTAGTAGCGACCGGTGATGTCCCAGAGCGTGTCTCCCTCGACCACGGTGTGGACCTCGGGCATGTCGGCCGGAACCTGAACCTTTTCGGCCTCAGCGCCCTGTTCCGTCATGACCACGTCGCTCTGCGCGAAGGCGATGCCCGCCATCATCACCACCGCCATGCTCGTCCATCCCACCAGCTTCATGATGCGTCCTCCCGCAGCGCCAAGCGCGCCGCCGCGGTATTCGGGAACTGCTCCCTAACCTTGTCGAAGTAAGACCGAGCCCGAGACTTATCACCGCGTCTCAGGTAGATTTGTCCGATGCGGTAAAGCGCATCCGGGGCCTTGTTCCCCCAGGGGTACAACTTGTCGATGCGCTCGAAGTACTCGAGGGCGAGGCTGTATTCGTGGCGCAGAAAGTGGATCTCGCCGGACCAAAACAGGGCATTGTCCGAATAGGGATGGCTCGGATGGGCGGTCAGGAACGCGTCGAGCTCGATCAGCGCGTCTTCGAATCGCTCGTCCCGGATCAAGCTCAGGGCTCTGCGGGACCCTTCGACGCTCGGCTGGGGATCGGGCTCGGCAAGCACGCCGGCCGTCGTGGACGGCGGTTCCTCGAATTCGGGAAGGTCGGGGACCTCGGCCGTGGTCAGCAGTCGCTCGTCGATGACTTCCCCATCGAGCTCTTTCACGGACGGCACGTCGCCATGGCGCCGCGCCCACGGCAGCGCATCACTCTTTGCGGCTGGGTCGGTGCGCGTCGACGGTGCTCGATTGGCCTTGAGCTCTTCGAGCTCGGCGCGTGCCAGGGCTAGCTGGCTTCGAACCATTCGCAGCTCTTGCTCCTGCTCTTCGGTTTGCAGGCGTAGCGCCGTAAGCTCCGCATCGCGTGTGCGCTGCTCGGAGGCCAGCAGGGTCTCCGAATGCACGCCCACCGAGCTGCACCCGACCACTGTCGGCACGACGACCGTTACGATGAGCCTCTTCACGGCATGACCCCGCGCTTGATCGTAGGTAGCCCACAGTGCCCGCGTCAAAAAAGGCGTGGCTCACGCCAGGTGCCAAGTGCCCGAAATCGCTGATATCGCTCGGCGGCCAATGCGGCCCCTGAACGCCCGCGCAACCGGGCGAGGTTCGCGACGATCCGCTCCCGCAACAGCCGGGCCGCGACCTCGGGCTTTCGATGGGCGCCCCCGGTCGGCTCCGGCACCACCTCGTCCACAATTCCCAATGAATGCGCGTCGTTTGCGAGCAAGTGCAGCTGCTCGGCAGCCTCCGCGCTTCGAGCCGCGTCGCGCCAAAGAATCGAAGCGCAGCCCTCTGGGGTAATCACGCTGTACGTGGCGAACTCCATCATGAGAACGCGGTCGGCGACACCGATGGCGAGCGCGCCGCCGGAGCCGCCCTCCCCGACGATCGTACTGATGATGGGCACTTGGAGCCGACTCATGACCTCGAGGGTGTGCCCGATCGCTTCGGCTTGGCCCCGCTCCTCGGCGCCGATACCGGGATAGGCCCCTGGCGTATCGATGAAGGTAAGCAAGGGCCTTCTGGCCCGCTCCGCCAAGCCCATGATGCGGGCAGCCTTTCGGTAGCCTTCCGGATGCGCCATGCCGAAATTCCGAAACGCCTTGTCCTTCGCAGCCCGTCCCTTTTGGTGGCCGATAACCGCAACGATTTCATGGTCGAATCGGGCAAATCCAGCAATGATCGCAGGATCGTCCCGAAAGCCGCGATCTCCGTGCAGCTCGACGAAATCCTCGAACAGGAGCGCCAGGTAGTCGCGTAGGTAGGGGCGATCGGGATGTCGGCTCAGCTGGACCTTCGTCCACACGTCGAGGTCCGCATAGAGCTCTCGTTGGAGGCGCTCGGCTTGCGCCTCGAGGGCCTCGATATCTGCTTCGATCTCGCTCGCTTCGGGGCTGCCCGCCTCGGCCAATTCCCTGAGCGCAGCAATCCGCTCTTCGAGCTCTACCAAAGGCTCTTCGAAGTCCAGATGGGGCATCCTCGAGGGATGGTTGGCACATCTTGCGGGGTCGGCAAGGCCCAAGCAGGCTCGTGCTTCAAGCGCCCAATAGCTCGAACACCCTCGTAGGCCGCGCCTTGCCCTTGAGTTGCTTTTCCGGAAGCTCGCGGACGCTGAACGCTCCCTCGAGCTTGTCATGGGTGCCTTCGCTGATCAGCGTCTGCCCCGGCTTTGCAATCGCGCAAAGTCGCGACCCCGTGTTCACCGGATCCCCGATGACGGTGTACTCGAGGGCTTGGCTGCTGCCGATATAGCCTGCGACCACCTCGCCGGTGTTGATTCCGATTCCGATTTCGAACGGCGGCAAGCCCTTGGCTTCGTGCTCCTGGCTGAGGACCGCCACGGCTTGCTGCATTTCGAGCGCTGCACGAACCGCGCGAACCGGGTCATCGTGATGCGCCACGGGTGCGCCGAAGAGCACCATCATCTCGTCCCCGATGAACTTGTCGAGCGTACCCTCGTGGCGGAACACGATTTCCACCATTCGCTCGAAGTACTCGTTGAGCGCTTCGACCACGATTTGAGGCTCGTGGGATTCACTGATGGAGGTGAAGCCCCGGATGTCCACGAAAAGCACGGTGGTTTCCCGAAGCTCCCCACCCTTCTGGACCTCGAGCGCACCCGACAGGACCTGTTCGGCGATGGCTGGGGAGAGCAGGCGGCGAAATCGCTCGCGCATGACCGCCTCTTGCTCCAGCTTTTTGGCAAACAGCGTGTTTTGAACCGCGATCGCTGCTTGGCTGGCCACGGTTTCGAAGAGCGCCAAGTCCTTTTCCGTGAACGCATGCGTGGCGAGCTTCGAATCGAGCATCATCACGCCGAGAACCGTATCGTCTTGCAAGAGCGGCACGCACATGGTCGATCGAATGCCCTGCATGATGACCGATTGGGCGCTTTGAAAGCGCGCATCGGACGATGCGTCGTGGGACAACACGGCTTCTTTCTCGCGTACGACCGTGTCGAGCACGGTCTTCGATACGATGACCTCCTGATTGGGATCGACGTCTTCGCCCGTTCGCACCGAAACGGGCTCGAGGTGCCCTCCTTCCTCATGCAACAAAATCACGCCACGGTCTGCCGGCACGAGACGAAAGGCGACTTCGAGGATCTTGTTGGCCAGGGCCGTGATGCTGGTCCCGATCTCGATGGCGCGCGTCACTTCGTAGCTCGCGCGAAGCTTTTCGTAATCGCGCCGCAAAGACGCTTCGTCTTCGATGAGCTCTTCGGCGAAGAAGGTCCTGTCCGCCAGGACCGAAACCTTGGCGCGAATCAGAGGACCGGCCTCCGATTCGCCGATCTTGAATCGATTGGTCGCGTCTCGTGGTTCCTCGCTCAGCAAACTATCGAACGAAACATGGGTATTGCGGGAAGCAGGCTCGAACACGATGCGGGTCGAGCCGATGGTGATCTCGTCACCGGGCGAGAGCGTATGCTCTTTGACTCGCTCTCCGTTGACGAAGGTTCCGTTGAGCGAGCCCAGATCCCGCAGAACGTAGTGACCTTCGATCAGCTCGATGTGGCAGTGCTCTTTGGAGACCACCCTGTCGAGAACCTGGTGGGTGTTGCGAGGATGACGGCCGAGGGAGTTATGCCGAAAGAGCTGACGCTCCTGTCGGCCGTTTGGCCCCATGATGCTGATGCGAGCCATGACCCCCCTTGCAGGCTACCTGGGGCCATGTCGCACTGCAAAGATGGGGCAGTCGGGCGTTAGAGCGAAGAGTCGTTTGCCTTCGTTTCGACGATGTACTCTTCGACCGCGGACTTCACGGGGCGCGCGAAATAGACCTTCTGATCCGCGATTTCGCGGAGCGCGGTCACGATGGGCTTGTTCTTGCTGTGAACCAGCGAGGGAGCGCCCTTGAGGAGCTGCCGAGTCCTACGAGCAGCCAAAATGACGAGCGCGAAGCGGTTTTCCTCGTGCTCCAAGCAATCTTCCACGGTCACGCGTGCCATAGGGGCGCGACGCTAGCAGGGTGTTCACACCCCGGCAAACGCGCGGGCCCCCTGAGGTCGGATAAAGGTCCGAAACAGCGGTTGACTCGCGAACTTTCAGGATTAGGTTGCGGGCCATCAGCACTCTCAATCGACGAGTGCCAACAAGCTACCGGGCACCTAAGTGCCCGAAATGGAGGGATTAAATGGCCATTCGTCCATTGCATGACCGAGTATTGGTCAAGCGAGTCAAGGAAGAAGAAAAAACAAAAGGCGGCATTATCATTCCGGATACCGCCAAGGAAAAGCCGATCGAGGCCAAGGTGGTTGCCGTTGGGGCTGGCCGCCGTCTCGAAAGTGGCGAGATTCAACCCCTTGCCGTCAAGAAGGGGGACCTCGTTCTGTTCGGCAAGTACGGAGGCACGGAGGTCAAGATCGACGGTGAAGAGCATCTGATCCTCCGCGAAGACGACATCCTCGGAATCATCGAATAGGAGACTGGGAAACATGGCTGCGAAAGAAATCATTTACGATACCGCTGCGCGCGACCGCATTCTAAGTGGCGTCAACGCGCTGGCGAATGCTGTCAAAGTCACGCTCGGCCCCAAGGGTCGCAATGTCGTGATCGAAAAGAGCTTCGGCGCCCCGACCGTCACCAAGGACGGCGTCACGGTGGCCAAGGAAATCGAGCTTGCCGACAAGTTCGAGAACATGGGTGCTCAGATGGTGCGTGAGGTCGCATCGAAGACCTCGGACATCGCGGGCGACGGCACCACCACGGCCACCGTGCTTGCCCAAGCCATCTTCCGCGAAGGCAGCAAGATGGTCGCGGCGGGTCACAACCCGATGGAGATCAAGCGCGGAATCGATGCCGGCGTGATCCGGGTCGTGGAAGAGCTCAAGTCGCTCTCGAAAGCGACCAAGGACCCCAAGGAGATCGCCCAGGTCGGCACCATCAGTGCCAACGGCGACCGCACGATTGGTGAAATCATCGCCGAAGCCATGGAAAAGGTGGGCAAGGAAGGCGTGATCACCGTCGAAGAGGCCAAGGGTCTCGAGACCGAGCTCGACGTCGTCGAGGGCATGCAGTTCGACCGTGGCTATCTCTCGCCGTATTTCGTGACGGATTCCGAGCGAATGGTCGCGGAAATCGAAGACCCCTACATCCTGATCGTCGAGAAGAAGATCTCGAACATGAAGGATTTGCTCCCGGTTCTCGAAGCGATCGCCCGCCAACAAAAGCCGCTGGTGATCATTTCGGAGGACGTGGAAGGCGAAGCGCTAGCCACGCTGGTGGTCAACAAGCTGCGCGGCACCCTGCAGACCGCAGCGGTGAAGGCGCCTGGCTTCGGCGATCGCCGTAAGGCCATGCTTCAGGACATCGCCATCCTCACGGGAGGCACCGTGGTGAGCGAGGACTTGGGCATCAAGCTCGAGAACGTGACGCTCAACGACCTGGGCCGGGCGAAACGAGTCACCATCGACAAGGAGAACACCACCATCGTCGATGGCGCTGGCAAGAAGAAGGACATCACCGGCCGGATCGAAACCATCCGCAAGCAAATCGACGAAACCAGCAGCGACTACGACCGCGAGAAGCTGCAGGAGCGCTTGGCGAAGCTCGTGGGCGGCGTGGCCGTGATCAAGGTGGGCGCCGCGACCGAGGTCGAGATGAAGGAGAAGAAGGCACGTGTCGAGGACGCGCTTCACGCGACCCGAGCAGCGGTCGAGGAAGGCATCGTTCCCGGCGGTGGCGTGGCACTCATCCGTTCTCAAGGCGTGCTCGAAAAGCTCGACATCAGCGGAGAGCAGAAGGTTGGCACGGACATCCTACGCCGAGCCATGGAAGAGCCGCTTCGCCAGATCGCGGCCAACGCGGGGCTCGAGGGCTCCATCGTGGTCAACGAGGTTCGCAACGGCAAAGGCGGGTTCGGCTTCAATGCTGCGAGCGAGGAGTACGAGGACTTGGTCAAGGCCGGCGTCATCGACCCGACCAAGGTCGTCCGCAGCGCTCTCCAAAATGCAGCGTCGGTCGCGGGTCTCATGCTGACGACCGAGGCTCTCGTCGCCGAGATTCCCAAGGAAGAGGCCGCTCCGGCCGGGCATGACCACGGCGGCATGGGCGGCATGGGCGGCATGGGCTTCTAAGGCCGCAGTTACGACTCTGAGCAGGAAAAGCCGGGAACCGAAAGGTCCCCGGCTTTTTCGTTTCGTCCAGGCCTCCAAAAAGGCGCCTGTACGTTTTGGATCGGCTGCTAGGCTTGCAGGGTGGGATCGACCGCCGATAGGTTGGCAAGCTACCGTCGCGAGCTGCGGGTGGCGGCTGGGGCTGTCTTGTTGCTCCGTCTGGTCGTCGCCGCGGCGGCCGTCGGCCTGATTTCGTTCGTGCTCGTGGCATGGCTTCTCGGACCGATGACGCCATTCGTCTGGTTGTGCATCGGGTGGTCTTTGGTCTTTGGGATGGTCGCTGGGGCCGTGGCTTGGTCGCTCCAACCCCTTCGTCGGCTCCGAGGACACGGCGCGCTCGGGCTGGTCGCAGCGCGCGAGCCGTCCTTGCTGTCCCCACTGCAGAGCGCCTACCAGCTCCGAGGCGAGGAAGGGTTTTCTCGAGAGCTGATCGTCGCGCAGCGGGTTGGTTTGCTCCGCTCGCTCGAGCACACGCCCGTCCGCACGCTGATCCCATGGCGGTGGCTGGGCCAACCGGTTTTGGCCGTCTCGTTGGTTTTGGCCGTTGCGGCATGGTGGTCCCTCGGTTTCGACCGACCCGCCGCAGGGAGGTACGCGCTTCTGCATGCCGATTCGGGCGTGGTGGAGGGAGCACGGGTCAGCCACGTCGTGGCCCGCACCGAAGCACGGCTGCACTACCCCGACTACATGGGCCGGGCCGATCAGCGCGCCGAGGACGCCGACCATCTCGTCGTTCCGCGTGGAACTTCCGTGGAATTCACCATCGTACCGATCACGGAAGCCGCGCGGGTCCTGGTCGAGCTTCCCGGCAGGCACGTAGAAGCGATCCGGGCCGCAGATCGATTCGTGGCTTCCTTCGTCGCCGACAGCGACGGTCCCGTCGAAATCTATGTCGAGTCGACCCGCGGCGAGCGCCGGGTGGACTACCGGGCACGGTCGATTCGGGTCCAACTGGACGAGCCTCCGCAAGTCGAGCTGATTGCGCCCGAGCAAGATCGAGTCGCCGAAGAGCGGCAGCCCATCCTCTTTCAGTACAATACGACCGACGACTATGGCGTTCAGGAGCTGACCCTTATCATCAAGCTGCCCAATGGCGAGCATCTGCGAAGGCCCCTGCTCACCGCGGCCGACGAGCCCAAGACGGAGCACTACGGCGAGACCGTGCTCCATCTAGAGGAGTTCTCCCTGGCGCCGGCCGACGCGGTGACGGTTTGGTTGGAGTCCAAAGACGGCAATCGTGTGGATGGGCCCGGTATCGGTCGCTCCGCGGTCCGCACACTGACGCTTGCTTCGGACATCACGAGGCGGCGCGATGGCATTGCCGAGCTGGAGAAGCTGCTGGATACGCTGCTCGCTACCCTCGCAGTGCGCCTCGAGCGTCCGCTGCCCAAGGCGCTGTCTGAGGCGCGGCAACGGCGAAGCTCGAGCATGACGCACTATCGAGGCGTGGTGGCATTGCTGTCCAATCTCGGCGATCACCGAGGGCCGAGGACCATCCCATTGCTCTTGGACATGAAGAAGCGTCTGGAGCGAAAGCACCAGCGTGAAGATCAGGCCTATCGTGCGGGCGGGCAGCCGAGTCAGCGGCAACGGTATGATCAGCTCATCATCGGCGAGCTCGAAAAAGACAGCTTGCTGGTCTCGGATCTGATAAGCGAAGCCCGTCTCGACGACGCGGCCGAAATCGCCCGTGAGATGCAGCAGCTTCGGCAGGAAATCGCGTCTTTGATCGCGGAGCTGCGCAGAGGCCAAACACCCGAGCTGCAGCGGGCACTCATGGCGGCGCTCGACCGAGCGGAAAGGCGGATGGCCGCTCTCCGGCAGAGGCTTCGCGAAGCGATGCGGTACGTCCCGGGCGAGTTCGTCAATCGGCAGTCCCGCCAGGCACAAGAATCCACCGATGCTCTGCGCAGCGTTCGAGAGGCTCTCGCGAAAGGAGACCTCGACGCCGCCGAGGACGCCCTCCGCCGGCTGGATCAAACGATCGAGGCCATGGCCCAAGCGCTGGCGCAAAGCGAGGAGTCCTTGGTCGAGGCGCGCTTCGGCCCCCGTGAGCGCGCGCTCATGGAAGCCATGGATACGATTCGGGACCTCGAGGTCGAACAAAAGCGCATGGCCGACAAAGCGCGTCGCGTTGGGGACAAAGCCGTCGAGCGAGCTTCGGCGCAAAAGGAATCGTTTGAATCGGAGCTGCGCGATCAGCTGGAAAAGATTTCCAAAGAGGTGGCCGGGCTCTTGGGGGGATTGAATCAAGAGGCCCTCGGACCGTACGAAACGGGTTTGCGTGGACGCGCTCAGGAGCGCCTCGGGGATTTTCAAGAGGCACTCAAGTCCGGAGACGCGGGAGAGGCCTTGTCCATGGTCGATCGCCTAGCCCAAGCGGCCAGCGCGCTTGCCAAAGACTTGGAGCTGTCTGCCATGATGTTCCGCGGTCGTGGCGGCCGAACGGCAGAGGCCGCCGCACAGGCTCGAGAGGCCGCGACGCGAGCGCAGGAGCTCCAGCAAGCGATGCAAGCATCCGTGCCGGACGTCGCAGGCTCTCTCACCGATCGGGAGCGTCAGCAGCTCGAACAGCAGGCGGCCGCGCAAGGACGAGCGCAAGAGGCGGCGCACCAGTTGGCCCGCCGGCTTCGCGAGGAAGTCGGCGGTGTGCCCGTTTCGGAGCAAACAGCCGACCAACTCGAGTCCATCGAGCAGCCGATGCGACGGGCGACTCAAGCCTTGCAGCAGGGCGAGCCGCTCGAAGCGCACAAGCAGCAACAAGCTGCCGCCGACGAGCTTCGGCGCTTGCGCCAGCACTTGGAATCTCAACAGAGGAGCTCGGGTGGCACTGGAGGCGACGAGCGTGGCACCGGCAGTCGTGCGCACGAGCACATCGAAATTCCTGCTGCACGCTCCAAGGCCGATGAGCTCGCATGGCGGCGTCGGGTGCTCGACGCGATGAACGGCAAGCCGCCCGAAGGATACCAGCAAGCGGTGGAGGACTATTACGAAAGGCTCTTGCGATGAGGCGCGTCGCCCTACTCACGATCTTTGCGCTTGTCGGCTCCGCGCCGAGGCCAGCGCTCGCCAAAGACGCGACGAGCGACCAAGTGCTCGAGCTACTGGAGGCATCGCTCGCTGCGGGCGAAGGAGTCCCTGCGCAACGATTGTTGGAGCAATACCTGCAGCGCTACCCGCGAACCCCTCGAATCCTCGAGCTGCAGGTGCTGGCCGATTATTTCGTCGGCGACTACGAATCCGCTGCCGCAGGCGTGGCCGAGCTACGCAAGTCCGGCGCAGAAGACAATCTCGGAGCGCTCGCGGACGTCATCGTACGAACCTACGAGACGACCAAAGGCTATGAAACGTTCCGGTACGAAAATTTCGAAGTGCGTTATTCGCCGGGCGAAGACGAAATTCTGGTCCCCTACGCGGTGGACACGCTCAAAGCGATGGCCGAGGCCCTCGAAGCTGAGCTCGGCGTGACCATGATCAGCCCCGTCCGGCTCGAGATCTATCCGGATGCCGAGACTCTGGCGCAGGTTTCGACCTTGTCCGTCGAGGCGATCCGCAACACGGGAACGGTGGCACTGTGCAAATGGGGACGGCTGATGATCGCGTCGCCCCGGGCTCTGATGCATGGCTATCCGTGGCTCGATACGATCGCGCACGAGTACGTACACCTGGTGCTGACCAAGGCGACGCTCGACCGCGCTCCGGTATGGCTCCAAGAAGGGCTGGCGAAATTCTTGGAAACGCGATGGCGGCAAGACGCGCCATCGTTGCGCAGGGACCCTGCTTCGAGTCAGCTGCTCCACGAGGCCTTGGATTCCGACCAGTTGCTCGATTTCGACCAGTTGCATCCGTCGATTGCGCTCCTGCCCTCACAGACTCTCGCTGCGCTGGCGTTCGCCCAAGTTTCTTCGTTCATGTCGGCATACTACGAGGCCTATGGCTCCAAAGGCATCCAAAACGCCCTGGGTCGCATCGGCGACGGGGAAGATGCACGCAAGGCGCTCACGCACGTGGCGGGGATCTCGTGGAAGGTGCTCGAAAAGCGCTGGAAGACCGAGCTGAGTAAGGAGCCCACTCTGCCGCCGGCGCGCTTGTTGCCACGATATTTGAGTGGTGAGGCGACCGAACAGGACGAGCTTGCGGGCGTGGAGGTCGAGCGCGCGCGAAAATACCTTCGTCTGGGCGATCTTCTATGGACCCGGTCGAGGCCCGCGGCGGCTTCGGTCGAGTACTCCAAGGCACACGAGGTCGCGCCCGATGACCCGGTCGTCGCCTCCCGCTACGCCCGGTCTGCCATTGCAGGAAATCGCCCGCAGCAAGCCTTGGCGCCGCTGATGCGCACGCTCGAGCGCTACCCGACGCATGAGCCAGCGCTGTCCAGTCTCGCGACAGCGCAGTTCCGCGTCTCCAATTTCGGGGCCGCGAGGGACGCCGCCGATCAGGCCATCGCCCAAAATCCGTTCGACCCCCAGCCCCACTGCATTCTTTCCAAGCTTCCCCTACCCCAATCTGACCACGAGGATGCGCTGTGCTCGAGGCTCGGGGGGCTGCGCGAGTAAATGTGGCCAACCCAGTGCCCAAGCGCTAAGAGGTCCTCGTGAACGAACCCGTACGTAGCACCCAATCCGTGATGTCCGATGACGCCGCTTCCGACGTCGTTCGGGTGCAGCAACTCGCGAAGGCGCGCGACGAAATCATCACTCGTCTCCGTCAGCGCATCATCGGGCAGGAAGAAGTCATCGAGCTGTTGCTCGTGGCGTTGTTTGCGCGAGGCCATGGCTTGTTCGTCGGTGTTCCGGGGCTGGCCAAGACGCTTCTGATCACGACGTTGGCGGACGCGTTGTCGCTCCACTCGAATCGAATCCAGTTCACTCCAGATTTGATGCCGAGTGACGTGACGGGCACGGACGTGCTCGAAGAGGACACGACCACGGGCCGCCGACACTTTCGGTTCATTCCCGGGCCCGTGTTCACCAACATTCTGCTGGCCGACGAGATCAACCGCGCGCCACCGAAGACTCAGGCGGCCCTGCTGCAGTCCATGGCGGAAGGCCAGGTGACGGCAAGCGGAAACACCTATGCGCTGGAGCAACCGTACTTGGTGTTTGCCACGCAGAATCCAATCGAGCAGGAAGGCACCTACCCTCTACCCGAGGCGCAGCTAGATCGGTTCTTGTTTCAAATCGACGTTCGCTATCCGAGCCAACACGAGGAGATCGAGATCGTGAAACGGACGACGGCGCCCATTCCGACCACCGTGACCCCGGTGCTCTCTGCACAGGACATCATCGGGTTTCAAGACCTCGTGCCCCGAGTTCCGGTGGCCGATCACGTCGTTCAGCATGCCGTGACGCTGGTGCGGGCGTCGCGCCCCGAGGATCACCGAGCCCCGGAGATCGTGCGAAAGAACGTCGGTTTTGGCGCGGGGCCCCGTGCGAGTCAGGGCCTGGTGCTCGGCGCCAAGGCGCGCGCGATCCTTCACGGACGGTACGCCGCGGAGATCGAAGACGTCCGTGCGCTGATGGAGCCCATCTTGACGCACCGTATCGTCATGAACTTCCGCGCCGAGGCCGAAGGGGTCACCCCTGCAGACGTGATTGAAGGCCTGAGGCAAAGCATCGAGCCGTGACCCACGTGCTCGAACCCGAGCTCGCAGTTCGTCTTGCGGGGCTGACGCTCCGCGCGCGACGAACCGTCGATGGGCTTTTGGCGGGCATGCATCGAAGCCCACACCGTGGAGCCAGCGCGATCTTCAAAGAGCATCGTGCCTACCGGCCCGGCGACGATCCTCGGCTCATCGATTGGCGCGCGTACGCTCGCTCCGATCGCTATACCATCAAACATTTCGAGCATGAGACGCAGCTTCGGGGCACGCTCGCGCTCGACATTTCCATGTCCATGCACTGGGGCAGTGGCGATTCGAGCAAGCTCGATCACGCTGCAACGCTGCTGGCGGCCCTCGCCTACGTGTTGACTCGGCAAGGTGACGCGGTGTCCTTGATCACGTTCGACGAAACCGTACGCGACCGAGTTCCACACCGATCCGGAGCAGCGCATCTCGACTACCTGATGCGTCTTTTGGCCAACCCATCGACCCCCGCAAGCCAGACTTCTCTGCACGAGTCCTTGGACAAGCTGCTCGAACATGCCGGGCGCATGGGGCTCGTCGTGGTGGCAAGCGATCTATTGGACCTCGGGGCCGCTTCCCTCGATCCCATTGCTCGGCTTCAAGCCCGCGGCCACCAAACCATCGTGCTCCACGTGCTCGACCCGGCGGAGATCGAGCTGCCCTACGACCAGCCGATGCGTTTCGAAGGGCTCGAGGGCGAAAGCCCACTCGAGGTCGATCCGCAGGGTGTGCGACGACGGTATCGCGAGGCGGTCGATGAGTTCGTTTCGTCGTGTCAGAGACGAATCGTGGCCGCCGGCGCGCGCTACATGTTGGCCCGGACGGATACGCCCCCGGAACACACGCTGCTCCAACTTCTTCGGGAGGGGTGAGTCGTGGGATTTGGTCTTCCGTGGGCGCTTGCAGGTCTGATTGCCGTGGGGATTCCAATCGTCGCTCATTTGCTCCGGCGCAAAAAGTTGCCCACTCAGACCCTCCCCACCATCGCGTTCCTTCATCGAATTCAGGCGACTCGAGCGGCACGTTTGCGCGTGGTGGATTGGCTGCTTCTGCTGGTGCGTGTCTTGCTGGTCGCCGTGCTCGTGTTGGTGGCTGCGGCGCCCTACCGCGTCGTGCAGTCGGGCTTGATGGATCGACAGCATGCTCTAGCCATCGTCTTCGATGATTCCATGTCGATGTCCGCCATTCACGAAGGCAAGACATCGATCGAACGCGCCGCCGAGCTTTCGATGGAACAGGTTCGCCGGCTTCCGGAAGGCTCTGAGGTTTCCGTGGTCATGGCCGGAAAGCCGCCGCGTGTATGGGTCCGCAAGCGCTCCGAGCTCGACACGGCAGAATCGGCGTTCACCGAAGTCGACGCACGCTCGACTCGTGCCGGCGCGCTATGCGAAGCCGTACAGACCGCGGTGGAGCTGCTACTCGAGAGCGACCTCGCGGACCGTCGGCTGGTGGTCGTCTCGGACTTCACGCCGGGTGCGCGCGCCGACCAATGCGAGTGGCCGACACGCGGCATTCGCACCGCCTTCATCGAGGTATCCACACCCGACCCAGACAATCGGCAGATCGCGGGTGTCGACCTGATCTCTGGACCCCAGGCCGCAGAGGGTGTCGAGCTCGACGTGCGCATCACGGGGACCAGTACGGAGTCCGCGCAGCGAATCCGACTGCGTGAGAGGGGGCAGGAGACGCAAAGGGCTCCCGTTCGGTGGAACGGGGATCATGGCGAAGCGACCTTGATGCTCGATCCCGATTCGACGGACGCCGTCGTCGAGCTCCGCCTGGACCCCGACGACGTGCTCCCCGCCGACAACGTGCGCGGCGTGCTGCTCGGGTCGGACACGATTCACGTGTTGTTGGTCGACGGAGATCCGCATCCCGACCCCCGCAAGCGAGAGACGGCGTTTCTTCGTCATGCCTTGGAGGTCGCGCCGCTGCTCGGGCGGTCGTTTTCGGTCGAAACGTTGGATGCACAAGACCTTTCCGAGAGCGCCATCATTCGTTCGGACGTCGTCGTGCTTGCCAATGCCACTGTGGAGGAGAAGTGGTTGCCCCTCATCCAGCGATTCGTGAGCGGCGGTGGCAGCATTTGGATTACCGCTGGGGACCGAATCAATCCTCGGGCTTACGGGAGCGTGCTTCGCGAGCTATTGCCGGGGCGGTACACGGCGACCAGAATGGAGCCCAAGCCCGTCACGCTGAAGTCGGACAGCCTCCCCGAGCTGTCGCAAGCGAAGGTTCGGGCACGCACACCCATCGCGGAAACCGACCTCGATGCCGTGGTCACCGCTCGCTTCGACGATGGCTCCCCGGCCATGGTGGAGCATCGCTATCGAAGCGGTCGGGTCGCCATGTTTGCAACCACCATCGATGACGCATGGACCGATCTACCCTACCAGCCCGTTTTCGTTCCGTTCGTGCTGGACACCCTGTCCCGGCTCGCTGGCAGAACCGACCACGCGATCGAGCCGTTCGAGGCGGTATCGCTTCCGGGCTCCACGCCCACGCAACGCATCCAAGTCGTCACGCCGAGCGGTCGCACGATCGATCTTGGCGAGGCCGACCGAGTCACATTTCGCGACACGGGAGAAATTGGAGCCTACCGAGTTTTGGTCAACGGGGTGGATGGAGAGCGTTTCGCATTCGTGGTCGACGCTCCCGCCGAGGAAAGCGACCTGGTCTCCAAAGCGCCCCCTGAGCTGCCACAAGAGCCCGAAGTGGCTTCGGCCGGAGTATCGCATGGTGCAGAGCGTCCGCTAGGGCCCTGGCTCGTCTTGTTCGCGCTGGCCCTCGTGTTCGGCGAGCTGTGGCTCCGTCAGATCCGACACAGATGAACTACCCGATCGACTCGGTTGAGATCCCGATAAACGGTCACTTCGCGCCAGGCCGCTTTGGAAGCAGCCAGCCTCATCACCTCGGCGGCTTGACCCAAGCCCACCTCGACCAAGAGCTGAGCGCCTGCTTGCGTCACCGACTCCGCCGCCCTCAGCAGCGCCCTCACCACGTCGAGCCCGTCTTGCCCACCATCGAGAGCCATCGTGGGCTCGTAGCTTCGCACCTCGGCCTGCAGGGTGGCGAGCTCGCCGCTAGACACGTAAGGAGGGTTCGACACGATCACGTCGTATCGCGCTCCGGCGGCGACGAGGTCGGTGTGCTCGAACCGAACGCGCGTCGCCACCCCGTGTGCTTCTGCATTGCCTGCTGCGACCGCCAGCGCACTTGCGGACTTGTCGGTCGCATGCACCCTCGCCAAGGGTCGCTCCGCAGCGATGGTGATGGCGATGGCTCCGCTACCCGTGCCCACGTCGAGCACGTTGCAGGGCGCGTCGATGGGAATGCAGTCGAGCGCATGCTCTACCAGCGTTTCGGTGTCGGGCCGGGGAATGAGGACCTGAGGCGTGACCGAGAACCGCCGGCCGTAGAAGTCTTTGTGGCCTAGGATGTACGCGACCGGCTCGCGCCCGCGACGCCGTGCAACCAATGGACGAATCGCTGCGCGCTCCTCCTCGAGCAGCGGTCGGTTCAGATCCAGGTACAGACCCACACGGTCGAGCCGAAGCGCATGCGCCACTAGAAGCTCGGCATCGAGGCGGGGACTTTCGACTCCGCGGCTGGAGAAATCCTCCGTTGCCCATTGCAGGAGTTCGCGGATGGTCCAGGTTCGTGAGCTCACCAGCGTTCAGCGCGTCCGGACACGCATTTTCTGTTTCGGCAATGCACCGGCTCCCGACAGCACTTGCTTGGCTAGGCGGGCCAGCTCGGGTCGCGTTCCCTTTTGGATGAATGCCGCCACCATGTTCGGATCGACCTCGAGAAGCTCCTCCATGGCCTCGCGCGCTCGCCCGCGCTTCTTGGTCGCCGTATACGTGTAGACCTGCGCGCGCAGCAGCATGCCAGCAACTTGACCGTACTCCTTGTCTTTCGGGTCGTAGGTTTCGAGGAGCTTGCGCGCTTCCTCCGGGTCCCCCGTGCGCGCGAAAGATTCTGCAACCACGGCCGCATACATCGCCTTGGCTCTGGCCTGTGGTTGACGATCGAGTCGAATTTCGTTTGCGAGCTCCCTCGCATCCCGCGCGCGTCCCGCGACCAAGTAGAACATCGCCAGGTTGGCGCGCACGTCGTCCTGGACTACCGAGGGCGCCTTGTGGATGTCGATGGCCTCGAGAATGCGAATGGCTTCCGCCGGGTCTTCCTGAGCCACGAGCTGGGCCTGCGCCACGGCGTTGATCGCGTCTTTTCCGCCCGGGCTCTGCCTGGCACGGAGCTGCTCGAGCGCTGCAAGGCGGCTCTCCTTGTCCTTGGCTCCGCGCAGAATCGCCGCGATGTCGGCCGATTTTCGGGTCAGACGCCAAACCCACAGAAGAAAGCCCGCGGCCACCACCGTGAGCACGCCGGCCACGATGAGCCCGACATAGCCGATGGTCGGCTGCAAAATGCCGGCGATGACCCAAACCACGGCCAGCGCTAGGCCGATCAGCCCCAACACTTTCCAGTTCATCTTGGGCTGCTCGATTTGCTCGAGCGCCGCCTCCGGGTCTTTCGGAGCGGCGGTGATCTGCTTTTTGGGCTTTGCCACCTCCGCTCGGTACCCCGAGGGCGCACGAACGGCAACCCAAGAGACCGCTCCGCAGCATTGGATCCAAGGGAAACACGGGACCAACCCCGGCGCGGCGGCCCCTTGCCCCGCGTGAGGTTACTCACATAATTCGCCGTCTTGGCGGATGCTGTGGGTATGCTCTCGTCGTTGCCCGGCTCCGTAAAAGACTTGAGCTTCGTCTTATTATGTGAATAAATATACTAAGACTGGATCTCGGTAGGGAATTCACGAGCATGAGCAGAAATCGATTGGGCGAGCTTCTCGTACGCGAAAAGCGCATCAGCCTGGAGCAACTCCGGGAAGCGCAGAAGCACCAGAAAGACGACAACATCAGTCTCGGCTACGCACTCGCTCGCCTCGGAGCGATCTCGGATCAGGAGATCACCGACTTTTTGAGCGAGCAGTACCGGGTCCAGGCCATCGATCTTTCCGAGTACGAAATCGACCGAGAGATTCTCAAGCTGATCAGCCCGCAAGTCTGCGAGCGTCACAAGATCATTCCCGTTTCTCGGGCCGGCAGCTCGCTGATCGTGGCGATGGCCGACCCCTCCAACCTCAACGCCATCGACGATGTGAAATTTCTCACAGGCTACAACGTCGAACCGGTGGTTTCGTCGGAGAGCGCGATCATGGCCGCGCTGGAGAAGGCCTATGCGCAGCCCGAGATTTCGTACGACGACATCATGGAGGGCTTCGACGAGTCGGAGATCGAGGTCGCCATCGACGACGAGGACGAAAGCGTCCTCGACCTGGAAAAGGCCAGCGAGGATGCGCCGGTCATCCGGTTGTGCAACGCGATTTTGTTGAATGCGATCAAGCAGGGCGCATCCGACATTCACGTCGAGCCCTACGAGCGGGTCCTACGCGTGCGCTATCGCGTCGACGGCGTGCTTCACGAGGAAATGACGCCGCCGATCAAGTTGAAAAATGCGATTGCTTCGCGTCTCAAGATCATGTCCTCGCTCGACATTGCCGAGCGTCGGTTGCCCCAAGACGGCCGTATCAAGCTGAAGCTCGGCAAGGGACGCGAGATGGACTACCGCGTCTCTGCGGTTCCCACGCTCTGGGGCGAAAAGATCGTTCTTCGTTTGTTGGACAAGTCGAATCTGCAACTCGACATGACCAAGCTCGGTTTCGAGCACAAACCGCTCTCGGATTTCCGCGATGCGATTCACCAGCCTTACGGAATGGTCTTGGTCACGGGTCCGACGGGTTCGGGTAAGACGACCACGCTGTATTCGGCTCTGTCGGACCTCAACAGCGTCGAAACGAACATCAACACCGCCGAGGATCCGATCGAGTTCAACCTGATGGGCATCAACCAGGTACAGATGCACGAGGACATCGGCTTGAATTTCGCGGCTTCGCTCCGTTCATTTCTCCGACAAGACCCCGACATCATCATGGTGGGCGAGATTCGAGATTTCGAAACGGCGGAGATCGCCGTCAAGGCAGCTTTGACCGGCCACTTGGTGTTATCGACGCTCCACACGAATGACGCCCCCAGCACGGTCACGCGCTTGCTCAACATGGGCATCGAGCCCTTCCTCGTCACCGCCTCGGTCAACCTGGTTCTGGCACAACGTCTCGCACGCAAGATCTGCCAGGAGTGCAAGGTGCAGGTCCCTACCGACGAACAGGTGCTGCTGGACGTGGGGTTCCCCGAAAGCGAGATTCCAAGCGTCGTCGCTTTCCGCGGCACCGGTTGCAAGGTGTGCAACGACACGGGCTACAAAGGACGCGTCGCATTGTACGAGGTCATGCCGTTTACCGAGCGACTGCGCGAGATCGTCCTGCAGGGCGGATCGACCGCGGAGCTGAAGGACGAAATGATTCGCGAAGGCGTCTCCACGCTCCGAATGGCAGGGCTCAACAAGGTGCTTCAGGGCGTGACGACGATCGACGAGGTCGTGCGTGTCACGGCTGCCGACAAGTAACGCAGCCCGGGCGAGAGTCGCGACGGCTCGTTTGTCAACCATCCATCCCATGGGACGCAGCCCACAGCGATCGTTGATAACCCTATTGGCTGTCTGATAACCGTCCCGAGTCCCGTGACTTGGCGCCGAAACCTCCAAAGCGAATGACGTCCTGTGACCCTACGTTGCACGTCATCGATTGTCATGTGGCATGCCCGGTGGTAGATCCGATCGCATGCGCATCAGCAACAGCTTCTCCGAAGGCGAGATCCAAGTTCTCGAATTCATCCTGCAAACCCTTTTGCGTGGCGGCACCCCATCGATGGCGACGCGCAACAAAGACTTCGCATCCGTGTACCGCAAAGTCATGACGATGAAGAAGCGCGTCGAGGAGAAGAAGGCGGAAGCCAAAACCTCGTCGGCGGGCACCGTCGCCGCTGCGGACGACGACGATCTTCATCGCAAGGCGGGTTGAGCGGGTTGACGGCCTCGGGTCCGTCACGTAAGCGCGGACCGATATGCTCAGTCAGGTGATCGTCCTGCGGGGCGGACGCGTCCTCGATCCATCACAAGGGCTCGATGAAGTCGCGGACGTCGTGATCGAAGCGGGACGGATCCAAAAGGTGGGTGCGGGGGCCGGCGCTGCCTACGAGCCATCTGGGGAGCAGGTGCGGGTCGTCGACGTCTCGGGGCATTGGGTGTGCCCTGGTTTCATCGACTTGCACGTCCATCTGCGCGAGCCTGGGCAGGAGTACAAAGAAGACATCGCCTCGGGCTTGGATGCGGCGGTGGCGGGCGGCTTCACCGCGGTCTGCCCCATGCCCAACACGAAGCCTTCCAACGATACACGTGCCATCACCGAAATGATGCTCGCGCGCGCCGAGGAGCATGGCGGCGCTCGCCTCTTGCCCTTCGGTGCCGTGACCAGGGGGCAACGAGGCGCCGAGCTCACCGAGATGGCGGATCTGCGCGATGCGGGCGCCATCGGGGTGAGCGACGATGGGCGCTGCGTGATGAATGCCGCTGTGATGCGCCATGCGCTGGAGTACGCGCGCACCTTCGATCTGCTGGTCAGCCAACACTGCGAAGATCACGATTTGACCGAGGGCGCGCAGATGCACGAGGGCGCGCGATCGACCGAGCTCGGATTGCGGGGCTGGCCCCGTGCTGCAGAAGACATCATCGTAGCGCGTGACTTGATTCTGGCCGAGGTGACGGGCGCCCGGTATCACGTCGCTCACATCTCGAGCCTCGGGGCCGTGCGCCTGCTTCGAGAGGCCAAGTCGCGCGGGCTCAGAGTCTCTGCGGAGGTGACTCCTCATCATCTGCTCTTCACCGATGAAGCGCTGCTGAGCTACGACACCTACTGCAAGGTCAATCCGCCACTCCGAGAGGAGGAGGACCGCACGGCGCTGCGGGAGGCCTTGGCCGATGGAACCATCGACTGCATCGCGACCGACCATGCCCCCCACAGCGACCTCGAAAAAGACTGCGAATTCGAGGCCGC
>JASFKY010000009.1:0-31956 GCA_050118395.1 Myxococcales bacterium | reverse complement strand
GGCTACGAGGTTCTTGCGTCCAAAGGTCACATCAAGGACTTGCCCAAGCGGGGCGGGGTCGACATCGAGCATGGGTTTCAAGAGACCTACGAGCTTCTCGAAGAAAAGGGCAAGACCGAGGTGGTCAAGGCGATCCGCGCCGCCGCCAAGAGGGCGGACAAGGTCCTGCTTGCCACCGACCCGGACCGCGAAGGCGAGGCAATTGCCTATCACTTGATGGAAGTCGCGAAGCAGGCCAACAAGGACGCCGAGATCCAACGAGTTCTCTTCGAAGAGATCACCAAGCGTGGGGTCGCCCGGGGGCTCGAGCACCCGCGAGATCTGGACGCCAATCTGTACGAAGCGCAGCGGACCCGTCGCGTGCTCGATCGAATTGGCGGCTATCCTCTCTCCAGCCTTCTGTGGAAGAAGCTCGCTTTCGGTCTTTCGGCCGGGCGCGTGCAGACGCCCGCCTTGCGCATCATCGTCGATCGTCAGCACGAGCGCGACGCCTTCGTTCCGGTCGAGTACTGGCTGGTCGACACCAAGCTCAGGGGCGAGAAGCCTCAGTCGTTCATGGCGGCGCTTCAGTCGGTCGGTGACAAGAAGCTCGACAAAGTCGGCTCTCGTCCTGCGGCGCTAAGCGAGAAAGACGCGGCAGGCTACGTCTCCGATCTCAAGGCCGCGGAGTTTCGTGTCGGCTCCATTGCCAAGCGCAAAGCTTCGCGCAAGGCGCCCGCGCCATACACGACCTCCAAGCTGCAACAAGATGCTGCCAATCGGTTGAGCATGCCGCCCAAGCGCACCATGCAGATCGCGCAGCAACTCTACGAGGGCATCACCCTCGGGCGCGGCAAGGACTCCGAGACCGTGGGTCTCATCACCTACATGCGTACCGACAGCGTGCGCCTTTCCCCCGACGCCGTGAACGCGTGCCGGGAGTACGTCGCCAAGAAGTTCGGCAAAGATTCCGTTCCGGAGAAGCCCAACTTCTTCAAGAGCAAGAAGCAAAACGTGCAGGACGCACACGAGGCGATTCGCCCGACGCGTTTGGACCTGCCTCCCGAAGCGGTGAGCAAGTACCTCAAGGATCCGCAGCGACGGCTCTACAAGCTCATTTGGGATCGCTTCGTCGCTTCTCAGATGACTCCGGCGGTGTTCGATCAAACCAGCGTAGACATCCAAGCCACGTCCGGGGGACGTACCTACGGCCTACGTGCGAGTGGCAGCGTGCTCAAGGTTCCTGGTTGGCGTGCGGTGTACGGAGCCACCACCGAGCCTCTGGCGGGCGAAGAATCGACCTCGGAGGACGGCGCCGATGACGACGACAGCCTTCCAGAGCTCAGGGAAGGCGAGACGCTGCACCTGGTGGTGCCACCCGGCGTGCAGATGCATCACAAGCAAACGGAGCCTCCTCCGCTCTTCACCGAGGCGACACTGGTGAAGAAGCTCGAGGAAGAGGGCATTGGACGACCGAGCACCTATGCCGAAATCATCAGCAAGGTCGAGCAGCGAGCTTACGTTCAAAAGGAAGGCAACAAGCTGGTGCCCACGCCGCTCGGCACGCTGGTCATCGAAAAGCTCGTCGCCGACAACTTCGACCTCGCGGATATCGGCTTCACCCGCAAGCTCGAAGAAGACCTCGACGCGGTAGCGGAGGCGCGGACCAAGCGCCTGGATGTCCTTCAGCCTTTTCACGAACGATTGCAGACGCAGATCGAGCATGCCGTCGAGCAGAAGGGCAAGTGGTGGCCCGAGCCCGAGGAGATCGGCGAGAGTTGCCCCGAGTCGGGCGACCCGCTGGTCAAGCGCTGGGGGCGAAACGGGCCCTTCATCGGGTGCACCAAGTACCCAGAGTGCCGCTATACGCTCAACATCGGACCCGACGGTCAGATCGAGCCGCCCAAAGAGCCCGAGCTCACCGAATACGACTGTCACGAGTGCGGCGCCAAGATGGTCAAGCGTTGGGGGCGAAACGGCTGGTTCTTGGGTTGCTCGCGCTACCCCGAATGCAAGCACACCCGACCGGTGCCCCTTGGCTTCAAGTGCCCGAAATGCAAGACGGGTGACATCATCCCGATCAAGCCACGGGGCCGTGGCCGCCCCTTCTATGGCTGCACCAACTATCGTTCTGAACAGCCTTGCGATTTCCGAGTATGGCAAAAGCCCGTCGCGGAAAAGTGCCCCAAGTGCGGAAGCGATTTCTTGGTTCCGGTAGGAGGCAAGAAAAACCCAAAGCTCAAGTGCCCAAACGAGTCTTGCGACTTCGAGCGCAGCTATGATCCGTCCGAGTTGGTCGAAGACGAGAGCGTGGATGCGCCGCCAGCAGCCGGCTCGGCTACGGGGTAGGGCGTTGCGTTGACGGAAGTGGTCATCGTAGGCGCCGGGTTGGCCGGCACCGAGTGCGCCTGGCAGCTCGCCCAGCGAGGGGTTCCCGTGCGCCTGATGGAGCAAAAGCCGTCGTCCCGCACACCCGCGCAGCACTCCGATCAAATGGCCGAGCTGGTATGCTCGAATTCGTTCCGAGGGGCGGCGCTACACAACGCTGTCGGTCAGCTCAAAGAAGAGATGGCCCGCGCCGGTTCGCTGGTGATGGAAGTCGGGGCTCTTCACAGGGTGCCCGCAGGCGGCGCCTTCGCGGTCGACCGCGATGCGTTCAGCGCCGAAATCACGCGCCGCATGAATGAGCATCCACTTATCGAAGTGGTTCACGAAGTCGTGGATCGCATTCCCGACCAGCGGTCCGTGGTGCTTGCGACCGGGCCGCTGACCTCAGGCGGTCTCGCGGACGACATCGCAGCGGCCGTCGGAGTCGATCATCTCGCCTACTACGATGCGATTGCTCCGATCGTGTCGGCCGATTCCATCAATTTCGACGTTGCCTTTCGAGCCTCTCGATACGACAAGGGAGGCGATGCCGCTTACGTGAACTGCCCGCTCGACCAAGAGCAGTACGATGCCTTCGTCGATGCCGTGCTCCGTGCCGAGAAGGTCGAACCGAAGGACTTCGAGCAGGTGCGCTACTTCGAGGGTTGTCTTCCCATCGAGGTGTTGGCCGAGCGGGGCCGTCAGACCTTGGCTTTTGGTTGCATGAAGCCCGTGGGCCTCACCAATCCAGCTACCGGCAAGAGACCGTACGCCGTGGTTCAGCTGCGCCAAGAGGACGCGGCTGCAACCGCCTTCAACATGGTCGGCTTTCAGACGCGGATGAAGTGGCCGGAGCAAAAGCGGATCTTCCGTATGATCCCTGGCCTCGAAAACGCGGAGATCGAGCGCTTTGGAAGCGTCCATCGCAATACGTTCGTCAATTCGCCGCGAGTGCTCGACGATGACTTGGCCCTGCGAACCAGGCCGGGCGTATATCTGGCAGGCCAGATCAGCGGCGTCGAAGGTTACGTGGAAAGCGCCGCCTGTGGTCTGCTCATCGGCATCAAGCTGGCTCAGGAGGCAAGGGGTCTTTCGAGCGCGTTTCCGCCGGAGACGACCATGCTCGGTGGTCTCATCCGTCATCTGCGGCGCTCGAGTGAAGACTTTCAACCGTCCAATGCCATGTGGAGCATGGTGCCACCGATCGTAGGGCGAAAGATGGGCAAGCGCGCTCGGCGTGATGCGCAGTCCGAGCGTGCATTGCAGGATCTGCAGTCGTGGCTGCGCGACGTGGTAGAGTTCAACGATGGGCGCCCCGGACCCGTTGGCACAGCAGATCGACGCGTTCGCTCGGTACTTGGCGGATGAGCGTCGAAGCTCGCCGCGCACCGTAGAGACCTACACGCGCGACTTACACAGCTTCGCGGACTACGTTCGCGGGGAAGGTTTGCCGACGGACGCGCGCGAGCTCGACATCGTTGCATTGCGCGGCTTCTTGTCGACCTTGTTCGGATCCAATCAGGCCAGCACGATGAAAAAGAAGATGAGCGCGCTTCGTTCTTTTTTTCGTTTCCTATTGAGGCGGCGCATCATCGAGCGAAACCCCGCCGCTGGCCTACGCTCTCCGAAGGTCCCCAAGACGCTGCCGCGCTTCTTGAGTGTGGACCAGGCGTTTCGGGTGATGGACTCGCCACCCAAAGAACAGTCTCGTTCGACATCTTTGCGAGCGCGCGACCAGGCTCTATTGGAGACGCTGTACGGGACGGGCGTACGAGTCGGCGAGCTCGCATCCATGGATCTCGCCCACTGCGACCTGACGGAGTCGTCGGCACGTGTGCTCGGAAAGGGCGGCAAGGAGCGGATCGTTCCGCTGGGCAAGACGGCTGCAGCCGCTCTTCGCGATTACCTGCCGGCGCGGAGGGAGCTGCTCGCCAAGTCCCGCAAGCCGGATTCGGAAGCTCTGTGGCTTTCCCAGAGAGGCCGAAGGCTGAGTGTACGCCAGGTCCAGAACATCGTGAGGCGCCACGGGACGCTGGGCGCGGGCCGCGGAGATCTTCATCCTCACGCCATTCGGCATACCTGTGCCACGCACCTGCTCGACGCGGGGGCCGACCTGCGCGCGATTCAAGAGCTCCTGGGCCACGCCAGCTTGTCGACGACCCAGCGTTACACGCATGTGAGCGTCGATCGACTCATGGAAGTCTACGACCGTGCTCACCCCTTGGCACGCGATAAAAGCGGTCGCGGTTGACAGTCCAAAAGGCCGTACTTACGTTCCTTCGACGTCATGAAGCATGTTGATCAGCCTCTCTTTCATTCTACGACCATCGTAGCCGTACGCCGGGACGGACGGGCCGCGATGGCCGGCGACGGTCAGGTTTCTTTTGGCCAGACCGTCATGAAGGGCAGCGCGCGCAAAGTTCGTCGCATCGCCGACGGGAAGGTGGTCGCTGGTTTTGCTGGCGCCACTGCCGACGCTTTCACGTTACTCGACCGCTTCGAGGCCAAGCTCAAGGAATACCGCGGGAGCTTGCAGCGTGCAGCGGTGGAGTTGGCAAAGGATTGGCGCACCGACCGCTACCTCCGACGTCTCGAGGCCATGTTGATCGTGATGAATGCCGACTCCACTCTCTTGATCAGCGGCACCGGCGACGTGATCGAGCCGGACGAGGGTGTCATCGCGATCGGCTCTGGGGGCTCCTATGCGCTCGCCGCCGCCCGGGCGCTGGTTCGCAATACCGAGCTGCCGGCAGCGGACATCGCGCGACGCTCTCTGGAAATCGCCGCGGAGATCTGTGTCTACACCAATCAAGAAATCATCGTCGAGGAGATGGGTCCATGACGCTCGGAAACTTCACTCCGCGAGAGACCGTCAGCGAGCTCGACCGGTACATCATCGGACAACACAAGGCGAAGCGAGCCGTGGCCATCGCTCTTCGCAACCGCTGGCGCCGCCAGCAGGTCACCAACGAGCTTCGCGAGGAGATCGCGCCGCGCAACATCATCATGATCGGGCCTACGGGCGTCGGAAAGACCGAAATCGCACGCCGGCTCGCCAAGCTGGCACGGGCTCCTTTCGTGAAGGTCGAGGCATCGAAGTTCACCGAGGTCGGCTACGTGGGCCGCGATGTGGAATCGATGATTCGCGATCTCGTCGAAAACGCGATCCAGATATGCGAGCAGGAAGCCCTGGAGGGCGTGCAGACTCGAGCCCAGGATGCCGCCGAGGAACGCCTGGCCAAGATGATCCTCGCGATCCAGCGTCCCCCGGTGCAGTCGCAGCCCGAAGCCAAGCCCCAGACGCACCAGTTTGGGCCCTTGAGCTTCCAAATTACGCCGCCTACACAGCAGCCCCAGCCTTTCTACTCGGATAGCGAGCTGAACGACATTCGCCAGCGCCTTCGCAACGGTGAGCTCGACGAGATGGAAGTCGAGATCGACGTCACCGATACCCACAATCCGTTCATGACGATTTTCGGTGCCGGCGGAACCGAAGAGGTCAATCTGCAGGACATGATGTCGCAGATGCCCGGGTTCAAGGGCCGCACGAAGCGTCGACGGGTCAAGGTGCCCGACGCGCTCGAGGTCCTGCAACAGCAGGAGGCCCAAAAGCTGATCGATCACGACAAGGTCCAGCGGGACGCCATTCAACGTACCGAGCAAGCAGGCATCGTCTTCCTCGATGAAATCGACAAGGTGGGTTCGGATCGAAGGATCGGCGGGCCGGACGTATCTCGAGAAGGTGTGCAACGCGACCTCTTGCCAATCGTCGAAGGGTCGACCGTGAGCACCAAATACGGAGTCGTGAAGACCGATCACATTCTGTTCATCGCGGCCGGCGCATTTCACGTGTCCAAAGTGTCGGACTTGATCCCGGAGCTTCAGGGCAGGTTTCCGATCCGGGTCGAGCTCGATTCGCTCGAAAAAGCCGACTTCATTCGTATCTTGACGGAGCCGAGAAACGCGCTCACCAAGCAGTACGAAGCCCTCATGGCCACCGAGGGCATCGAATTGGTTTTCGAGTCTGCTGCAATCGACGCTCTGGCCGGCTACGCCGAGGAGGCCAATCGGCGCTCCGAGAACATCGGGGCTCGCCGCTTGTACACCATCATGGAAGCACTGCTCGAATCGCTCTCGTTTGATGCTTCCGAGCGGGCCGAGTCGAAATTCCTGGTCGACGTCGGCTACGTGAAGTCGACCCTCGACCCGATCCTCGCCGACGAGGACCTCGCGAAGTACATCCTTTGACGGTGCGACCGTCTTCGATTTGTCGACTTCGGGCCGGTAAGGGCGGGACTCTTCTGCTATAGCCCACGCGTGGATGACCTGATCCAGAAGGCTGCCGTTCTTCAAGAGGCGCTGCCGTACATTCGGCGCTTTCACGGAGAGCTCTTCGTCATCAAGTACGGAGGCCATGCAATGGTCGATCCGGCGCTACGCGACAGCTTTGCGCGAGACGTCGTGCTGATGAAATACGTGGGGCTCCATCCGGTCGTCGTTCACGGAGGGGGTCCGCAAATCGACGAGATGCTGAAGTCGCTCGGGGTGGTGTCAGAGCGGCTGGACGGCCTTCGCGTCACCGACGACCACACCATGGAGGTCGTCGAGATGGTGCTCGGTGGAAAGATCAATCAGGAGATTGTGTCGCTCATTGCAGGTCATGGCGGACGGGCCGTCGGCCTCACCGGCAAAGACGACGCGTTTCTTCGCGCCGAGAAGGTCGACAAGATGAAGACCAAGAGCGGCCGTTGGGTCGATCCGGGCCGCGTGGGGGCGGTGACTCAGGTCAATCCAGACGTGGTTCGCCGCTTGGTGCACGACGGTTTCATCCCGGTCATCGCTCCGGTGGCCATCGATGCCGATGGGAAATCCCTCAACGTCAATGCCGACACCGTGGCCGGCAAGGTGGCCGAGGCGTTGCAAGCCCGAAAGTTCGTCTTGTTATCCGACATCGAAGGGGTGCGCGGACGGGATGGCCAGGTGGCGAGCTCCCTGAGCGCGGCCGAGATCGATCAGCTCAAAGAGGAGGGGGTGATCGAGGGGGGAATGATCCCCAAGGTCGATTGCGCCTTGAGCGCTCTGGCTGGCGGCGTTCGCAAAGCGCACATCATCGATGGCCGCGTGCGCCACGCCGTGCTGCTCGAGATCTTCACCGACGAGGGCATCGGCACTGAAATCACGCGCTGAGCCGGGCGTTCAGTGGGTCGACTCCTTAGACCAATGGTGGTATGTCCCGGGTTTCCCGAAAGCGGAACCATGAGCCGCCAGGACGACATGCTTCGGATCGCAAAAAGGGTGCAGCTCGGCAACTATGCTCCGGCGCCTTTTGTGCTCACTCATGGACGTGGACGGCACGTCACCGATGCCGCTGGCCGCGAGTACTTGGACCTTTCGGGGGGTATCTCCGTTCTTTCGGTCGGCCATTGCCATCCCACCCTCGCTTCTGCGATTGGCGAGCAGGCGGCGCGTCTGATGCACGTCTCGAACGTTTTTTACAACGATCGGGCCATCGAGCTCGCCGAGGCGATCTGCGAGCGAACGCCCTTCGGCAAAGTCTACTTCTGCAATAGCGGATCGGAAGCGAACGAGTCCCTGCTCAAGCTCGCGCGCCGATATCACTACGATCGCGGCGACACGAACCGGATCGAGCTCGTCTCGACCCACAATAGCTTCCACGGCCGAACGATGGGCTCGCTCTCGGTCACGGGTCAGCCCAAATACCACAAGGGTATGGGTCCGCTCTTGCAAGACGTACGCTTCGTCGATTTCAACGACATCGACGCCCTCGATGCCGCGGTCACCGAAGAGACGGCGGCCGTGATCTTCGAGCCGATTCAGGCGGAGGGCGGTATCATCGTGGCGCGAGAGCGCTTCGTTCGCGAAGCCAGGCGCATCTGTGACGAGCGTGGCGCTTTGCTCTTTTTCGACGAAATTCAAACCGGCTACGGTCGGACCGGGCGCTTCCTCGCGCAGGAATGGTTCGAGGTGGTACCCGACGCATGTTCGCTCGCCAAAGGGATCGGTGGAGGCTTTCCGCTCGGCGCGATCGCGGTTATGGAGCGGCTGTCGGAAGGACTGCCGCCGGGCAGCCACGCCAGCACGTTTGGTGGCAATCCATTGGCCTGTGCGGCGGGGCTTGCGGTGCTGCACATCATGGACGAAGAGGGCCTCGTCGAAAATGCCCGCGCTCTGGGCGACTATTTGGGCGAGCGGCTCCGCGAGCTCGACGTTCGACTCGACGCCACGGCCGGCACCCGGGGCATGGGGCTTTTGCAAGGATTGATTCTCGCGGACGACGTCGATTCCGCGGGTACGCTCGCGGCCATTCAGCGGGCAGGCTTGCTGCTGACGCTGGCGGGTGGTCACGTGATCCGCATTTCGCCTGCGTTGAACGTCACGAAGGAAGAGCTCGATCGAGGCCTTCAGATACTCGAGACCGTGTTGACGGACGCGCCGAGGAAAGGATGACCCGGCACTTCTTGACCGTGTCCGATTTGACCCGAGACGAGCTCCTTGGCGTGCTCGATCGGGCCGTCGAGCTCAAAGAGCTTCGGGGTAGCTCGTCGCACCCGCAGCCGCTACGAGGAAAGTCGGTGGCCGTCGTGTTCGAGAAGGCCTCGACGCGAACCCGTCTTTCCTTCGAGGTGGGGATTCACGAGCTCGGCGCTCAGCCCGTCACGCTGATATCGAAAGACACGCAGCTCGGCCGCGGAGAGCCCATCGAAGACACAGCGCGTATGTTGAGCCGGTACGTGCACGGAGTGGTCTACCGCACCTTCGGCCACGACCGGCTGGAGACGCTGGCGAGCCATTCGCAGATTCCCGTCGTCAACGGGCTTTCGGACAAGTTTCATCCAGTGCAGCTGCTTGCCGACCTGATGACCATCCGGCAACACGTGAGCCCTTCACTCGATCGGGTCCGGGTGGCCTGGATCGGAGACGGCAACAACATGGCGCACTCCTGGATCGTGGCAGCGAGCGTGGCTGGGTTCGAGCTCGTTCTTGCCTGCCCCGAGGGTTACCGCCCCGACCCGGAGGTCTTGGCCGAGGCTCAGCATCGCGGCGCCCGTGTACGGCTCGTCGAACGACCCGAGGAGGCGCTCGATGAGGTCGACGTCGTCACCACCGATGTCTGGGCCAGCATGGGGCAGGAGCGCGAGACGGCGGAGCGGCAGCGCGCGTTTGCGGGCTTCATCGTCGACGACGCAGCCATGAGGCGGGCCCGGAACGACGCGATTTTCCTGCACTGTCTTCCCGCCCACCGGGGTGAGGAAGTCAGCGCTTCGGTGATCGACGGGCCGCAGTCTCGGGTTTGGGACGAGGCAGAAAACCGCTTACACACCCAGAAGGCGCTGTTGGAGTGGTTGATGGCCTAGGGCCCGAAGTGGCTCAGAACGGGTAAGACACGCTAAGCTTGCCAGGATGGGGGCAGCTCGGCAGCCGATGCCCGAGGAGAAGATCCCGCGACTGCTCCAGGGGGCTGACGTCAGAAAACTGGATCTCACCGCCCAAGAGGCGTTCGTGCATTCGTGCATCGACGGCGTGCTGAATCTGGAAGACATCGCGGACGTGACGGTGTTGTCCCCTGCCGAGGTCCTGCGCTCGATCGAGCATTTGATCGAGCTTGGAGTCGCCGAGTGGGTGATTCCGAAGGTGTCGAGCGGACCGCCTCAGGCAGAGCTGCTCGAAGACGTCGACATCGACGATGCGCTTCAGAAACGGATCGTCGAAACCTTCCACCGTGCCGAAAAGCTCAACCACTACGAGCTTCTAGGCGTGGCCATCGACGCCGAACGCGCAGAGATTCGCAAAGCGTACTTCGCCCTTTCGAAAGTCTTCCATCCCGATGCTTATTTCGGGAAACATCTCGGCTCGTTCAAGCCCAAGATGGAGTACATCTTTCGGAAGATGACCGATGCTTACGAAGCGATCGGGCGTCCCCAAAAGCGAGAAGCGTATGATCGCTACCTTCGGCAGAGCTTGATGGCTTCTGCCGCCGAGCAGCAAATGAATCGCGTCGAGGAGCGCGCTCGGGCTTTGGCCAAGGCCTTGACCCAGGCCCCCATGAACGAAGAGCCGGTGCCATCGGACGAACGGGATTTGGAGCGCGACAGTCAAGCCGCATCATCGAGCAGGCCGGCATCGCAGGTTTCACCCGGCTCGCCCGAGCATGAACGAATGCTTCGCAAACGCGAGCTTCTAGAGCGCCGTCTCAGAGGCCGCTCCATGCGTTCCCCGTCGCAGCCTTCTGTTCGGACGACACCCAAACCCACTGCGCAGGTCGGCAAAAAGGCGGCCCTTCGCGATCTCACGAGGTCCCTTCGGCAGACCGCGGTGCTCACCGGTGGAATCGACCGGGCTCAGCATCACCTCGAGACGGCGCGCCTGGCGGAGGCCGAGGGAGACCTCGCCGCCGCTGCGACCGCCCTCCGCATGGCCCTGGCGCTCGATTCGAGCCGGACCGACTTGCGGGAGGACTATCGCCGGGTCAACTCCCGTTTGCGCATCCAGCTCCTCGACATTCATCGAGAGCAAGCCAGATACGAGGAAGAAAACGCCATGTGGGCTTCGGCCAGTATTTCCTGGGCGAAGGTGGCCGAAGCCGCTCCCGACGATCCGGTTGCGCCTCGTCGGGCCGCCAAAGCGCTGCTTTCGGCCGGAGGCGATCTTCGAAAAGCAAGGGATTTTGCGCTCAGAAGCCTGGAGATCGCGCCTGGCTCACTCGACACGCGCCTCATTTTGGCGCGGATTTACATCGAAGCGGGCATGGACAACAGCGCGGCCAAAGAGCTCGACGAGGCTGCAAAGCTGGACCCCAAGCACGAGATGGTGAAAAATCTTAGAAAGCAGCTCGGGGGATGATGTGAACGAAGCATCTGAGCGCTTGGAAGTGGGGCATGGAAAGAGTCATCGGGATTGATCTAGGGACCTTCAACTCGTGCGTTGCCGTGGTCGAAAACGGAACGCCGGTCGTCATTGCCAACAGAGGTGGATACAAAGTGACGCCTTCGATGGTGGCGGTCACCGAGGGAGGCAAGCGTCTGGTGGGGCACATCGCAAAGCGACAGGCGGTCACCAACGCCGAGAATACGGTCTTTGCGGCAAAGCGCTTGATCGGCCGCAAGTGGGATACCCCACAGGTCAAGAACGCGATTCAGACCTCGCCATTCCACATCGTCGAAGGCCCGCATGGCGACTGCCGCATCAAGATGCGCGACAAGGTGTACAGCATCCCCGAAGTCAGCGCCATGGTCCTTCAGGAAATGAAGATGGTTGCGGAGGACTATCTGGGTGACGAAGTCAACAAGGTCGTGGTGACCGTCCCTGCTTACTTCAACGACAACCAGCGGCAAGCCACCAAGGACGCGGGCGCGATTGCGGGTTTGGACGTAATTCGCATCATCAACGAGCCGACCTCGGCAGCGCTTGCCTATGGCTTCGGAAAGAACATCGATCGTACCGTGGCCGTGTTCGATCTGGGCGGCGGCACTTTCGACATCTCGATCTTGGAAATTTCGAGCTCCGGAGTCTTCAAGGTGATCAGCACGGCCGGCGACACCTTCCTCGGAGGTGAAGACTTCGATCAGCGCGTCATCGATTGGCTGGTCGAGGGCTTTCAACACGAGCACTCGATCGATTTGCGTAAAGACCGAATGGCGCTCCAGCGACTCAAAGACGCGGCCGAGAAGGCGAAGTGCGAGCTCTCCGCCGTGACCGAAACCGAGGTGAATCTTCCCTTCATCATCTCCAATACGCGAAACGAGGCGCTTCACCTTCAACGGCTGCTCACGCGTTCGACGCTCGAAGAGCTCACGGCCGATCTGGTCGATCGCACGGTCCAGATTTGCGAGCTCACGTTGGGCGAGGCTGGTTTGGGCAAAGACGAAATCGAAGACGTGATTCTCGTCGGTGGTATGACTCGTATGCCGAAGGTTCAGGAACGAGTCAGCAAGTTCTTTCAGCGCGAGGCGTGCAAAGGCGTGCACCCGGACGAAGTCGTTGCGCTCGGCGCTTCGATTCAAGGCGCTGCCTTGGTCGATGACTCTCCCGAGCTGGACATGGTTTTGCTCGACGTCACGCCGCATACCCTGGGCATCATGGTCGTCGGTGGCTACTTCGAAGAGCTCATTCCGCAGAACACCACGGTTCCAACGTCTCGGAGCAAGCCGTTCACCACCGTGCGCGACAATCAGACGGCCGTGAAGATTCTCGTTCTGCAAGGCGAGTCTCGCCGCGCGGAAGACAACGAGCTGTTGGGCGAATTCATCCTCACCGGCCTTCGAAGGGCACCGGCGGGCCAAGTCGAAGTCGAGGTCACCTTCGAGATCAACGCAGACGGTATCGTCAGCGTGCACGCCAAGGACGTGGAGACCGGCAAGGAGCAGTCGATCACCGTCACTGCGACCAGCGGCCTCACCGAGGATGAGATCAACGAGATGATGGTCGATGCTTCCGATTATGCGGTCATTCGCCGTCAAGACGAGGCAGCCGAAAAGGTTCGTCAGCAGGCCGAGACGCTGATGGCGGAAATCGAACGCCTCTTTCCGGAGGTCGAGTCGATCGTTGCAGGCAGCGACTTCGGGCGTGACGCCATCGAAAAGGCGAGAGGGGTCGTCGATCGGTCCAGAACGCTGCTCGAGCGAGGCGACATCTCGGGGCTCGAGCAAGAGATCGAATCTCTCGCTCGGACCCAGCGGATGTTCAAGGGCGTCGTCGGAAAATCGGCCTGACCGATGTCCCGAGATCGCTCCCGATCGGGTGGGTCGTCTCGTCCGAGTCTGCTCGGCTCGGACGGCAGCATCGATCTGACTGGCGGACTGGGAGGCGGGCTGCCCGGCACGGCTGACGCCCCGTCGGGCGAGAGCCGCGGCGACGCGTGGGTGGCCGACCGGGAGCGGCGCAGCATGATGCCGCGCTCCAAACCGGTCTCGGCTCTCGAGATGGAGCCATCCCAAGAGTCGCTACCCCGTGATCTGATTCGGGAGATGACGGAGCGCTTCGAGCTGGGGGATTACGCGGGTGCGCTCAGCGTCGCGGAGTTGCAGCTCGGAATCGACCCGACCGACGACAGCGCGCGCCGCCATGCGGTGGAGAGCCGGCGCCGTCTGGAGGCGAGATACACGGCCCGGATCGGGTCGCTACGGCACGTCTTCAACTGCGCGCTTCCGGACGCCAAGCTCCGATGGCTGGGTCTCGACCCACAAGCCGCATTTTTGCTCACCCTCGTCGATGGCCAGACCAGTGTCCAGGAGGTTCTCGACCTCTGCCCCCTGGCCCGTCTGGAGGCATTGCGTCTATTTACCGAGCTTCTCGAGGCGCAGGCCATCGTCCGGGTGGGCTGATAAGGGACTGCTTGCGCGCACAAGTCCGGCCGGTACCATCCGGCCTCATGGCTGCAAAACCCAAAAAGATCGTGCTCGCCTACAGCGGGGGTCTCGACACCTCCGTCATTCTGACTTGGCTCAAAGAGACCTATCAAGCCGAGGTGGTCGCATTTTGTGCCGATATCGGACAGGGCGAAGAGCTCGGCGGTCTCGACGAAAAGGCTCGGGCCACTGGCGCCTCCAAGTGCATCATTGCGGATCTCAAAGAAGAGTTCGCCCGCGATTTCGTCTTCCCGATGCTCCGCGCCAACGCCATCTATGAAGGCGAGTACCTGTTGGGCACCTCGATTGCGAGGCCGGTGATCGCCAAAGCGATGATGGACGTCGCGCGCGAGGAAGGCGCCGATGCCATCGCGCACGGTGCCACCGGTAAAGGCAACGATCAAGTTCGTTTCGAGCTGACCGCGATGGCGATCGATCCACGCATCCAGGTCATCGCTCCGTGGCGCATCTGGTCGTTGCGGTCTCGGAGCGATTGCATCGCATATTGCAAGGAGCGCAAAATCCCAATCGAGGTGACGGCTGAAAAGCCGTACTCCATGGACGCCAATCTCTTCCACATCAGCTACGAAGGCGGCGTGCTGGAGGACACCTGGAGCGAGCCCCCAAAAGACATGTTTCGGTGGACCGTGGACCCGCAGGACGCGCCGAACGAGCCCGAGTACGTCGTGATTGGCTACGAGAAGGGCGACCCCGTGAGGGTCGACCGCGAGAAACTATCTCCGGCTGCCTTGATCGCTCGTTTGAACGAGCTCGGAGCGAAGCACGGCGTGGGACGTGTGGACCTCGTCGAAAATCGTTTCGTGGGCATGAAATCACGAGGGGTCTACGAGACGCCCGGGGGCACGATCCTTCAACGGGCGCATCGAGCCATGGAGTCGATCACGGTCGATCGCGAAGTCCTTCGCATTCGAGACGGCCTGATACCCGAGTACGCTTCGCTCGTATATCGCGGATTTTGGTTCGCTCCCGAACGGGAGATGCTGCAGACACTCGTCGACGATGCGCAAAAGGACGTGAGCGGTGAGGTCCGCTTGAAGCTCTACAAAGGCAATGCCGACGTCGTGGGACGACGCAGCCCCAACACACTGTACGACCCGGAGTTCGCGACTTTCGAGGCGGACCAGGTCTACGACCAGCAGGACGCGACCGGTTTCATCAGGCTCAATGCGCTTCGCTTGCGAATTCGCGCGCTTCGGGACCAGCGTCAGCGTGATTAACCCCGACTGTTGCGGGCGATTCCGCGACTCGGTACCCTAGAGGCTTACAAGGTCTTGGACGTTCCAAGTATACAGTTAGCCGCCATCATCGTTGGCGGCATCGGGCTGGGCGCGCTGCTTGCGGCTGTAAGCGCCGGCCTTCACGCGCTCGGCGAGGCGGGCCTGCAGGCCCTGTCCGAAACAGGGGGCCCGTATGCCGACGTTCCCAAGCGCGTACTGCGGGACCTGTCTGCGGTGCAATCGCGTTTGCTGATCGGGCGGGTGCTTTGCGTCGTGTCGGCCGCGGCGTTCGTGGCTTACTCGTTGCTGCAGGCGTACGGTGTGTGGGCTGGCGCCTTGGGCGTCTTGGGGGTTGCCCTAATCTACGCCACCGTTGCGACGGTCGCGGCTGCGGCCATGCGCCGGCGTTCCGGTAAGGCCACGCTCAGGGTCTGGAGATGGCTTCGCCCCGTCGACTTGCTGCTGACGCCCCTCGGCGCACCCCTGCACTGGCTCGGAGAGTTGGTCGCCAAGATCGTGCCGGAGGTCAAAGTTCAGGACCGTGACCGTCTGGCCGAGCTGACGGTCGAGCACGTGATCGGTCAAGGCGAAGAGACGGGCACGATCGGGCAAGAGTACGCGCAAATGCTTCGCAGTGTGCTCGAGTTTCGAAATACGGTGGCCCGAGAAATCATGGTTCCACGGACCCAGGTGGTCGGATTCGAGGTGGGAACCAACATCGAGGACGTGCTCGAGCACGTCATCGAGTCCGGGCACAGTCGTTATCCGGTCTATCGGAACCAGATCGATCAGGTCGAGGGGATTCTGTACGCAAAGGACTTGTTTCAGGTGCTACGCGGCACCCAGGACGCGTCCGGCATCCTTCTCGAAAATCTGATCCGCAAACCCGTGTTCTTCGCAGCCGAGAGCCAAAAGATCGGAGTGCTTCTGCGAGAGATGCAACGGCGTCGCTCCCATCTGGCGGTCGTCGTCGACGAGTTCGGCGGCGCCGCCGGGATCGTCACGCTGGAAGACATCGTCGAGGAGATCGTCGGAGAGATCCAAGACGAGCACGACGAGGAGGCGCCCTTGGTGTACGAGCGTGCACCAGGGCACTATTTCGTGGACGCCGGCATTTCCGTTTACGACCTCGAAGAGCAACTCGGCGAGCCCATTTGCGATGACAAGAGCGACTTCGACTCGCTCGGGGGCATGTTGGTCCATTTGGTCGGCCAAGTGCCGGCGATCGGAGAAAGCCTACGCGCGGGACCTTATCGCGTCGTGGTACTCGATGCGGATGAGCGTCACGTTCGCCGAGTCGAGATGCTCAGAGCCCGCACGGAGACACCCGACGAGCCGAAGGCCGCGACGGCCTAGCCGGCTCGCTCTTCTCCATAACGGACCCAGTCTTGAAGGATGTCGGCTCCGCTCATTCGTGGCGTGAGGACCGAGTAGTGCGCGACCCGGCCTTCTGGGGCCGCACCGACCGAGCCGACGTTGACCACGTGATAGTCGCCCACCGATCGCTGAAATGGGACGTGCGTCGAGCCGCAGACGATGATGTCGGCCGGATCGTCGTCGAGCAGGGCCAGGATCTCGTCATCGCTGAGATCATGACTGATTTCGCGCTGATCGTCGGCGGGGGAGCCGTGGACCATCAGCACTTCGCGACCATCGACGAGTGGAATGCGATAGCTTTCGGGAAGGCGACGCAACCGTTCGGCGACTAGATCGCCAATCGCGGCCCGCGTCTTTGCGAAGAGCCTGGCCTGCTTCCGTTGTCTGTCATCGATTGGAACGAGGCTGCCCGGGTCTACCGAGGCCAAGGCCAGGTCCGATGGCCCCCGCGTGCAGATCGCTCCGAGCGTCTGGAGTCGTTGCCACACCTCGAGTGGCTGATCCCCCCCAAGCAGCAGATCACCCGCGACGTAGATCTGCTTCACGCCCAGACGTTCCAGCTCCGCCGAGACCGCATCGAGGGCGGTGAGATTGCCGTGGATGTCCGATAGGAAGGCCACCGGACTCGCCGCGGGGGGATGGGCCATGCGGGAAGCCTAGCACCCATGCCGCCAACCATCGGTTCTCGCTAGACGCTTGCGCGGGCACGAGGTCGGCTTATTCTCACGCGGGGAGAGCAGACTTGGACGAAGGCGGCGATCGAGACAACGTAATTCGCCTGGGTTTCGGGGTCGACGGCAAGCTTGGGCGTGCTTCGAGCCGAGAGCCGGCCTACTCGCAGCCGGCGCCTCCGAGGAGCGATCCCCGCGAGGGCCTCTATACGGTGGCCGAGGTCGCGCGGCTCTTTGGGTTCAGTCCGTCTCGGTTGCGATACTGGCACCGTTCTGGGCTGCTCGAACCGTCAGCGCGCTTGTCCGGGCGCAACTATTACACGTTCCAAGACCTGGTCGGCGTGCGCGCGGCCAAGGGACTTCTGGAGCAGGGCGTGCCCACGCAGCAGGTGCGGCGCTGCGTGGAGTCACTCCGGAACGCGTTTCCGGGCACGGCTCGGCCTCTATCGGAGCTTCGCGTCATGGCAGATGGGCGCACGGTGCTCGTTCAGGACGACGCAGGCGCCTACGAGCCCGCAACGGGACAAGCTGTCTTGGATTTTCGCATCGATGGGCTCGAATCGGATGTGGTTCGATTGCTGCACTTTGATCACGACGATCGCTCTCGGGCATACGAGCACTATCTGGAGGGATGCCGCTACGACGAGGACGAGCAAACGTACGAGCGAGCGGAGAGGGCGTACAAGAAGGCACTGACGCTCGACCCCACACTCTCCAACGCCTTGACCAACCTCGGCAATCTCGAGTACCGACGGAACAGGCTAGGAGAAGCAGAGCGATATTACGAGCGGGCGCTGGCGTGCGATCCCGAGCAACCCGAGGCCCTGTACAATCTGGGTTTTTTGCGCTTCGAACGGGACGAGATAGACGTTGCGGTGAGCTTGTTCAGGCAAGCGCTAGACAGCGACCCTTCATTCGCGGATGCGCACTTCAACCTCGCCATGGCGCTCGAGGAGCGAGGCGAGTGGGCCGACGCAAGGCACCACTGGCAACAGTACCTGGCCCTAGAGCCCGAAGGACCGTGGGCGGACATCGCGGAGGACCACCTTCGAGAAAGTCGCCATCGATGATGGCAGAAGATCCCATCGTGCGCTTCAACGAGGAGTATGAGCGCGCACGTCTGACCGAAGCATTCGATGCGAGTCGGTGCGCGCTTGCCACCGCCGACCGGGACGGTCGTCCGGACGCTCGATTCGTGTTGCTCAAGAGCGTGGACGACGACGGCTTCGTTTTTTACACCAACTTCGAGAGCGCCAAGGGTAGGGAGCTCGACGCGAACCCTCATGCGGCGCTCGTATTTCACTGGCACACCATCGGTATTCAGGTGCGCGTCCGGGGGCCCGTGAGCAAGGTTTCTAACGCCGAGGCCGACGCGTACTTTGCGACTCGAGATCGGGGGAGCCAGCTCGGTGCGTGGGCCTCGCGGCAGAGCTCCGTGCTCGCCAGCAGAGAAGCGCTGGAAGAAGCGGTGGCCGAAGTCGCTCGACGTTTCGAAAATGTTTCGGTGCCTCGACCACCTTTTTGGGGGGGCTATCGACTCCATCCAACGGCCATCGAGTTTTGGGAGGACCGGAGCGACCGCCTGCATGATCGCTGGCTCTACGAGCGTGACGGTGGTTCCTGGCACGCCGTGCGTTTGTATCCTTAGCGGTCGTTGGATCGCCCTTGACGAAACCCCGCGGACTATGGATGTTCAGATCCACCGGGGGTCACTCAGCAATCTCTGCATTGCATTTTCCGATGTAGCTCTGCGAGGGGGTCATGGAAACAGGTCTGGTCAAGTGGTTCAACAATGCGAAGGGCTGGGGCTTCATCGCGGGTCGTGATGGGTCCGACGTATTCGTTCACTACTCGCAAATCTCCGGCGAGGGCTATCGAACATTGCGAGAGGGTCAGCAGGTCGCATACGATCTACGCTTGGGCCCTCGTGGGCAGTTTGCGGAAAACGTCAAAGTAGATGCGCCGCGCGCCGAGATTTGACGATCAAGGTCGAACGTACTTCTCGAGCTCGAGCGCCCACCGAACCTCGGCAACGGTCTCCTTCAGGTCGGCCAGCGCTTTGCGGTAAGTGACTTCGTGCCAAACGTCCAGCACCCTGGCCTCATCTACCGGATCCTTGACCTCGACCACTTCGGCAGATGATTCCACGTAGCCACGGCTTGCCGCCTGCTGCCCCACTTCATCGCGTACCCGCCGGAAGAGCTCTTCGGGCTGGGCCGACGGTGCATCCGAACGCTGGGTCCTGGCCGTGAATAGCACCACCAAGCCCTCGGAAACGACGACGCGCACCCCCGAGTCCATGATGTGGAGGCGTATGCGTTCGGCAATTTGCAGCTCATGCTCGCGGGCGCGGTAGATTTCCACACCTGCATCCGCAAGGGCCTGCTGGATGTCCTGAATCGTCAGCGCTCCCTCCAACCCATTCATGAAAAACGTGCGCTTCGGGGCGGGCACGGTACCACTGCCCGGGAGCGGGGTGCAACTGATCCGCCCGCGGGTGCTAGGAATTGGCCCATGTCTGATCGTCGAGCTCCGAGGATCCCATGATCGAAGTCACCGATGCAACTGATCGGCGAGTCTGGCTCGAGCGGCCTCCGAAGCGGGTGGTTTCGCTCGTTCCCAGCGAAACGGCCTCGGTTGCCTCCTTGGTTGGAACGGCTCCCTTGGTGGGACGCACCGATTTCTGCGTGGAGCCGGTGGGTCTCGTAGATGCAGTCCCCTCCGTCGGCGGCACCAAAGGGTTCGATGTGGCCGCGGTGAAGGCCCTCAAGCCCGACCTCGTCCTCGCAAACAAGGAGGAGAACAGCCGGCCTCTCGTGCAATCCTTGATCGAGGCAGGTCTAACCGTACACGTAAGCTTCCCGTGCACAGTCGACCAGTCGCTCGAGTACATCGAGACGTTGTGTCGTTTGCTCGGTCTGACTCCGGACTCGGCGGAGCCGCTCGTTGCGTGCCGTGCCGAGGTCGCGGCCGCTCGGCGTGCCGTGCCCAAGGAGCCGTTGCCGGTCTTCGTTCCCATTTGGAAGGATCCCTGGATGACCTTCGACGAGGGTGCTTATGCAAGCGACCTCCTGCAGCTGTGCGAAGCTCACAACGTGTTTTCCGGGAGGCCCCGACGCTATCCTTTGGCTGCAGATCTAGGCCGCAAAGATGCGTCGACTGACGCCCAAGCGCACCGGCGAGACACTCGGTATCCGCGGATTCGTCTGGAGGAGGTCCTCGAGCGAGGCGCACGCGCGGTGTTGTTGCCCGACGAGCCCTATGCGTTCACTGACGATGACGCCCGTGCGCTCGAGACGCTCAGCTCGGAGCGGTCGCTTGTGGTGCAGCCTGTCGATGGCAAGGATCTGTTCTGGTACGGAACACGCCTCGCCGAGGCAGTAGTGCGCTTGCGCGCGCAGATCGCGGTGCTGCGCTCGACGTGCTTTGGTTCGGCAGCGCACAACTGAGTGGGGTTGCTCCCCCCGAAGGGTGTCGTGGTCTGCATTCGATCGAGGTGAGCTCGTAGAAAAGGCTAGTCAAACACGTTGCGCTTCGATAGATTCCGAGCAGCTGTCATGCCCGTTGTCGACAGACTCTCTTCCATCCTGCCCCAAGGGGGTATGGATGTGGCGGTCCACCGAGGCGCCCGGCGTCGCTCGCGCCGATGGGCGCTCGATGCCGAGGTCGACATGTTGCAGCCCGTGCGTGGTGCAGGGCTGACCATCAACGCCAGCACCGGCGGGCTACGAATTGCGGCGGACATGGGCGTGCCTGTCGGACACGTGTGCACCCTGCGAGTCCGCACAGCGCCGAACCACCAGACGATCGAGCATGCCAGGGTGGTCTGGTCTCAGGCGCGCCCCGACGGGTATCTGCTGGGCCTCGAGTTCATCACCCCCTCAGTGGCTTGAAATCACTTCGATTTTCGCATGGGAATCGGATGTGACTCGCGCGGTTGCGACCGGATGGTTTCGGAGGTAAGTTCGCCCCTCATCTGAGCGTACCCCGACCTGGGACGCTACGGAGGTCACGACATGCGCCGACGAATGTTCCTCGGAAAGATCCACCGAGCAACGATCACACACGCAGACCTGGACTACGAGGGCAGCGTCACGATCGACGCCGACTTGCTCGATGCTGCGGGAATCCTCGAGCACGAGGAAGTGCACATCTGGAACGTGACCCGCGGAACTCGGCTTTCGACGTACGCGCTGCAGGGCCCGCGCGGCTCGGGTGTGATTTGCGTGAATGGGGCCGCGGCCCACCACATGAAACCTGGCGATCTGGCGATCATCGCGAGCTTCGGAGACATGAGCGACGAGGAAGCTCGGGCACACAAGCCCCACGTCGTCCTCGTCGACGGCAAGAACCGCATCGTGGACACCGGTCCGGAGCAACCCGGCCCCAAGATGCCTCGCCGGGTAGACGAGCTGATTCATTAAGGCGATGCTGCCTGCTTCGCCGGGGTGGCGGAATGGCAGACGCAGGCGACTTAAAATCGCCCGTGGCAACACGTGCGGGTTCGAATCCCGCCCCCGGCACTAGGTTGCACGGAGATAGGCTCGTTTGACCGGGAAAGAAGGCGAATGCCGTGTTTTTCATCATTGCCAATTTTACGTTCTCAGGGGTCATCGCCGTCGTAGGCATCCTGACCTTGACCAAAGTCAGCAAGCCCAACGAAGTTCTCTTCGCCAGCCTGCCTCTGCTATTCGCTTTGCATCAGTTCACACAGGGAATCGTTTGGCTCGGTCTCTATGATCTGACGAGTCCAGGTACCCTGCATGTAGCGGAAACGATCTTCGTCTTTTACGCGCAGGCTGCGCTGCCGTTCTTGGTTCCACTGGCGATATGGTTGCAGGAGCCCAAGAGCACGCAAAGAAACTTGATGGCAATGCTCGTGATCTTTGGCGGCTTGTTGATGCTCTACGTCACATGGGGACTGACCGTTGAACCGACAAGCGTTTCGATAGAGCATCACGCACTCGTCTACTCCAATCCTTCAACGAGTCATTTGAGGATTGCCCTCGCATACATCGTGACGACATGCGGACCTTTGCTGTTGAGTCGGAGCGCAGCGATACAACTGTTTGGTTGGCTGAACGTGCTGGGCCTAGTGGCCGTATACATGATCGCACAATATGCTTTCACATCGCTATGGTGCCTGTACGCGGCGATCGTGAGTTGTGTCCTCTACCTTCATTTCATCGAGCGGCGAATCGCTTTCCTTCAGGCACTCAAGCGGGAAGAAAGCTTCCTAGGCGCTGAGCTCGAAGAAGAATTGCAGAAGCTCATCGGCCGGTATCCTCGTATCCGGAAGGTCTTTCATCGACACGTCGAGCCCAAAGCCTGAGCTGAGCGCACCATGGACGAAGCTGCCAACAAGCATGGGCCACTGCCACGTTGGATCGTGGCGGGGCATTGCTCTAGCATGCATCCGCGTGACGTCTGCAGAATCGAAGAGAGAGACTTGGGCGTGTCATGCGACGACTGAGGCAGCCGGCGGTGAGTGAGGAGAGGGTGTGAGCAGCTTCGTCTGGATGAAGCTTTTGGAATCTGCTCCCGAACGCTACGATCGGGGCTTACGGCTTCTTTCGGCTGGCCGAATCCAAGAGGTGTATGAAGCGATCGCCGACCGAGTGGCAGCCCCGGGCAGGCGGATTCTCGACATGGGCACCGGGACAGGTAGTGTCGCCTTGGCATGTGCCGCACGCGGCGCGAAGGTCGTTGCAATCGACATCAATGCGCAGATGCTCGAAATCGCCCGCGCCAAGCCGCTGTCGAGCGGGGCGGTCGAATGGCTCGAGCTCGGGGTAGCCGAAATCGAAGACGCATTGGCCGAATCGAGCTTCGATGCGGTCGTGTCTTGTCTCTTGTTTAGCGAGCTATCGGACGACGAGCAGGCGTATGCCCTGCAAATCGCACGATCTCGACTCGTTCCCGAAGGGGCTCTCGTCATCGCAGACGAAACTCGACCGTCTACGCCCGCGGCCCGGGCCTGGTACCGGCTACGCCGGTTTCCATTGGCCGCTCTCACCTATCTCTTCACCCAGACCAGCACCCAGCCAGTCGAAGATCTCGCGACACGCATTCGCGATGCAGGCTTTGGCCAGCTTGAGGAACGACGCCTTTGGGGGGATACGTTCACCATCGTGTACGCCGTACGCGAGGAGGCGGAATGACCGCATTTTCCACTTTTACGAGCTGGCTTCGCGACACGCTGCTACGGATGTTTCCGCACTCTGCGCCGACCGGGCTGCGCCGGGTGGGAACGCCTGGTCGTAACGCGCCGGTGTTGCTGACGGGCAACTTCACGCTGACCATTCGAAGGATTTGCGAGGCGCTTCGAGGCCATGACGCTTGGCTCTTGGTGGCCAATAGCGGGGGAATCAACGTGTGGTGCGCGGCGGGCGGCGGACATCTCACGCACCACGACGTCATTTCGGTGCTTCGAACCTCTGGAATCGCCGATCGAGTCGACCATCGAGAGCTCATCTTGCCGCAGCTGTGCGCTACGGGCGTAGAACGGCGCAAAATCGCCGAGGTCACGGGATGGTCGACTCGCTGGGGCCCCGCCCGCCTGGAAGACCTTCCGGAGTTCTTGAGCCGTGGGGCCCACGTGATCAAAAAGGAGCGCTTCATGACCTTTCCCATGTGGGAGCGGATGGAGATGGCGCTGATGTGGGGTGCTCCACTCGTGCTCGTCGCAGCTTTGGTTTCGTGGGCCATTCGAAGCTGGGCCGTTGGGGTGTGCGCGCTCGCCGTGATCGTATTCATCGTAGGGGGGCTGTTCGCCGCTCTTCCTTGGCTGAAGGTGAAAGGAAAAAAGCGCTGGCTCACTTTCGCGGTCATGGCGGTGCTCGGCTTCGCCATCGGGATTGGAGTGCTTCTGCTCCTCCATTCTGCAAGCACTGCGCACTGCTACCTCGCAGCCGGAACTGCGATCGTGACCGCTGCCGTTCTTTCGGTCGATCTCGAAGGCACCACGCCCTGGTACGGAAGTTACATCAATCGTTTCCACAACGAAGCACACATCGACCTGGTGGAGGATCGATGCACTGGCGCCGCCGAATGCGTGCAGGTTTGCCCGAGAAACGTCCTGCAGATGGTAGGCAAACGCAGAAAGGTCGAGGTGAAGCGGCCCGATCAGTGCATCGAATGTGGCGCCTGCATCGTCCAATGCCCTGAAGACGCGCTCAGGTTTCGATATGACGACGGTCGAGTCGTCGAGGCCCCCACCATTCGGCGGACCCGCATGAACATGGTCGGCCGCCGCACGATCGAAGTAAGCGAGCCGTGAGTGCAGTCTCGTCAGCTTCGGTCTCGAGCCGCCGCGACGGCCGCTCGGTGATCACGCGCCCCAGTCACCCGCCCGAGGGGCGGCTACGTCCTCGATAGATCGGTGATGTCGACCAGCACCCATTGGCCTGCGTCGAGCGATACCTCCGTGGTGTACAGACGCCCGGCGATTTGGACCTCGATTCGGCGAGTTCCTGCCGGCACTCGCGTCCGAACCACTCCGATGTGCGCTGGGAGCGTCGCCCAACTCCGGGTATCGGGCTTGTCGGCGGCTGCTAGGCCCGCCTGCGTGACCAGCGCGGCCAAGACGCCGAGTCCGCTTCGATCGGTCGCCTTGCCCGTGGCGACACCGACCCCTGCTCCAATCGCCCCGCGAGCGACCATGCGGATCACGGCGGCAGCCATGACGCGACCTTTGCTCTGTTCCCACGCTTGACGGGCGATTGCATCGACGTCCGCGACGGGCTCGAACGTCCGCACGACACCGTCTATGCGGACGACCGGCTCGGGATACGCGACGGATGGGCCAAGCTCTGGGTAGTTCACCCAGGTGACCAGCCCTTGTCCAGCCAAGCGCAGTGCTTCCTTCTCCATTCCGACGGGAAGGAACGCAGCGGCGACCGACAAAGCCAGACCAATCGGAACGCGTCTCGCCTGCATCGCAGGAACGCGACCATAGCTGACCAAGATCAAGAGCTCTGCATCGGGAGCGTGGGCCGAGGCAGGCGAGGACTCGGCCCGCTTCGACGCCGAGTCCAGCACGGGTGTCCGGTATCCGGTCCTTTGCATCAAACGGCGAACGGGCTCGGCCAGGCTCGACAGCTCGGCCGACTGCAGCGCCTCGTCGTAGTAACGAAGAGCCTCTTCCGCATTGCCTGATTGTTCGAAGGTGTAACCGGCAAGGTAACTTCCGACGACGCCCTGCCTGCCCACGTCACTTCGGTTTCGTCCCTTCTCTCCCTTCAGGAAATCCCGCATCACGGTGAATCGGCGCGCTTCGACTCGAGCTCCTTCCAAATTTCCCAGCGCGAGGTAGTTGACCATGTTCAGCGAGTTGAGCATGAGCTTTTCGTAGGGCCTCGCCTTGTATGGACCCGTGGTGTCCGTGAACAAGTATCGGGCGATTTCGTTTGCGGGAGTGCGGCTGAAGTCGAGTATCTCCAGCGCTTTATCCGCGACTTCGAAGTCCCGGCTCGATGCCTGATACTTGCTCAGCGCCTGCAACACCATGGCGCGATCGAGCAACAACAAAGCATCGTTTTTTTCGAGTGATTCGGGAATCTTGTCGGCTCCCCTGACGTGCAGCGCGGCGTTGCTCGCACGCAATGCTTCCTGAGGATCATGCGCATCGAGGGCGTTCCGGGTGCGCAAGGTTTGATCCGCAAATGTCTTGCAAGCCCCGAGGCTGGCGAGAGACACGAGCACGAAGACTGCGTTCAACGCACTTCGAATAGATCGACGGTCTGAAACGGGCGCCACCAGCTAGATGATAGCCTTGGTGATCGGAGCCTGGTTTTGAAAGAGAATTTCCCCCGTTTCCACCGAAACGGCGCGAATGAACAAATAGTACTGCACCCGACGAGCGCTTTTGGTGCGCTCGTCGGTCGAGAATACCTTGCCCGAAACGATGTAACGAACCCCGAGTTGTTTGCCCCATCGTGCGGTCTCGGCTGGATCGAAGGCGCCGCTTTCTTGTTCGTGACGAATCTCCTCGATCAGCGCATCCTGGCCCTCCAGGCTAACCACGCGCACCGGGGCAAAGTTGATGAGCTGGGACTCGATCTCCGTCATCAAGGCATTCAGCGCGCTATCGATGTGCTCGCTCGTCTCGTTTTGAATCGGCAGCACCCCTACGGTGGGACGATTCTCTGCCTGCCATCGAGCCATCAGAGACGACGTCCGCAGCGCCTCCATGCTGATCTTGAGAGCTTGCTCGAGGTCCTTGCGGTCGAGGCTCGTGCTCATCGCGGCGTTGTCGAGCCCGGGCGTCTCCGAGCCTCGCACAGCTCGGGGGCCCGCACAGCCGGGCGACGACACCATCAGGAAGACGATGGACGCAAAGTAGAACAACCTCGTCAAATGAAAAGAACGGCGTGTAGTCATTGTGGTACCATCAGGTGCTCTGGTAGGGGCTCATAGCACGCACCTCACGTGGTGGCAGGGGCACGGCATGCTAGCGTTCCACGGTGAGCTCCATCATGTCTCGATTCTTGCTCGCCGTACTCTGCCTCGCGGCATGTGCGAGCCGTGCTGCGGCGGACGAGCCCAAGCTTCCTGGGAGCCAGCCCGAGTACGGCGTGATGCCGATGGCTTCCCAGGGAAGCAATCGAAGGTTGGAGAGACGTCTTTCGCTTCAGGAGGTACCGAAGCAAGATCGACGGCGCACGACCCCGGCAGCGGTGCTGGCTCTTCAGGGCGGGGTTCCCATCTACGTCGGCAGTGACATCGACCGTAATGTGGTCAGACCGGGAGGCGGCTTCAGCTTCCTGATGGGAGCAGACCTCGGGTATTTCGTTCCGGAGCTCGACGTGGGATACATGGCGAATCGGATCCAATCCGGCTCTCTAAGCGAACCCCTCCAACGTGTCCACCTCGGGCTCGGTGGCCGCTTTCAAGTGCCGAACAATTCTCCGCTGATTCCGTATTTGAGCGCGAGCTTTGCGTTTCAGTGGTGGAAATTCGACACCTTCACCGGTTGCAGCCTCATCGCGTGCAGCACGGGAAACGGATTCCGATTCGCACCAGGCTTGGCCTTTCGCATCGGTACGACGATTTCTTTTTCTCGATCGGCCGCCATCGATATCGGGTTCGGCTACGGTCTGTCCTTCCAAGGCGACAGCGTTTTCACACGGACGCGACAGTGGATCGAGCCCACGCTCGGCTTTCGCTTCTGGATTTGAGTCGGCCTCAGGCGGCGCGGGTGGTTCCGCTCGGCTTGCTCGCTTCGTCCACGTAAAGTCGGCGTTCGGCGTTGACCAACTCCAGAAGCTGCTTTTGATCGATGAGGCCGGCGTCGAGAAGAGCGCGCATGTAGCCATCCGCGTACCCTCGGGCCTGCGCCAGGGTTGCGTAGTTGGCGCCACTGAAGCGGGTTTCGATCGTCTTTCGTACGAGGCTTCGTACGGTGCCCTTGAGCTCGTCTAATTTCATCGCCGTTCCTTCCTAGACGTGGAGTGTCGACTTCGCGGCAATCCGGTCAAGAAAACGGCTTCAGAAGCAGGTGAGCTGTCGAAAATCGCGGATTCGTGACTCGAGGTCCTCTCGGCTGAGCTCCACCAAGGCCCCGATGCCCACATCCTGCACACAAAACGACGCGGCAGCGGATCCGCAGATGACGGCTTGCCGCAAGTCGGTGTGTCCATTGGCGGCAAGGTATCCGAGGAAGCCTCCGGCAAACGAATCGCCAGCGCCAGTCGGGTCTGCCACCGTCTTGAGTGGGTAGGCCGGCGCGCAGAAGATGTCCTCGTCCAAGAAGAGTAGGGCGCCGTATTCCCCGCGCTTGACGATGACCGTTTCCGGACCGAGGGACCGAAGGGCTTCGGCCACTGCCAGTGGGTGATGATACCCAGTGAGTTGCCGGGCTTCTTCTTCGTTGATCACCAAAATGTGTACACGCCGCAGCAACTCCTGGAGCGCGTCGAGCGCGGTATCGATCCACAAGTTCATGGTATCGGCGATGACCAGCTTGGGGCTTTGTATCTGATCGAGCACGTGCAGCTGTAACTGAGGCGCGATGTTTCCGAGCATCACGAACGGTGAGTCGCGAAAAGTCGCAGGAATCTTCGGCTCGAAGTCTGCGAAGACGTTGAGATCCGTTTGGATCGTCGTCCGCGACGTGAGGTCGTCCGAGTACCGACCCTCCCAGTGGAACGTTTCCCCGTTGGCGACCTCGAGCCCGGTGGTATCGATCCCGCGCTTCCGCAACATGTCGACCGTTTCACGAGGAAAGTCCTTGCCGACGACGCCCACGAGCCGAACCGGTGCGAGCTGACATGCTGCGAGCGAGGCGTAGACCGCCGAGCCCCCGAGAATCCGAGCATGGGAGCCGAGGTGATTGTGAATGGTGTCGAATGCGACGGAACCAACGACGAGGAGCGAAGACATGGGTCCTTTCAGGGCAGGTATTTGCCAATTAGCGGCCGAAGCTTGTCGCGGGTGGCCGGCGAGATCGAGTCGGGATGGGTGATGATGGCGCCCGAAAGGGCCGAGGTGGCTGGCCGGCCCTTGGGATCGGGCAAATTCTCGGTCAGCTCGAGGATGATCTGCCTCGCTTTGAGGACGTTTTTCAACATCATTTCGATTACCGCTTCGACCGTGACGGCCTCGTGTCCAGCATGCCAGCAGTCGTAGTCGGTGGCCATGGCCAGGGTTGCGTATGGCAACTCGGCTTCGCGGGCTAGTCGCGCCTCGGGGAGATTGGTCATCCCGATCACCGAGACACCCCAAGAGCGGTAGAGATGCGACTCGGCAAGCGTCGAGAATTGGGGGCCCTCGATGCACAAATAGACACCGCCCTGGTGGACGGTAGCGTCTGCCCTTCGCGCGGCCGCAACGAGCGCCGTCGCCAACTGGTCGTCGACCGGATCTGCAAACCCGACGTGTGCCACCACGCCATCATCGTCGAAAAACGTATCCGCACGATGCCTCGTCCGGTCGATGAACTGGTCGACGACCACCATGTCTCCGGGATGGATCTGTTCTTTCATGGAGCCAACTGCCGACACGCTGACGATTTGCTCTGCGCCGGCCATCTTGAGAGCAAGCAGGTTGGCTCGATAGTTGATGCGATGTGGGGGGATGCGATGACCTCGACCGTGCCTGGGAAGGAACAGAAGCCGTGCGGGGCCGAGCTTGCCGGCAATGATCGCATCGGATGGCGCTCCGAAGGGAGTTTCGACGCGAAGCTCTTCGACGTCGGTCAACTCGTCGAGCTCGTAGAGCCCGCTGCCGCCGATGATTCCGAGGGTGCGCCGCGTGCCGCTCATCGGGTGTAAGCCTGCCGCATGACGACCATCGTGGCTACCTCACCTTTGCGGAAGACTTCCAGCTGCACGCTCGAGCCCACCGGCCCGCGCAGCTTGTCGACGATGGCCGGGTACTCGAGCTCGCGCACCGAGGTGCCATCGATACCGATGATGACGTCATCGACCTGGAGCCCTGCAAGGTCTGCAGCGCCTCCGGCCGGGACCTCCACCACTCGCAGCCCTCCGGCTTCCGAATATGCGAGCTTGGCGTGGATTCCGCCTGTGGGCTGTGTGGAGCCCGCTCCCCCGCAGGCAATCATCGCCACACATCCAAGCAGGAACGGGATGAGGATTCGAGGCATCGTACGTCCTCGCTCATAGCCGGGTTCTTCATCGGCGCAAACGCGCGCCGCGCGTAGATTGACAGTGTAAAAGGCCGGAGTACCATCCACTCAACCCCGCGAAACCTCGAATGAAAATGCCTTGGGCCCGGACTCATGTACAAGCTGGTCATCTCGGACGATGAAGGTCACACGACCGTCGTTCCGCTCTTGCGCGACGAGATCACCATCGGCCGGAATGAAGGCAACACCATCCGTCTGACCGAGCGCAACGTCTCCCGTCGCCATGCGCGGCTCTTGCGCCGCAACGGTTCCTACGTCGTCGAGGACCTGGGCTCCTACAATGGCGTCACGGTCAACGGCGAGCGGGTAGACGGCAAAGCCGAATTGAAGGCGGGTGATCAACTCGGCATCGGTGACTATGCGTTGGCATTCCGATCGGATGCTTCGATCGCGACCCCGCCAACGCCTTCCACCGAGACGAAAATTCAGCCGGCACCAAGATTGGTAGTTCTCGGAGAGCCGGCGCCCGGTGCCGAGTTCACGTTGAGCAAGTCGGTGCTGCGTATCGGTCGCGATGAGCGTCTCGATATCTGGATCAACCACAAGTCGATTTCTCACGAGCATGCGGAGGTTCAAGTCACCGATGGAAAGGTGAGGATCTACGACTTGGGCAGCGCCAATGGGATGCGCGTCAATGGTATCCAGGCTTCGCGCGCAGTGCTCGAAAACGGAGACACCCTCGAGCTCGGTGAGGTCCGGTTCCGGTTTTTGCCTCCGCAGGGTGCACACAGCCTGGAACCGGGGTCTGAAGAGCTTCCCGCGACGAACGCCCCGTCAGCGTCCCGAAAGCCGGCCTTTGCGCTTGGTTTGATCGCTTTGCTGGTGTTAGCAGGTGCGGGAGCCGTTTTGGTGACCTTGGAGGGGGCACCGGATTTCAAGGCGCGATTCTTGGCGCCGGCATCGGATGATGAAAGCCCGGGGCGGACCGACCCATTCCCAAGGCCGGCGGAGCCTCCTGCGCCGGTACCAAACGGCGATCCCGAACCCAAGGAAAGGGGCATCGCGAGCGAGATGGAGCCGACGACGGCCTCGAACGATGCGCCTCGCGAATGGGAGCAGCAGCTCAGCCGTGCCGGCCGAGCGTTAGCCGAGGGCAAGCTGGATCGAGCGTTTGCAATCGCCGACGAGTTGCCCGCCGATAGCGCGCTTCGGAACACACCCGAGTTTGGTGAGATACGTTACCGGTACGCCCAGGCGCACCTGAGCCAGGGCCAACGCGCCCTCGAGCAGGGCGATTCTCCGCGCGCACGGCGGGAGGCCGCGCTGGTGCTCGGGCTCCCGGGCATCACCGATAGGCAGCGGCAGCAAGCCCGCCGCCTGGAGCGTCGCGCCAAGAAGGCACAGGCTCGCAGAATCGTTGATTAATGGGCTGCGCCCATGCAGACTGAAGACGGGTGTTTGGGGGAACACAGTCTGGGCGAGATTCGTCCCTGAGGGGCGTTTGGGTCGGGTTGCTCGTCGTGCTTGGGGCGCTGAGCGCGTCGTCGGTTTCGCTCGCGCAGGACGCGACGCTGACCACGGGTGGAATGGATCTGCACCTCTATCGGCCGGCGGTCGATACGCGAGGCTATTTCAGCGTCAACGGCACCGAGGTGATGCCGCACAAGAAGTTCAGCTTCGGCCTGGTCTTGGACGCAGGCTTCGGCATCCTTCGATACAACGGATTCGAAACCGACCCCAACACGGACGCGCTCAATCGCTCGACTCAGAGCCGGATCGTCAAACAGGGTTTCACCGGAACCTTCATGTTCAACATCGGTCTGATCGATCGATTGGTTATCGGCATCATGCTTCCCATCACTTTCTTCCGCGGCAATACCATCCAGGTCCCGGACTACGGAGGAATTTGCGACGGAACCTCGGGAAGCTGTCTCTACAACCCCGAGGCTGGCGGCCTTCGCTCCCAAGGAGTTGGAGATCTGCAGATCCACATCAAAGCGCGCCTGCTCAATTTGGGCGAATACCCCGCGGGGATCGCGCTCGTTTTGCGAGCCCAGTTTCCGACCGCCAAGACCTCTCAGTTTGCCGGGGAGCCCGGCGTGTCCCTTTGGCCGACTGCGGTCTTCGAGTTTCAGCCCATCGAGCGAATCCGATTTGCGCTCGAAGGCGGCTATCGCTGGAACTCGCAGCAAGGCGCGACGTTCATCTGGGACGGAGCTTCGATTCCCTCCGACTTGAACGCAAGCGCCGTCAATCCGGTGAACGTCGTTCCCCCGACCGGCCGCAGATTCACGTACAACGATTTGATCACGTTCGGCTTCGGCGCGGCGTTTCGCATCGCGCGCCCTCTCGACCTCGTTCTGGAGCTCTAT
>JASFKY010000008.1:0-32073 GCA_050118395.1 Myxococcales bacterium | reverse complement strand
TGCAAATGGATGGGATGTGCATCTGCCGTGAAGTTGTAGACCTCCCAGATTTCCGTGCCTCCGAGCGTCGGGGTCTCGGTGGTCGGCTGAAACCAAGTGTAGGCCGCCGCGACGTTGGTCCCGCCGAGATCGCTGCCTACCGTGCCGAGCAAGGGCTGCAAGCGGCCGAACTCGTCGGTGCCCTCGAAGAGCGCGACCCTTCGAGTCGTGGCCCCGTCGGAAACCCCATCGTAGCTAGGAAGGTTGTTTGGATCGAAGTTGTCCGGGACATTCCAGTCGAATGGCACGACGACATCGAAAGCCATGATGCGGTCGGTCTGTCGGTCGGGGAAGAGGTCGTCTGCATCGAGGTCGCCTCCATAAGCGCCTCCGAAAGGTGCATCGCCCCCGAGGTTCTTCATGATGACCCGGCTGCCTGCGGGCACTTGGGAGAAGTCGATCACGATGTCGTAGCGCCCGCCCGGCTCGTGCACGAGCGTATCGGTCTGAGCGGGCGTACCGAGACCCTGATCGCTGCCGATCACCCAGAACGGGAGCGGATTGCTTGCGCTCGGGTGATTGGGATCGGTGACTCCCGCATCGACTGCAACAAACTGCAGCACCGTGAAGCGCGAGTCGGTGCCGTTCAATAGACGCAGGCGGTAGTTCCGCGGCTCGACGTTGGCCTTGGGCCAGATCTTGCCGTTGACGACCATGTGATCGCCGAAGAACTCGGCGAGCGCGGTGGGCCCACCTCCCGGAAACAGCTCCGGTGGGAGAATGGCGCCCTCGCCGTCGATGAAGTCGTCGTAGAACGGATCGCCCGGAAACGCCGGGTAAAACAGCGCGCCTTTATCCGTGAACATCCGGTCCTGAATGGCATAGGCCAGCTCATAAGGAAAAGCCGGCAGACCCAGAGGGTTGTCCGGTGCGCCCGTGTCGAACGCGTCCCGCACGAAATAAAAGCCGGCGAGGCCCGCGTAGACGTTGAGTCGTGTAATGCCCAGAGCGTGGTCGTGGTACCAGAGATTTCCGGCCGGCACAGCGTTGTTGTATCGGAAGGTATTGGTAAAGCCGCCTTCCACGAAATCCCACTGCGGTCCTTTTACACCTCCATCGGGGCTGTAGAAGAACTCCGGGTTCCCATCGAACTGAAAGTCGGAGTTTCCACCGTGAAGATGGGTGATGATGGGAACTCCATCTTTGTGGATCGAGAACTGTCGGTAATCGACGCCGTTGGCTGCGCTGTCGCCGTGGAGCGAGTAGCACCAATGCACGTTAGTATCGACGGGGAGCAAGTGCTTGTTACCCAACTCGTTTTCCCAGCGGACCACGGTCTCATCGGTGCCGCCGGCTGACGAGCTCATCACTTGAAAGGTCTGTCCAGGCCAGGAGACCGTATCGGATCCGTAGCCCCAAACCTTCGTCTTCAGCCTGCGCCCATTCTTCGGATCGATGAGGCCGGTCATCTGAACGGTTTGGGCTGCGCGTATCGAAAAATTCGGTTGCTGAGCCGGCCAGCCATCTTGGTTGAGATCCTTGAAAAGGAAGCCGGGGTCGAGCGCGTTCGGTGCCAGCTCGACGAACTTCGGTTGCAGCGCCGGGTCGCTCAGCCCGTAGACCGCCGGCACGGCGCGTGCGTGCTGGATGAATTGAGTGAATGGGAGACTGGCGGCTGCGCCAGCGGCTCCGGTGATCTTCAAGAAGTCTCGGCGGCGGATATGGCCAAAGGACGATCCTGCTCCGCCGAGACCACGTGATGGTTTGCGCCTCTTTGCCATGGAGAATGTCCTTTCCGTGAACGGTTGGACACGATCTTAAAACATATTTGCTTACATATGTCTTTGATGAGCTACGGCAAAGCTGCAATTGCATACATCATGAGCCGATTGGCCGACGTTCATTAGCCCATGAGGCGCATTCGCAAAGCGAAATGCCTTGGCTCAGCAATCGGCGTAGAAGGAGCGCGGGGTCCGCGTCACTGGGGATCCCATCGTAATGATGGAGGACGCCATTTTCGGCGAGCGCCGGATCGCGCAGACGCAGAACGGTCCGTTGTGGAGGCGGAGCTTCCTCGTTAGGGTGCGACCTCGAACCGGAGAATTCCATGCTCACGTTCTATGGCAACCCTTTCAGCCCGTTTGCGCGCAAAGTGCAGCTCGTTCTCGAGCACAAAGAGATCGAACATGAGTACGTCGACGGCCTTGCACGAGACAACCGTGCACAGCTCGCCACAGTCAACAAGCGGATCGAGGTGCCGGTCATCGACCATGATGGTCTCATCGTCGTCAATTCCGCCGATATCGCCGTGTATCTGGACCGCGTCTTTCCGGACCGCTCGATCTATCCAAGAGACACCAAAACTTGGGTCAAAGCGCGTGCCTGGGAGCGCTGCGCCGACAGCACCATCGACCCGATCTTGGTCAACGTCAGCTATTGGGTGTGGGCGAATCGGCCCGACGAGATGCCCGAGGGCCTGCTCGAGGCGGCGCGGGGCGATCTGGCGCCAATCTATGACGCCCTCGACGCTGAGCTCGATGGCCGCGAATGGATCTGCCACGAGCTCTCGGTCGCCGACATTGCACTCTTTCCCCACCTGAGCGGTGCACGCATGCTGCAGGCTTCGTTTGACCAGGAGCGACACCCCAACCTGCTCGCTTGGTATAAGCGATGCCGCGACACCAAGATCTTTGCCGACGACATCGCACGCACCAAAGCGTACTTGTCCGATCCCGCTGCGATGAGCGGAGTCGAGCGCAACAAGATCTTTTGGCGCGGCGACCGCATCGAATGGATACTCGCCAAAGGCTACCACGACTGGTTCATGAACGAGATTCGAGAAGGCCGCGCCTCGTGGCCGCAGTACGGCCCGCCGGCGTAGAGTGCGATGTCGACGACGACAGCTCGTGTAGCGCCACGCCGACGGTGAACGTCGCCAACATGGAAAGGGCACCGAGCAACGAAGCCGGATACATCCAGCTGATCTCGACCCAGTCGCCAAGCGGCATCGTGCCCAGCAAGAACACCTGCATCACGGCGCACAGACCGAGCGCCAGCCGCGTCGCCGGCCGATCTATCGCCAGCGGCGCGAGCAGCGTCAATAGCCAAACGCAGGTGACTGGCACGTAGTCTGCCCAGGCACCGGTGCTGGCGAGCGATCCCAGACCGAGCAGTCCCACCCAGGCGACCGCGCGCTCGGTACGACTCCGCTCGCCTCTGAGACCGACCCACACCGCCACGAGGACGAGCGTCAGTCCGTAGACCTTGCCAGAGCCGGTCGAGATCGAGGCTGAGATCGGCAAGCCCATCGCCGTCAACTTGTCGAAGATCCCGCTGATGCCTTGATTGCCTGCGATGAGAAGCCCGGCCACCTCCGGCCAGGCTTCTCCAAACGCGAACGCGCTCCCGTCCACCAGGCGGGGAAGATGGTATTCGGCGAACGCGAGGAAGGGCGCCGTGCCCGTGACCCTTAGCGTGGCCAAAGTGATCAATGCAATGGCCGCGAAACTCCAAGTGAGATCGCGCCAGCGTCGCTGCGCGGCCAGCGTGAAGAGGAGCAATGCCGGAAACAGCTTGGAAAGAATCGATACTGCGAGAAGCGTTCCGCCGATCGCCGGGCGTCGACAGGCGAACGCGAGCATCCCCAATACGGCCAGTGCAATCGTCGCGAAGTGGAACTGTCCGTACTGGAAGTTGTGCAGGCTTGGGAACGCGGCCAGAAGCAACGGCGAGAGCAACCCGCTCACGGCACCTACGCGACCGCCGATCCAGAAGGCGAGCATCAAGACGGCGGCCATGCACAAGGTGACGTTGATGCCGAACCAAACCAGGCGGATCGCTTGGTAGTCCTGGGTAATGGCGATCGCAGCCCGCGGCCACAAGAGGAACTGCGGTGCGTACTGGAACGGATCTTCGGGGGCCATCCCGGACAGCTCGGTCACGGGCTCTGCATCCCGATTGAGTCCCGGGTAGTGAGTCGCATCGTACACATTCGACTCGCCTCGACGATCGAGCTCCGCGGCGTGCACGTAGGCGTTCAGACACTCGTGCTTGGCGTAGAAGGGATCGCGCGTAGAGAGAAACCAGTCGGACTCGCTGTTCGTCATGTACGTCGAAAGCCGGCCGACCTGGACCAAGGCTAGAAGCGCGATCAAAAGCCATGCGGTCGTCGAGCGCGGGCGGGTCGCGGGCAGCTCGTCGAACCGGTCGGGCAAGCGTTGCGCGAACCAGGCACCCAAAGCAGCGAACGCAACTCCGGACGGAATCAGGGCCAAGGCGGGGAGGAACGCCACCGGGCAAGCGAAGCCGATCGCCACCGCACCGATCGCTCCAGCCAGGGCACCCGCGACTCCCGGCCGACGAGATGCGACGCTACCGACGACTGCCGCGCCCCCCGCCGCGAGGGTGAGCCAGCCAGCGACTGGCGCGAGCGCCTCCACCGGGAGGCCGATGAATGAACGCACGAGCGCGGCGAGCCCGTGGGTCCAGACGATGGTTCCGAGGACCGAGAGCAGCCCCGCCGCCAAGCGGCGACCGATCCCGGGTCTTTGACAGGGCCTGACGAGCATGATGCCTTCCTTTTGTTATACTAACCAGTTGGTATAACTTGGAAGAATCGGGGCGCTGCTGTCAAGCCCAAAAATGCTTTAATCTATTTGTTTTTGCTGGATGGCAGATTCCAAACCAAATAGTATAGTGCCTATTATGAGCACGAAGTCGGGGGTCCCCACGCGCGAGAAACTGCTCGAGGTCTCCGAAGCCCTGATCAACCAGCGGGGTTTCGCCGGCACCTCGATCGACCAGATCATCGCCGAGACCGGGGTGACCAAGGGAACCTTTTTCTACCACTTCAAGACCAAGCAGGACCTCGCCCGGGCCCTCATCGAGCGCTTCGCGGCAGCCGATCAAGATCTGTTGCGCTCTAGTATGGAGCGCGCGGAGAAACTGAGCCCGGATCCGGTGCAACAGGTTCTGATCTTCATGGGTCTACTACTCGAGACTGCCGAGGCGCTCGACGAGACGCCGCAGCCGGGATGTCTCTTTGCAACCTATTGCTTCGAGAAGGGTCTCTTCGACGACCAGACCTACGACGTGATCTCGAACGCCATGCTCAGCTGGCGCAAGGTGCTCGGCGAAAAGCTACGCGCCGCGGCGGACAAAGCGCCGCCGCGTGCCGACGTGGACCTAGACGCCCTGGCCGATATGGTGACGGTGGTATTCGAAGGGGCGTTCGTCGTGTCCCGTAGCCTCGAGGGCCCCGGCGTCTTCGCGGCGCAACTTCGCAACTACCGCACTTTCTTGCAGCTGCTCTTCGATGCCTGAGTTCGTGAGCCCATTTCAAATACCAGCATTTCCGTGCATGGCGCGCGCGGCAAAAGACCGGCTGACCTCAGGCTCCCACCGTCCATCGGGCGTGTTTGGTGCGAGGGCATTCAACGCGGCGTGCGGACCTTCTCGGCATGGGCCGGATGGGCTAAGACCCCCTGCTTGATGCCGGCCCTCTGGCCTGCGAAGACGCGTCGACGTGAAGAAGAACGCAAGGAATGTCATTGACCCGATCAGGCCCGACGCGGACGGTGCGCAGACGAGGCCAGAGTGACTGTGAAACCGAACAGCCAAACGACGGCTCCCGAAGGGCGTCGGAAGATGTCCGGATGGCTCATTCGAATCACGCTCGCGCTCGTCGTCTTGCTCATCATGCTCGTGATGGGCGAGTGTGCATTGCGTGTTGCTGCGCCGCTCCCGTACTCGAGTCGACTCGAATGGATAGACGACGGTCATGTCAAAGCCCGGCTGCTGCCCGGGCAGGATCCAGTGAATACGTCGGGTCATGTCGTCCAAATCAACTCGCTCGGCTTTCGGGGGAACGAACCGTCCTGGGTGGCTCCTCCTGGCACGCTTCGCTTATTGGTGCTCGGCGGGTCCGCTGCCTTCTGCTACGACGTCAGCGACGATGCGCATACGTGGCCGGCTCTCCTCGAGAACGAGCTCCGCGAGACGCTCGGAATGCCGGTCGAGGTGATCAATCTCGGGCTGCCAGGCTACGACGCGTCCAACTCCAAGGTGAACTACCTGTTCACCGGTCGCGCGCTCAATCCGCACGTCGTGCTCGTCTATCACACCTGGAACGATCTCAAGTTTCTTCGCCTCTTCGACCTGGAGAAGGCCGGAATGCCGCGCGAGTTCCTCAGCGGCGTGAATACGGGAGGCAAGAATCTACCGACGTTGGCTCGCTTCTTCTTTCGATGGCAGATCGTGCAGCGGGCTCGCAACGCATACGTACGTTCGAGGGCGTTGAGACGTGAAAATGCTTACACGAGCTTGGAAAAGGAGGGAGCAAACGCGCATCAGATGCCATCGGAACGCGCCTTCCAATTGTTCGAGCAAAGCTTCGCTGACCTTGCCATGTTCGCCAAGAGCGACGGTGTCCTTCCCGCTCTGATCTCCCAGGCGACACTGGCGCAACCCGAGAGCTTGCAACGGCATGAACGTCGGCTTCGAATTCGGAACGATCTGGTCGGCATGACACAACCCGTATTGGCCGAGGTGTGGCTCGAGAGCAATCGTCGCATTGCGCGTGCCGCGAAAGCGCAGGACGCGCTGTTTCTCGATGGCTATGGAGCGGTGCGGCCGACACTTCGCAATTTCAAGGATCACGTTCATCTTCTCGATCCTGGCACGAAGACGCTTGCGCGCTCGCTGCGAGAGCAGTTGATGTCGGATCCCCGTTTCATCGAGCTCGCTGAACGCGTACGCGCCGACAAAAGCGCCGAACGCCAATCTGACTCCGAGAGCGGTCTCTGATGGGGTACGGTCAGGCGCTACTGAAGGGGACGCTGGTCAACGCGCTCGGCCTGCTTGCCAAGCTTCTGTATCCGCTTCTCATTTTCGTGCTGACCCGTCTCTTCGGTGCCGAGCTCATGGGTCACTACTTCATCGGCTTGGCGATCATCGAAATCGGAACGGGTGCCGTGACGGCGGGATGGGGGATGGCTGCCACCGTAAGGGTCAGCCCGCACGCAGAAACCTCCTCGCAAAACGCCGACTCGAGCTCGCAAATGAATACCATGGTCGGGCGCGCATTGACGTACAGCTTGGCGACGGCGACTTTGTTTGGCTTGGTGGTCCAGATATTCGCGTCTTGGGTCATTCACAACTACTTCGTCAAGCACATCGCGCTGCTGCCCGGGATCTACTTCGTCGGTTGGGCGATGGTCCCCACCGCGTTTGCCAACATCGTCGGCGCGGCGAGCAAGGCGCATCTCACGATGGTCTGGGATGCGGTGCTGGGAGGGGCGCGCCCGCTCCTTCTGCTCGTGACGAGTGTGGGCGCGTACCTCTTGGGGGGCGGGCTGACCGAGCTGCTCGCGAGCTACTTCATCTCGATGGTCCTGCTCGTGCTCGTGTCGTTGATACCCTTTGGCCGGTACTTCGACTGGCGAGAAGTCGTGAAGCACATTCGGCCCGTTTGGGACCCAGGCATCATCCACTTCGCCGTACCTCATGCGCTCACCCATACATTGACGCTGTACATCACCCGACTCGACACGATTTTGCTTGGTGCGCTCGGGGTCGCGTCAACGGACCTCGCCTGGTACGCCACGGCGTCGTACCTCACCAGCAACCTGCAGCAGCTACGAATCGTGTTCAGCACCGCGCTGGCCCCGGTGGTCGCCCGCCACCACTACCGCAACGAGCGGGAAGCACTGAGCAAGCTTCTGACCCGAACCACGCGATGGGTGACCTCTCTTCTTCCCGTGTTTGCCTTCGTGATCGTCATCTTGCGTCGTGACATCCTGGCGTTGGTCGACCCCAGCTACGCACGAGAAGGTGATCAGTTCATTCTCATGTTGCTCATTCCAGCCAGCGTGAGCTGCGCTCTCGGCTTGGCAGGCAACTTCGTCACATATACGGGCCACACTCGGGTGACCCTGATGAATGGAATCTTGATCGGCGTCCTGAACACGGGCCTCAACCTCCTTTGGATCCCGAGGTATGGGTTGATGGGAGCGGCAAGCGCCACGGCGCTCTCGGCCATCATCGTAGGTGCCCTCCAAGTCGTCGAGCTCCGCATGCTCGAGAGCGTGCGCATTCGGCCTCGTGATGCATGGATGCCCTATGCTGCCGCTGCTGTCGCAGCCGGTGTCTTGATACCCGTCTGGGATCCGGCGACGTTCGGGAACCTAGGCCTTCGATTTGCGCTGGCCGTCGGCGTGCTGATCGTCTACGGATCTGCATTATGGGCCTTTGGGCACGTCGAGCTGCGTGCCTGGGTCGCGCGAAAAGCGAGGCCTTCGGCGGCCATGGCGGGCGCCGTGTACGAGGAGAATGACGATCGGCATGACGATCGGTGATGTGCGAAAACCCGAGGCCGAGGGCCTGCCTCATTTCATTCTGATCGGGGCGCCGAAGTGCGGGACGACCTCGGTCCATGCCATGTTGGCGGAACATCCCGATGTGTTCATACCGGAGCACGAGATCTTCTTTTTCGATGTGGATGACGTGATCACGCATCCCGACTTCTTCGTGCACCGCGGCGGGTTGAGCTTTCACGACTACGAAGGTGATTTCGAAAGCTACTTTGCATGGTATCGTTCTCTGTTTTCCGACGCCAAACGGGGGCAGCTCGTCGGGGAAGACACGACCACCTATCTTTTTTCTCCCGACGCACCCCGGCGTATCGCCGATCTATTGCCAGACGTGCGGCTCATCGCGCTGCTGCGCGATCCGGTCGATCGCGCTTACTCGCAGTACTGGCACAACGTCCGTGCCGGACGGCACACGGTCAGCTTCGAGCGCGTCCTTCGAACCAACCCTACGGCGCTACTGGCGCACGGGTTTTATGCGGAGCAACTCGAACGTTATCGCGGCTTCCTGGAGGCCGGGCAGCTGCACGTGTGCTTTTTCGAGGACCTTGCCGCCGACCCGCCTGCCGAGATTCGACGCATCTACGACTTCCTCGGCCTAGACGAGCCGCTTTCGATCGATAGAGCGGCCCAGCATTGCAACCGTGCACGACCCCCACTCCATCTGGGCGCGCGTCTCCACCTCAATCAGTGGATCGGTCACCGTTTCTCATTTCCTAGGCCTCGGCCCAACATTCCCGGCTACCGCGGTCCCCAGGAGAACAGCCTTGCGCGGGAGCTTCGCTGGTACGAGAAAGCACTGCTCACGCTCGATGAGAACATCCCGCGGAAGCGTCATCCGCCCATGCGTGACGACACCCGAATTCATCTGCAGAAGCTCTTCGCTCGGAAAAACCGGAATCTGGCTACGCTCCTCGGGGCTGACGTCTCGGCTCGCTGGCCATACATGTGACCGACGTTCTCTTCTGGTGAAACAGAACACGTGCCTCGGCGGCATGGATGTGTGGTTTACCCTCACACGGAAAGGGCGTTCATGTCACTAGAGGCTCGCAGAACCCCTATGATGATTGGATGCGGAATTTTTGGATCGGCTTGGTTTTCGTGATGGCGTGCGGCGGCGGTGCCGGCGACGATTGGACATCCGCCCCTGACCTTCCGGAGCTAACGTCGGTGGTCGACGTCTGGGCATTCTCTCCGACCGACGTGTGGTTCATCGATGGCAGCGCCACAGTGCACCGCTATGACGGCGAGCGGTGGACCACGCTCGATTCGGGCAGCAGCGGCGGACTTTCGTGTATCTTCGCGTCGTCGCCAACTGAGGTGTGGTTATGCGCTGGCGGTGACATCTTGTTCTACGATGGCACGACGTTCACGACGATGGACGTATCTTCACCGACGGGACTCGGTGGCATCGTTGATGTTTGGGCTTCGTCTCAGACCGACGTTTGGGCGGTCGGTGACGACGCCATCGTGGCTCACTACGACGGCACTGCATGGGCGAGAACGATCGCCGGCTCGCCGTTCAAGAGCTCCATCTGGGGATCTGGCCCCACGGACATCTATGCGCTCTCGACCTTCGATCTCGTTCACTATGATGGATTGGCGTGGACGGAGATCGAGCTCGATGCCGGCGCAGGTGACGGCCAGGTGTGGGGAACGGGCCCGAGCGACGTATGGGTCATGACCGACAGCTCCGAGCTGAGCCATTTCGACGGCTCCAGCTGGGAAACCGTCGACACGTTTGACTTCGTTGGTGATTTGAGCGCGATATGGGGTCCGGCTCCAGACGATTTGTGGGCTGCCGGCAGCGCTGGGGCCATCGCGCACTACGACGGCGACTCTTGGACGCAGGTGACACACCAAAGAATCGGCGCACCTTACTTGCGCCTCTTTCTTGCCGTGCACGGAACGTCCTCAACCGACGTTTGGGCGGTGGGGCAAGAGCTCGGTGAGGGAGGATCTAGGGCGCTCGTCTATCATTACCGGCCCTGAAGATCGCGCCGAGCGACGCGGGCACGCCTTCGCTACGGGCAGAGGTCGATACCCTGGTACAGAGCCCGCAAAGCGTCGATTCGATCGTGGAGCGTCCGAGTGTCCGGGAAGAGCTGTCGATTATTGGCTTCTTCGAGCACCGCCTGCAGGTCGGCATTCGCCTGGAACTCCTCCCAGGTCTGACTCAAGTCGATGTCCACCCCATCAAACAGCACTGACACATCGGAGCTGATGTCGATGCCGTTCGCGGGGTCTCCGTCCGTGTCGAGTGACTGAAGGAGGGCTGCCAGATTGGCCACCACACGAAACGCACGATCGCCGTCGGGCAGGCTGCTGCTGACATCGCATCCACCGATCGCCTCTTCGTCCAACCCGGCCAGGTCGAAGGGGGTAATCCGGTCCTTGGCATCGCTCTCCCCCAAGACGGTGTCCCCGAGCGAAAACGACACGGTGTCCCCATCGATGAAACGAAAGCTACCCGGACCTCCCTCGGCGTCTTCGCCGGTCACTCCGGTCTGTACGCCAGCCTCCCCACTCGATTCATAGCTGAGCCCTGAAACCAGACTGTCGTAGTAATAGCCGTAGTTGTAACAGACCCCGCCATAGTAACCGTATACGCATGTCGTTGAACATCCGATGGCCACGGCGGACGCGGTCAAAATCCCCATGCACAGGGCAACCCACTTCAATACATCTCTCATGACGTCTGCTCCCTTTTCGCTCATTTCGAGGGCTCAACCCGCCCGGCGCGGCGACGCTAACACGAATTGAAACCCAGACAAGGAGCGGCTCCACCGAGGCCTAGCGTTACGGCCGTTGCTGCTCTACGGTGCGCGGTGATGAAAACTTCTATCGCAGCGCTCGGCGCCTCCATGGTGTTGGTGGCAGCGTGCAAATCGGGCACGGCTACCAGCTTCTCCCAGAGTTACCGAAACCCGGGCTACGAGGATACGGTCTTCCACAACGTGCTGGTAATTGGTCTCGCTCCAGATCAAAAAGGGAGACAGGCGTTCGAAGATGCGCTGGTCTCGGCGATTGCAGAACGGGGAGGCACCGCGGTTGCAAGCATCGAGGTGCTGCCCCTCGAGGACAAGCTCTCGGAAGACCAGCTGCACGCGGCGATCGAGGCAGACGGCTTCGACGCGGTGGTGCTCACGCGTCTTTTGAGCGTCGACAAGGACACGGAGTACACACCACCGAAGGCATACGACAACCCGCAGACCCGATACTACCCGGCGAGCCCGGGATGGGGATACGGCTACGGTGGGTACTACGGATTCTACGTAACGACGTTCGCCGAGGTGCACACCCCCGGCTACTTCGACACGAGCACGACCGTCAAGATCGAGACGAGCCTCTACTCGGTGGCCACGAACGAGCTGGTGTGGACAGGGCAGTCCGAAACCGTCGACCCAGAAAGCATCGACGAAGCGCGCGCTTCGATCACCAAAGCGGTCGCGCAGAAACTGAAGGCGGAAGGGCTGATTCCGTAGCGGCGCCCGCCCCCTGCGGCGCCCTATTTCCGAACGAAGCGGATGCTATCGAGGTAAATCGTCACAGGTGAGCCCTTGCCAGTGACCGTCACCACGAAGCCGGTCTTGATACTGGAGAGGTCGAGCCTTCTCAGGCGAATGCGATAGCGCTTCCACTCGCGGGTGAGGCGAACGTTCTCGATACTGGTCTTAGCCGAATCGGGATGTGCTTTGTCCCTGCCGAGCAGGCCGACACCGATATTGATCACTTCTGCACCGTATTGCCCCCGGGCCCACAGCTCGAGGTATCTCGCACCGGTGAGATCGTAGCCCCCTTCCTGCTCGCCCCAATCGTTGGCGGGATGCTGCCAGGCAACGCCTACCCAAGTGCCGACCTCACCGGTGAAGCGCATCTCGATGCAGGCTTTGCCTTCGTAGGGGCTTTCCGTATGGCTGCCGTCCAGGGTCAACGCATCGGTCGAGCCCATCCACCCCGAGGGCGCCCAAGGCATTCCCTCGAAACCGTCCTGATAGACGTAAAACGGCATGGGGGTGCGTATCTTGCCTTTCACCAGCAGCGGCACATTCGCCGTCGCCGCACTGCCCGCCTCGTCATGCACATAGAGGAACAGCCGATACGGCCCGGGGTCCTCGGGCATGCGAACCCGTGCGCCATCGGCGCGACCTCGTCGCAGCGCGCCCTCCACCTCCGGCGGCACGGGTTGGGAGTCACCGCCGGTCGCGTATTCACCGGGCTCGCGGCGCAGCACCCAATGCACGCGGATCGCAGCACCTTCGGGATCACCAACGACGGCACGGACGCCGACCTCCTCGCCCGGATCCAAGCGCGATTCACCCTCGACCCGCAACGGCTCCACCGTGGGTGCAAGGTTCGCGGGCGGGCTGCCCGACCAAATCTCGGTCATGACATCGACTGCGGCGAGCGGAGAGCCGTCCTTTAGGAACATGCCGTACCAGGTCGGTGTGGTCTCCATCTTGAAGCCCCAGTTGAAAACGTATGAGCCAAGGGCGAGGCCTGGAGCACCGAGTACGCCGCGCTCGTAGCTGCGTCGGTAAAACGCGGCCTTTTCCGTACTCGTCGGCTCGAAGGGCGCGCCCCAGTCGGTCTTGCCCACTTCCCATGCCCCTGGCGGTCCGAACTCGGTCAGCACGTAGGGCTTGGTGCCGCCGCCCGCGCGGTAGCGCTCGGCCAGCGACAATGTGCCACCATACGAGTTGATGCCGTGAATGTCGATCGCCGGGCAGTGCTTTTGCACACCATCGATCCGTCCGCCGCCGAGCTCAGCGGTGACGGTCATGGTCGGGTGCAACGGGTCGAGCTTCTTCACCATGGCAGCGATCTCGTTCACCGCAGCCCAGATGACTGGATCATCGCCCGCGCCGAAGCCCTCCATCTCGTTGCCGATGCCCCAGAGAAGGACCGCTGGGTGATCCTTGAAGCGCAGCACCGTCTGGCGGGCGCGCTCCAGTTGCTCACGGACTTGGGCCTCGTCGTCATAGTCGAAACCGTGGCGCTCGTGGCCCAGCCAGATGCCTACGGTCACCGAAAGACCCAGGGCATGCGCCGCGTCGAGAAGCGGGCCAATCTCATCGGCTCCCCAAGTTCGCACCGAGTTGGCGCCCGCCGCCGCCAGCTTTTCGAGTGAGCCGTTCCCGCCGGCGCCACGGATGAAATACGGCTCACCGCCACGCAGCAGCTGCCAGCCGTGCTTCGTTTGGCGCAACTCCACGGGGATGGCCTTCGCCGAAACGTCCGACGGCCACAGCGCCACGCAAGCAGTGGACCAAAGGAGCGCGCTCACGGTTACGCGCCACAGATTGCGACATATCGTAGGCTTGTGTTCACTCATAGATCGAGTACCTGCTCCGGTCGTTCGATCAGGTAGGTCGGCCCTGCTGTCTCGAGCGACTCCCGTGTGAACGGGCCCCACGTGACCGCAGCGGCTGCGACGCCGGCGGCGCGAGCGGACTCGATGTCGTGGACGGAGTCTCCAATGAGCACGGCAGCTTCGGGCGGGGCGTCCAATGCGGCTAGCGCCTTGAGCACGGGCTCGGGATCTGGCTTTCCGTTGACCACGTCGTCGGCGCAGACCCGGACTCCGAGCTCGTGTTCGAGCTGCAGCAAACGAAGGCCACGGAGGGCGCCGGTGCTCAGCTTGCTCGTGACCAGGGCGAGCTTCGCCCCGTCGTGATGAAGCTTTCGAACGACGTCCACGATCCCCGGATAGGGCTTGGCCATCTCGTCGTGATGCGCGAGGTTGAAAGTCCGGTAGGTGTCGAGCATCGCCTCGAGCTCTTCCTCGGACCGCGCGATCTTTCCGAGCTGGACCCGAAGCGGAGTGCCGATGCCAGCGAGCCAGAAGGCATCGGAATGTTCGCGTCCCAAATGCACCCGGGCCGTGTGATGAAAGGACGACAGGATCAGATCGATGGAGTCGAGCAGGGTGCCATCGAGGTCGAACAGGTAGGCTTTCATCGCGTCTTCGCCGTTGCTCAGGGTGCAATCTTTTTCTTGATTGCCTTGGCAACGGGTCCTGGAACGATTCCGAGCGCGTTCAGCATGTGCGGCAGCGCTTTGAGCTTCAGGCCTTCGTACTCGCTCGGGACGATCGCGTCTATCAAGAACGGGCCATGAGACGCGAATGCGTTCTTCAAGGCTGCGCTGAAGTCCTCGGCCCGCGTGACGCGTCTTGCCGGTACACCCATGGCCTGAGCGATGGAAACGAAGTCGATGGCGGGTTCCGAAAGGTCCAACTGCGCTTTGGCCTCGGGGCCGATGCTCTCTGCCCCGACGCGCTCGAGCTCGATGTTGAGAATCCCATACGAGCGGTTGTTGAAAACCACGGTCGTCACATCGAGGCCTTCCCGCGCAATCGTCCACAACGCTTGAATGGTGTACATGGCGGAGCCGTCGCCCACGAGAGCGAGCACCGGACGGTTCGGACAGGCCGTTGCCGCACCCACGGCGACCGGCAAGCCTTGCCCGATCGCGCCGCCGGTCAAGGTGAGCAAGTCGTGCCGAGGCGCCCCCGCAGTGAACGTCGGCAGCTTGATACCCGAGGTCTGCGCCTCATCGGAAATGATCGCGTCGGCCGGCAACAAAGCGCCGATGGCTTGACATGCCTTGGCTGCGTTGAGCTTACCTTTCGGCAATTGGGGACGCTCGGTGGTCTGGAGCTTGGGCGCGGTGTGGGACGCGCCCACGGCCTGGACGAGCGCCTGCAACGAGGCCATCGCATCCTCCTGAGGCTGCACCAAGGCGTGGGTCGTGCAGCCCTCTGGAACCAGATAGCTCTGCTTGCCCGGATACGCGAAAAACGACACGGGCGCCTTGGCATCCACCAAAATCAAATGTTCGTAGCCGTCGAGCTGAACGGAAGCCAGCTCGGCGAGGTATGCAATGCGCTCGACGGAAGGCAGCCCCTCGCCGCGTTCGAGCCGCGCTGGAAATACCTCACAGAAGAGTTTGGCGCCGGTCTTTTGGGCGATCTGCGACGCGGCGCGCAGCCCTGGCTCACGGAGCACCCGCCTGCCCAGCAGGAACGCGACCTTCTTGCCTGATTTCTCGATCACCTGTGCCAGGGCTCGCACGGTCTCGTCCGAGGCAGGCGCAGGCTGTGCAGGGGCATGCGCTCGTGCAGGCTCTGCGCCTTCGTTCCAGGAGACGTCCGCGGGCAAGATGAGAGTGGCGATCTGCTCTGGCGGACCTTTGGCTACTGCCACAGCCTCGGCCGCATCGGCGGCCAGTCGACTCGTTTCCTGCGTGGTCTTGATCCACGTGGACACGTTCTTCGCGACCGTCTCGATGTCCGACTGCAGCTGCGCGTCGTATCGGGTGTGATAGGTCGCGTGGTCTCCGATGATGTTGACCATAGGTACGCGAGCGCGGCGCGCATTGTGTAGGTTCGCCAAGGCATTGCCGAGCCCGCAGCCGAGATGCAACAGAGTGGCCGCCGGCTTGTCGGTCATGCGTGCGTATCCGTCGGCAGCGCCGGAGGCGACCCCCTCGAACAAGCAGAGGACTGCTCGCATGTCCGCGTCATCCAGCGCTGCGACGAAGTGCATCTCCGAAGTGCCGGGATTGGTGAAGCAGGTATCGACGCCCGCGTTGACGAGCGTCTGAATCAGAGCGTGTGCGCCATTACCCATGGTGCCGGCGAGTGTACTACAGGCGCTCTCTTGTGCTTGCTTTTGTATCCCGCGACACGAGCGAACCAGAGGACTTGTAGCGCTCCACCCGAATCACGACGCTTCGGGCTTCCAGCCCGCAGAAAGCAACGCCTCCTCCCGCCTTGAAATTCCCCTAGATCGAGGTCAAGAGGCCGCACATGTCAGACAATCCCAGGCCCGGCGTTGCCATGGTCACGGGTGCCAGCGGTTTCATTGGTGGTCGCCTTCGCGATTCGCTGCTCGACGATGGATACGAGGTGGTCGCACTGACGCGCGAAGGGTCACCGGAGCCCAAACGCGGCCGCGCCCGTCCGGTCGACTACAGCGACACCGAGACGCTAGAGCGCGCGCTCGAGGAAGAACGGCCCGAACTGCTCTTCCACGTGGCCGGGGTAACCAAAGGCATCAGTCGAGAGGACTTCCGCCGGGGCAACGTGATGCCCACGCGCAACTTGCTCGACGCGGCTCGCAAGACGCACCCGGGGTTGACTCGCTTCGTGCACATCTCGTCGCTCACTGCTTACGGCCCAGCGACCGAAGACGCCCCCAAGCAGGAGCACCACCAGCGCGCACCGGTCGAGCTCTACGGCGAGAGCAAGCTCGAAGCCGAAGAGCTGGTGGAAGACTTGGGCGACGCGCTTCCGTGGACGATCATTCGTCCGCCGGCCGTGTACGGACCGGGTGACGTCGACCATTACGAGATCTTTCGGCTTGCCTGCCGGCGGCTCAACGTCTTCTACGGCAACCGCCGGAACCTGGTATCCATGATCCACGTGGACGACCTCGTTCGCGGCATTCGGCTTGCGGCGGTGCATGAGCGCGCCGTTGGGCGCGGTTACTTCTTGTGCGACAACGAAGTACGCACCTGGGAGGCATTCCAGCGCGAGGTGGTGGATGCCACGGGCCAAGGCGCCTGGGAGCTGGAGCTCACCTCTGTGAGCACCGACGTGGCCGCTTTCTTTGGCGAGCTCGCCACCAAGCTCGATCGTAAGCCGCGTCTATTCAATCGACAGAAGGCGATCATGGGCAAACAACGGGCATGGACCTGTCTCGGCGATAGGGCGCGCGACGAGCTCGGCTTTCAAAACCAGATCGATCTGCAGCAGGGTGTCGCCCAGACTCTCCAATGGTATCGTTCTGCAGGCTGGCTATGAGGTAACGTCGTGAATGCGGCGATGGAGGTGCTGCAATGAGACCCAACGTGAACCTCCCGCAAGATGGCTCTTCCAAGGGCACCGTCGTCGGTTTCATCTATGCGTTGATTGCGTACGGGCTCTTTCAAGCCGCGTTTGCCTACTTCATCCTCTTTCTCAACGGCACCCTCGTCCCGAAGGGCATCGATGATGGCACGCCACGGCCGTGGCCCATCGCGCTCGCAATCGACTCGGCCCTCATCCTCTTCTGGGGGCTTCAGCATTCGATCATGGCGCGCCGAAGCTTCAAGCAGCGCTGGACCCGAGTCGTTCCACGACACACGGAGCGGGCGACCTATGGCTTGGCGGCGGGCATCACCCTGATGATCGTCATGCTGGGCTGGGTCCCCGTCGAGGGTACCGTCTGGAGCGTCGAGGCGGACTGGGCCCGCGCGGTCATCATCGGGATCCAGGTCGCCGGCTGGTTGCTTCTCGTCGCGGCGAGCTTCGAGATCGACCACTACGAGACGTTTGGACTGAAGCAGCCCTACTATGCGATGAAGGGCAAGCAGCCCCCCGAGATCGACTTTCAAGCCAAGCGCATCTATCGCGTGATTCGCCACCCCATTCAGACCGGCATCTTCGTCGGCATGTGGGCGGCGCCCACGATGTCGGCCAGTCGCTTGATGTTCGCGGCGCTCATGACCCTCTACATCCTCGTCGGACTCCACTTCGAGGAACGCGACCTCGTGCGCCAATTCGGCGATCGCTATCGGCAGTATCAGCGTGAGGTGCCGCGACTCTTGCCTTGGAGGTCTCCCCGAGCTTCCCGTGGGCCTGGCCGAACCCGTGACTGACGGCTAGGCTCCCCCGCATGTCCTCCGACGTGCCCGTCTACATGATCGCCAACTTCACCGTTCACGACACCGGAACCTATCGGAAGTACGAAAAAGGCTTCTTTCCGATCCTCAAGCGGCATGGTGGCGAGTTTTTCACTTACGATGACCACACGGTGACCTTCGAGGGTGACAGCCCGCGCGAGGGGCGCGTCGTGATCTTCAAATTCCCGAACGAGCAAGCCGCACGTGCTTGGTTCGACGACCCCGAGTACCAAGCGATTTCGGAGCATCGCCGTGCCGGCACCTCGATGCGATTTCTGACGATGGTCCACGGACTTCCGCCGAGGAAGTAGCCACGACGAGCTTTTGCGGCGCACCGGGTTTGAGGAAATCACGACAAGCGCTACGCTTCGAGCTCACTCATTTTTCGACCGGGAGAACTCATGGAAGCTTCAGAAGAAACCAATCAAGAACCACCGCGACTCGAGCTGAATGGACCCGTGCCCGACTTCGAAGCGGTCACCACCCACGGCCCCATTCGCCTTTCCAAGTGGAACAAGGGCAAATGGGTGATTCTGTTTTCGCACCCCGCTGACTTCACTCCAGTTTGCACTACGGAGTTCATGGCGTTTGCAAAGCTCGAGGACGAGCTCGCCAAGCGCGACGTGGCCCTGCTCGGCAACTCGATCGATAGTATCTACAGCCACATCGCTTGGGTGCGTAGCATCAAAGACAACTGGGGCGTCGACATCAATTTTCCCATCATCGCGGACTTGGACATGAAGGTGGCCAAGCTCTACGGCATGCTCCACGAAGCCAGCTCCGGCACGGCTGCGGTTCGCACGGTGTTTTTCATCGACCCGAAGCGCACCCTTCGCGCCATGATCTATTATCCGCTCAACGTCGGCCGGAACTTCGACGAGGTGCTCCGCGTCGTGGATGCGCTGCAGACGGTGGACAAGCACGGGGTCGCCTGCCCCGCCAACTGGCGACCCGGCGACAAGGTCATCGTTCCGCCGCCGGCGACCGCCGACGATGCACGCAAGCGCGTCGAAGACAAGAGCCTCGAGGTCACCGACTGGTACTTCTCGAAGAAAGAAGTCTGAAGGCTAGCTGGCCACCAAATCGAGCGAGGGCCCGATTCTCGTCGGGCTCACGCCGACTGCTTCTCGACGAGCTTCATCTGCTTTCCGCAGCAGATTTCGGAGTGCGGCATGCCTTCGGGACAGGGGCAAGCCTTTTCGTAGACGAGCTGTGCTCCGCACTGCTCGCAGAGGTAGCGGTCTCCAACTTTGCGAGGCATTTCAATTTCCTCCTTTTGCCGTAAGAATGTTGCCACCGCAGCCGGCCGGGTCAACGAGGTTGTCTCGGACTGGCCCGACGAAGTACGGAGTATCTCGTGACCAAGCCAATCGAGCCTTCGAGAATCCTCGAGACCCTGGTACAAAATGCTCAGAAGGGCGAGCCTTACCGCGTCAAGCTCATCGACGACCCCGTCGTCTACGAGGGCATTCCATTGTCGACGCCGGGCGATACCACCTTCGACGAGGACTCGTTCCGCCTGGATGTCACCTCGCCCCCGGGGCGCGCCGGTCTCTTGTATGGCCGCATCAGTGACATCGAATGGATCGAGCGCGTCCGCTGAATCGGGCGCAAAGCGCTCTGGCGAAACACGAGGACGGACGCGCTCATCGGCTCAGTAGGCATCCATGCCTTCTGGAATCCGGCCCGACTCGTAGCTGGCAGCGGCACGCTTCTGCGCTTCCTCCAGGCGTCGGCCTGCCATGGCGCGAGCCTGGCGAGGCACTTGCTGAATCGTTGCGCCCGTAACGTACGTAATCAGAAATGCTTTGGTGCACTTTTCGAATAGATCCGCGTTGAATACCACGCGGTCTGCAGTGGTGCCGACACAGATCCGCTGCTCGCCGCAGAGCACGACGTTTCCGCCACTTCGAAGCGCCTCGAGCGCCTGCTTCCTACGCCCTGCCTCCACGGGCTTTTCCATCTTTCCAATGTGTCGCGCTTGCTCGTCGAACAGGGTCGGCACCGCAGTGCCCACATTGGAAAGCGCGGCTGACCAAGGCGTCCGGCCGACGAGAACTGCACCCGCGTCCGCGCGCGTCCGGTATACGGCGGCATGAAGCCCAGCCGCTTCGTCCCCTGCTTCGTCCATACAGACGAGTCGAAGCGCCTCACGATCCTCGAGCGCCAATACCAGCTTCTCGTACCCGGGGATGCGTACCGATAGAGAGTCACCCGGGGCTCCAAATAGTGATTTCGAGCGGAGTCGCATGGCGGCTTTTTGCAGGAGCCCGGCAGCCGCGGCTTGGGCTTGCGCGTTCACGCTCCGGCCCCTTGGCTCTGGTCAGCGACGGCGGCCCGAAGGGCGGAGAGGACCAGGGCTTGCGCGGATGGATCGACCGGAGTCGTTCGATTGGCGGCGCGAGCCTCGAAGAACGCGGCGCATTCGCTCTCGAGCGCCACGACGCGCTGCATGGCTTGTGCGGCGTTTTCCCCCACGCAAACCGCGCCATGGTTGCGCATCAGATAGGCGTGGACGTCCGGCCTCACGGCGCGAGCCACTCGGGCAGCCAAGATCGACGTTCCAGAAAAAGCGTACCCCACGCAGGGAACCTCACTTCCGAGCAGCGTGCGGCGTCGGGCGTCTCGCACCTCCAGGGCTTTGTCGAGGAGGGTGTAGGCGCTCGCAACCGGCTGATGGGTGTGAATGCTGACCTGGCAATCCGGTCGTGCCAGCAGCACGCGCGCGTGGAGACCGGCTTCGACCGATGCCCTGCCCTGCCCCTCGACCTGCTTTTCATCTACCAACCGGACCACGCAGATGCTCGGGGCGCTCAGTGTGTAGTAGTCCGTCGCGGAGGGCGTGACGACGAAGTGTTTGGCGTCTGCCCGCAAGGCCACGTTTCCACCCGTTCCCGCTAAATATCCGCGATCAGCGAGCTCGAGACAGATGCGAACGACCTCTTGTCGCGTCTGCTGAAACCTCATTTGGTGGCGCCTCCCGGCTGGGGCAAGATAGCGCTGAAGGTAGGCCACCGGCACTCCATCTACAAATAGGGGAAATTGGAACGTGGTATGATGTGCTTGCGCCGCAGAGAAGACGATGGAAACCGTATCGAACCCCGGCCTCACGCGACGTTTGTCGTTCTTGGACCGCTATTTGACCCTGTGGATCTTCGCCGCCATGGGGACCGGCATCGCGCTCGGCTTTGCCGCGCCGGGTGTCGTCGATGCGCTCGACCAGATGAGTGTGGGCACCACGAGCATTCCCATCGCCATCGGGCTCATCCTGATGATGTATCCGCCGCTCGCCAAGGTTCGCTACGAGGAGCTCGGTCGGGTCTTCCACAACAAGCGGGTGCTTGCGTTGTCGCTGATTCAGAATTGGCTCGTGGGCCCGGTCTTGATGTTCGGGCTGGCCGTGGTGTTCTTACGCGACAAACCCGAGTACATGTTGGGCGTCATCCTGATCGGCCTGGCCCGATGCATCGCCATGGTGATCGTCTGGAACGATCTCGCCCGCGGTGATCGCGAGTACTGCGCGGGCCTGGTCGCTTTCAATTCGATCTTCCAGGTCCTGTTCTTCTCGGTCTACGCATACTTCTTCGCTACGCTCTTGCCGAGCTGGCTAGGCCTCGAAGGCGCGGTGGTGGACATCACGATCGGCGAGATCGCGAAAAGCGTTGCCATTTACCTCGGCATCCCGTTTGCGGCGGGGTTCCTCACACGACGAGTGTTGATCGCCGCGAAGGGCCGCGAGTGGTACGAGACGAAGTTTGCGCCGCGCATTGGCCCGATCACGCTGGTGTCGCTGCTTTTCACCATCGTGGTGATGTTCTCGCTCAAAGGCGAGACGATCGTCGAGCTGCCACTCGACGTCCTGCGTGTCGCGGTGCCGCTGCTCATCTACTTCGTGGTGATGTTCGTGATCTCGTTTTTCATGAGCTGGCGCGTGGGCGCAAATTACGAGCAGTCCGCGACCCTATCGTTCACGGCGGCGTCCAACAACTTCGAGCTCGCCATCGCCGTCGCCATCGCCAGCTTTGGCATCCACAGCGGCGCGGCCTTTGCAGCGGTCATCGGCCCGCTCGTAGAAGTCCCCGTGCTCATCGGCCTGGTGAACGTATCGCTGTGGCTGGGCAAGAAGTATTTCCCCGAGGCGAAGCTTCGGGTCAGCTCAACGGGCCGTGAATCGGACTTGGCCGCCGAGGGACGATGAGGCGGGGTATTCTATTTCTCTGCGTAGCCAACTCGGCGCGGAGCCAAATGGCCGAAGGCCTCGCCCGCATGATCTTAGGCGACGACTTCACGGTACAGAGCGCCGGGAGCGAACCAAGCGTGGTGAATCCATACGCGGTCGAGGCGATGCGCGAGTTGGGCGTCGACCTCTCCTCCCATCACTCGAAGTCTGTGAAAACCATCGACCCAGCTTCGGTTCACACGGTGGTCACACTGTGCGCCGAGGAAGTTTGTCCTGCCTTCCTGGGCAATGCCCAGCGCCTGCACTGGCCCATTCCGGATCCAGCCAGCAACGACCCGACCATGAGCCGTGAGCAGATGCTGGTGCGGTTCCGCACGGCGCGGGACACAATCCTCGCGAGGCTGAAGCAACTTCGGCGGGACCTGCAGGACGACGAACCACAGCCTGCATCTTTTCCAAACAAGACCGAAACGACTAGGCGGTCGTAAAAGGCTCACCACCAAGGCAAGGCGTCTTCGCCACCGTAGGCCTCGACGTCGACCCATTGAGCCTTCGTGTCGTCCTGATCCTGATCCAACGCCGCCTGCTCCTGATCGGCCACTTCTCCTTGTGAGATCCGCGCCTGCAAAGCATCGTAGTCCTCTTCGCCACCGGCATAGAGGCACTTACAGCCAGCCGCATCGGCGTAGAGATATACACGCTTGCCATCGTAGACCTGCGTCACCAGCTTCTTTTGCGGCATCTTTTCGAGCTGGGCTATCTTGTCGGGCGTGTCGGCCAGCTTCATCGCGAAACCCGATGCCGCGAGCGATTTCTCGAACGACATGGTTTCCTTCTTCTGGACACCCGCGCACGCCGCAACGGCAACGAGAGCAAATGCCAAATACCGGATCAGACAATGAGGCATGGGGCCTCCTTTCGAGCTCGCCAAGCCGTAGGCTCAGGCTAGAGCGGCGAATTTATCACATGACCACCGATGCGAGCGAGGCGCGATTTTCAGATGGAAAAGCTCCGACTTGTACCCAGGGCTTGCTAGGCCTAGGAAGGTTTCGCATGCACCCCATGACCGTCGTCATCAGCTTGGCCATCGTCTGCATGGGAGCCTGTCGCTCCAGTCGTGCAGAAGAACGTGCAATGGAAACCGAAGAAATCGAAGCAAGCGCGGGCGACGAGGCTTCTCTCGTCGGCGAGGGCGACAACGAAATGGGCGGCTGGATTACACCCAGTGACGAGATCGAAGCAGCGGCGAATCCGCCTTAGAATCGATGCGACATGGCACGTAAACCACGTGGGTGGACGGTATGAGCTCCACTCATTTCGACAGTCTCGAAGGCCAAGCGTTTTACCAACGACGAGTGGCCCTTTTTGGCTTGAGCATCGCCGTAGTGGGCGCGATCGGCCTCTCTTTTCGATTGGTCATCGGTCTTTGGACGGGAACCCTGGGAGAGGCAGCGGACGCGCCGAGCTATTGGCTGCACTTCGCGGGTATCGTGCCCTGCGTCGCAATGTGGCTGATCTGTCGGCGAGGTCGGCTGCCCCTCAACAAAGCTGTCGCGGTCGAGACGACGGGCCTCCTTCTGACCTCGGTAGCCTACATCGGCATGGGCATGACGATTCCGCCTGAGGTCGGCGCCGACGTAATCACGGCCTTCACGCTGTCGTTTGCTTTTTTTTCGCGGTCGGTGTTTGTTCCGAGCACCGCTCGGCAGACTGCCATGCTGGGCTTCATGGTAGGCGTGCCCCTCATCGGCATGATGACTTGGCACTATCTCGAAGTGGACGCCGAGATGTGGCGCAGAGTTGGGTACGACACGCGTGGGTTCGAAAGAGAACGTATCGCGGGTTCGACGGCGTTGATGACGACCATGTGGTGGACGCTGACCGTCGGATTGGCAGGCTTGGCTTCACGCGTGATCCATCGCTTGCGAAGCGAAGTCCAAACCATTCGGCGGCTCGGACAATATCACCTCGAGCGAAAGCTCGGCGAGGGCTCGATGGGCGTAGTCTATCAGGCCACGCACGGGATGCTGAAGCGACCCACCGCCGTGAAGCTCCTCCGCCCGGAGCTAGGCGGCCAACGGATGCTCGACCGTTTTCGTCAAGAGGTGCAGCTCACCGCAAAGCTGACGCATCCCCATACCATCAAAATTTACGACTACGGGCGCACACCGGAGGGATTGTTCTACTACGCGATGGAGCTTCTGGACGGCGCCAGTCTTCAAGACATCGTCGATGCGACAGGACCACAGCCGGTGCGACGGGTCGTGCGGATCCTTCGCGACGTGGCCCTCGCGCTCGATGAGGCGCACGCGATGGGGCTGATCCATCGAGACATCAAGCCGAGCAACATCATGCTGGCGAGACAGGGACGGGTTCAGGATGTCGTCAAAGTCGTCGACTTCGGTCTCGTGAAGCACATGAAGGACAAGGTCGACCCCGAGAGAACCGACATCCAGTTGATCAAGGGCACACCCCACTACATGAGCCCCGAAGCGATCGACGATCCAGCAAGCGTCGATCCGCGAAGCGATCTCTACTCGCTGGGAGCAGTCGGGTACTGCCTTCTGGCAGGGCGGCCTGTATTCGACGGCACCAGCGTTTTTCAGATCTGCATGCAGCACGTTCAGTCGACCCCCACCCCTTTGCGTGAGGTTTGCTCCAACGCCGTCCCACGGGAGCTCGAGCGACTCATCCTGTCGTGCTTGGCCAAATCCAAGGACGAGCGTCCAGAGTCCGGTCAAGCCTTGGCAGACGCGCTCGACCAACTCGCGCTTCCCCCTTGGACGCGAGCCGACGCGGAACGATGGTGGTCGCTCCATGGCGAGCTCGTCGAACAACAGCGCGAGTCGATTGTGCCCAGAATCAGCGGGCACACGTTGAACGTCGCCTCCGATAAGCCATGGTACGAAAGCGGGGCTTGACGGCCTCGACCTCGAGTCGCAAAGCACGCAAATGAAGGTCCGCGCGATACGACTTCACGAATATGGGGGGGCCGACAAGCTGCGGTACGAGCAGGCGGATCTTCCGGAGCCCGGCGAGGGCGAGGCGCGTGTTCGGCATACCGCGATCGGGCTCAACTTCATCGACATCTACCATCGCACAGGCCTCTATCCGGCCGAGCTTCCCGTGGGGCTCGGCACCGAAGCCGCTGGCGTGGTCGAGGCGGTGGGAAAGGACGTGAGCGAAGTCCGGATCGGCGATCGCGTCGTTTGGACAGGCTTACCGCCAGGCACCTATGCGGAGCAAAGGAACTATCCCGCCTGGCAGCTTGCACCCATACCCGATGACATTCCCGATGAGCAGGCCGCGGCCGCCTTTCTCAAGGGGCTCACCGCTTGGTACCTCCTCCGACGAAGCTATCGGGTGGCGTCCGGGGATCCGATTCTGCTTTACGCTGCAGCCGGGGGCGTGGGCTCGCTGACAAGTCAGTGGGCCAAGCACCTGGGGGCGGTGGTCATCGGCGTCGTGAGCACAGACCAGAAGGCCGAGCTCGCCCGCGCGCAGGGTTGCGAGCACGTCGTCATGGCTGACGATCCGGACCTGCCGGGCGTCGTACGCCGGCTGACGGAAGGAAACGGGGTGGCCGCGGTGTACGATTCGATCGGCAAGGACACGTTCTTCAAATCCCTAGACTCCCTTCGCCCACACGGTGTGATGGTGACCTTTGGCAACGCATCAGGCCCGGTGGAGCCATTTGCCCCGGGCGAGCTCGCCAAAAGGCATTCTCTTTACGTCACGCGCCCGGTGCTGTTCGATTTCATTTCCACCCGGGCGGACCTCCTTCACGCGGCCCGAGAGCTCTTCGCGGTCATTGGATCGGGCGCCGTGGAAGTCCACGTACACCAACGCTATGCGCTGAAAGACGCTGCGCAGGCACACGTGGATCTGGAGGGTCGAAAGACGACGGGGTCGACGATTCTACTTCCGTAGCGGGAGCCCGTTTGATCCACACCGCCCCGGGCGCGCATCGGGCCTGCCGTTCGAGAGATCTACATCGTGGCGCGAATCGCTTTGAGGAGGGCAACCCCAGCAGCGCCGGTCTCTTTGGCGATCTTGTCAGGTGTCTTCTTTTGGACCTCTTTGAAGGGAGCGAGCTCTTCGGGCGACGGGTCGTACACGTCGTAGCCGTAGCGCTCGAGGTTCTTCAACAGCACCGGCCCCATGACACGCACCTGCTTTCGTCCCCAGTCCACCAGATCCTGGTCGACCAGCGTCAGGGCCGATTGAATGTCCTTGGGCAGCGTGTCGAACCACTTTTTCGAGTACACCAGCGCAGCAGGCTGGTAACAATGGCGGCTCAAGAACAGGTTCCGTTCGCCCTCTTGCAAGCCCTGATACCAACTGCCTGCCATCGCAAAAAGAGGCGTATTGTCGAATCCGTCGACGACTCCGGTTTGAACGCTCATGAGCGTATTGCCGACGTCGATGGGAACCGGAGAGGCTCCAAAGGCCCGGTACGTCTCCACGTGAGCGAGCGACTCTTGCGAGCGGAAGCGAACGCCTTTCATGTCCGACGGTTTTCGGATTTTGTGTCGGCTGAAGTAGGAGCGATATCCGTTTTCCGCCCAAAGCCCGAACACCAAACCGCGCTGTTCGAGAAGCTTGCGAAATTGCCCGGTGACCTCGGCCGAATCGAGCGCCTTGTCCGCCGCGGCGTAATCGTCGAACAGATATGGGGATTCGATCACGTTCACCTCGCGCACGATGGAGCTCATGCCACCGATCGAACCGGCGACGGCCTGCATCGACGCCATTTGCACGCGTCGAGTCATCGAGCGCTCGTTGCCCCGGCCAAGGCGGAGCTTGACCTTCAATCGGCCTCCGGTGCGCTCTTCGACGATCTTTTTGTACCGCTTGAGCTCCGCCGCCCAGGGGCTTCCGGAGGGCGCGGTGGAGCCGACCTCCATGACAAACTCCGGTTCTTCGGCGACCGCGGGTCCGACGATCGAAAGACACAAAACGAGCAACACGGCGAGCGAAAAGAAAATGGTACGCATACGTGTGCTTCATATCATGCCGACGGGGACGCGCTCCACCCTTACTTTTTTCACCGAGGATATGCGGTTGGCGAAGCGCTCGAGCCTCGAGCACAACCGCTACGACCGGGGCGTCGTGGGTGAGCTTCGCCCGCTCGGGGCTGCGCTCGATGAGTGCTATGGGTACGAAATGATGCCTACGGTCCGACCAGCGAAGATGGCGTTGTTCCTTGCATTGATAGGAACTCTCGTGATGGGGTGCAGCCGCGAGTCACGCCAGCCCTACACTCCAGGGCTTGGCGAAATCATGACTCTGCAGCAGATGCGGCACAGCAAGCTCTGGTTTGCCGGGCAGGCCGGGAACTGGAAGCTGGCGGCCTACGAGCTCAAGGAGCTTCGGGAGGGATTCACCGACGTCGTGAGGTTTCACCCGACGCACGAGGGCGCCCCGGTCCCACTCGAGCAGATCGTGCCGGAGATGATCGATGGCCCCATGGACGCGCTCGGGGCCACTATCGAGGCGGAGGATTCGAGGCGCTTCGAAGGCGCTTTCGATGATCTAACCAACGGATGCAATAGCTGCCACGATGCCACGAACTTTGGCTTCAACGTCGTGCAGCGTCCCACCCAGAACCCGTTCAGCAACCAAGCCTTTGGGCCTCCATGACACTCGATCACCAATGACCATCAAGAAGGTTTGTATCGTCGGGGCGTCCGGCAAGTTGGGGCAGTACATGGTGCAGCATTCGCTCGACCGTGGGTACGAGGTGGTTGGCGTGTGCCGTGCGCAAAGCGTCGGTAAGCTCGATCGGTTCGCGGATCGCATCTCGATCGTGCCCGGCGCGACGAATGATCGAGAGGTGATCAAGAAGGCTGTCGCAGGTTGTGATGGGGTACTAGTCGTTCTCGTGCCGTGGGGTGTGCAGCAATACTCGACCGGCACGGCTCAGGCGGTGCTCGATTACGCGCCACCGGATGCACGCCTCGTGTTTTCTTGCGGCTGGCACATCACCAAGGACGGCCGGGACGTGTACAGCTGGCGCTTGAAGGCATTCGTCAAACTCTTCGGCTTTCTGGCGAGACTCGCCCGCTTTGCCGATCTCGATGACCAGGTGGAGGCGTGTCGCCGCATCTTCGAAAGCGACACCCGGTGGACGGTCGTACGTGGTAGCGACCTCGAGGAGGGAGAAAGCCAGGGTTTGCCGGTGTGGAGCGGGCACGTCGGTGATCCCATCCTGGAAAGCAATCTCACGCGTCGGATCGATTTCGCGCTCTTCATGGTCCACTCCCTCGAAGACGATGATCTCGTCCATGAGGCGCCAGCCATCGTTGGCTGTGAAACACCGTCGGCGCGGAAGCACTCGCGTGACGACGCGAAGCCGAGCGTGTCCCCTATTTGTTGAATGCGGTGACGAGGTCTTGGGCGATGCGCTCGGGCACGGTGTCGTAGTGGCTGAGCTCCATCGTGTAGCTGCCGCGCCCTTTGGTCATGCCCTTGAGCGCGGGCTCGTAGTCGATCATGTCTGCGAGCGGAACCGAGGCCTTCACCATGGCTCTGCCGCTCGTCATCACATCGGTCCCGAAGACCCTGCCACGACGGCTTGCCAAATCACCCGTGATCGACCCCACCGTGTCCTCGGGTGTCGTCACCTCGATATTGACGATGGGTTCGAGAATCTGAGGGTTGGCTTTGAGAAATGCATCTTTGAAGGCGAACTTGCCAGCCGTCTTGAAGGCGATCTCCTTGCTGTCGACCGAGTGGGTCTTCCCGTCGTACACGGTGACCCGCACGTCCTCGATCGGATAGCCAGCGACGATCCCTTTGCGCATGATGTCGCGAATGCCCTTCTCGATGGCGGCCATGAAGCCCTTGGGTATGGCTCCGCCGACGACCTTGTCGACGAACTCGAATCCACCGCCCCGATCGAGGGGCTCGATTCGCAGAAACACCTCCGCGAACTGTCCGGCGCCGCCGCTTTGCTTCTTGTGCCGATAGTGACCCTCGGCCTGTCCCAAGATCGTCTCGTGATAGGCAATCTTTGGAGGCTTGGTCTCGACGTCGACCCCTTGATTCGTAATTCGCTCGATCACCAAGCCCAGATGCAGTTCGCCCAGACCACTGATGACCAGCTCGTTCGTTTCTGCATCGAAATGCGCGTCGAATGTCGGATCTTCCTCGCGGATGCGGGCAAGGACCTCCGCGATTTTGGTTTCGTCGCCTCGGGTCTTGGGGATGACGGCAAGGGCATGCAAGGGAGTGGGGTATGGCAACGCTTTGTGATGAACGTAGTCGAGCGCATGGTCGTCATGAAGGACGTCGCCGAGGTGTAGCTCGTCTACCTTCGCGATCGCGCCCATGTCGCCCGCGATGATTTCGTGCGCTGCCGTGCGTTGCTTCCCTTGCGTCTGAAAGAGATGGCTCAACCGAATCGGCTTCTTTCCATCGCCGATCAAGACCTGATCCCCGGGTTTGACGGTGCCCTGGTAGACCCGAAAAAAGCAGAGCTTGCCGAGATATGGGTCGGTGGTCACGTGGAACACACGCGCAAGAAGGGTTTTGCTCGGATCGTCCGAATAGTTGAACGGAGCTTCGTTTTCCCCCTCCCCGACGAAGAACGGACGCGCATTGCCCTCGGGCGGGCTCGGGAAGTGCCGGACGATGATGTCGAGCAGGGCCTCCACCCCGGCGCCGCTGAGCGCATCGGTGAAGCAAACGGGGATCACGTGACGCTCGTCCATCGCCCGCTCGAATGGCTCGTGAAGAGCTTCGTAGTTCGGTTCTTCGCCCTCCAGGTACCTTTCCATGAGCTCGTCATCGATCTCGACGATTTGATCCAAGAGCTCGGTATGAAAGCCGGTGACGGGACCCAGGTCGCTCTCCCCCTCCCCGTTCAACAAACAATCGAGGACTCCCGATCCCTTCCCCGTTGGAAGATTGATGGGAAGGCAACCGCGTCCGAATGCTTCTTTGAGCTCGCCGAGAAACGCTCCCAGGCGGCCGACCCCATCGCCGATGTGGCTGACCACGATGGCCACCGGCAGGTCGAGATCTCGCGCAAGCTTCATCAACCGCCGGCTCATGCTTTCGATTCCTGCTTCGGGATCCATCACCAGGACCATCGTCTCGGCCGCAGGAAGACAGGCGATCGCTTGACCGATGAAGTCGGGCGCCCCCGGCAGATCGACGAGATTGATGCGCTTGCCCTGATGTGTGAGATGCAAGAGCGTCGAATAGATCGAGTAGTGGTGCGCCTGCTCTTCTTTTTCGAAGTCGCTGGTCGCGGTGCCGGCCTCGACGCTCCCCTGGCGACTGATTTCACCAGCATGGAACAGAAGCGCCTCGGCGAGCGTCGTTTTGCCGCTCGAGCGTGAGCCGGCGAGAAGAACATTGTGGATGTCGGAGGTGCCAAAGTCGGCCATGGACGGGTATGAAGCAAAAGTTTTCGATCGCTGCAAGTGCTCGGTGGGGAGCGGGGCCGATCCCGGCGGGCACGAGGTGCCAAGGCTCAGACCGGGCCTGACCGCGGATCGTGGCCGTATGCACCCAATGGGAGCGCCCGCGCGTGGCATCGACGGCACCTGCGCGCTAGAAGAATCCCGTTCCGTGCAGACCCGTACCACCAGCTCCACCACGCCTTCGAAATCCCGGATCTCGATCATTCCCCGCCGGCCGACGTGGGACTTCGCCGACCTGACGGAGCGTTTCTTTTTCGGCGGCAACGGCTTGAAGAGCGCGTTCGTCGTTGCTTTGTCGAGCTCCTTTCCGCCCGGCGAAAAGGAGTTCATCCAGTCGGTGCGCCTATTCATGGATCGGGTGCGCGACCCGAAGCTCGTTGCAGACGTCAAAGACTTCACGGCGCAAGAGGGGCAGCATTCGCTCCAGCACCGGATGCTGAACGAAGCCTTCGATCGTCTCGGCTACGCAGCCACGCGGGTTTCGGCCGAGCTCGAAGAGATCGAGCAGCAGTGGGCCCGTGATCATTCGGCCGAAGACCGCCTCGCCACCACGGTGGTGCTGGAGCACATCACGGCCGTCATGGCGCATTTTGCGCTCACCCGCCCCGAAGAGCTCGACTCTCTGCCTCAGTCGGTTCGGGAGCTGCTGCTTTGGCATGCAATCGAGGAAATCGAGCACAAGTCCGTCGCCTTCGACGTCTACGAGGAGTGCGTCGGCGATCGCAACCGGCTTCGCCGCCAGCTGCTGATCCAGTTGGTGTTCTTCCCGTTGGGCATCCGCGAATTCCAACGCATGCTCTTGCGCGAGCTCGGCCACCAGCCGAGCTGGAGCGAGCGCAAGGAAATGGCGCGATACCTGCTCGGTCAACGGGGCCTGATCATGAGCGTGCTTCCCCACTACCTGGCCCTGCTGAAGCCCGGTTTCCACCCCTGGGCCATCGATGACTCCCGGCTCGTCGAGGAGTGGAAAGAGCGGCTTCGCACGGCTTGGAGCTAGATCTCAGAGCGGGAATGCAAACTGCGATACAGGTGGACGTGCTCATCGTGGGAGCCGGGATTTCCGGCATCGGCGCCGCATACCACCTCCAAGACGAGCTCCCCGACAAAACGTTCCTGATCGTCGAACGTCGGCAGAACCTGGGTGGCACGTGGGATCTCTTCCGCTATCCCGGCATTCGCTCCGACTCGGACATGTACACCTTCGGCTACTCGTTTCGCCCATGGAAGCAGTCGGAGGTCGTCGCCAGTGGAGATGCCATCCTCCGGTATCTTCGCGAGACCGCCGAGGCGTACGGAATCGACGAACGGATCCGCTACGGCCTGAAGGTCACGCGTGCATCATGGTCGTCGCCCGATGCGAAATGGACCGTGTGGGCCGACAACGAGGAGACAGGACAAGCGCTGCGCTTCGAATGCAACTTCCTTTTCGCGTGTGCGGGCTACTACG